>DDCX01000090.1 GCA_002336475.1 Flavobacteriales bacterium UBA1995 | reverse complement strand
TCATTGGGTGCGATGCGGTAATTCACATCGGATACTGGACTGAATGCATCGAAAGCAAAGTCCGAAGGTGTGCGGAACATGATGTTCCTGTTGATGGTGCAACCACCAGCCAGAACAGCCACAACAGCGAGGACCGAAAGGCGTGCGAGCATCTTTGAAAAGGGCATGGTGCGAAAATACATCCCCCGAGCGCCGCACAACATGGCCCAAAACCGGATTGTCCAAGTATTTTCACCGCCATGGCCCTTCCCCAAGATTTGCTCCGCAACGGCCCCACCCGACTTCGCACCCTCGAACCCGAGGATGTCGATTGGATGATGCGTTGGGAAAATGCACCGGAGCATTGGCAAGTGAGCGGCACCATCGCCCCATACTCGCGCGCCGCCTTGGAAGCGCTGTGTCAGGGGCACCAAGACCTTTACACAGCAGGGCAGCTGAGGTGGGTTGTTGAAGAACGGGGCAAACCCATTGGAGCGGTGGACTTGTATGAATTTTCTGCCCTTCATCAGCGCTCGGGCATCGGCATCCTGATTGATCCCGACCACAGGGGCAAAGGCTCCGCAGGCCGGGCACTGGCCATTGCTGTAGAGCATGCCGAGTCGGTATTGCTTTTAAGGGGATTGCATGCCCAGGTGCACGCACACAACGGTCCCAGTTGCCAGCTCTTCTTATCCAACGGATTCGACGAAGTGGGACGGTTCAAAGACTGGACCAGGACCCAAGAAGGCTGGCACGATGCAGTGTTGTTTCAGCGCACCTTTAATACAGATGACGCATGATTCGGAAAGGGTCAAAGGTGCTAAAAATGGGCGCCGTCATTTTGGTGGCTGCGCTAGGTTTTGGGGGATGGGCATGGAACACCGCCTTTCGCCCAAATTCGCTGGAATCGGAAGGGAGGTACATTCTCGACCCAGGAACTTCTGCCGACAGCGCAGTAGCGCAGCTCGCACAAGAAGGACGCGTCCGCAATGCCGCGTCCTTTAGCCGATACCTCAGTTGGAGGGGATGGGATGTCGAGGGAGGACTGCGTGCTGGTCGATACATGATCCCCAATGGCCTAGACAACCGAGGTCTGGCGAGGCTCTTGCGATCAGGGGCGCGTGAGGCAGTCCGGGTGCGCTTCAATGCTGCCCGTCTCCCCTCTGATGTGGCAGAAACGGTGGCCGATCAACTGGCGTTGAATCCAGGTGACATCCTCGCAGCCATGACCGACCCCCTGACTGCCGCCCGGAATGGAACAGATGTAGAGGCCTTCAGAACACGCTTCATACCAAACACTTATGAGATGTGGTTCGACATTGCGGCCCCAGAATTTGTAGACCGCATGGTGAGGGAGTGGAAAATCTGGTGGTCTTTGGAGAAGCGGGCTCAAGCCGAAGCGCTGGGCCTGACCCCCGAAGAAGTCGGGGTCTTGGCTTCAATCGTAAAGTCCGAAACGTCCCGAATGGACGAAGCTCCTACCGTGGCGGGATTGTATCTGAACAGGTTGCGAAAAGGCATGCGTCTGCAAGCGGACCCCACCCTGATTTATGCCTTGGGAGACTTTTCGATTCGCCGTGTGCTGAACGTGCACAGAAAAATTGACAGCCCTTACAACACTTATCAGAATGCGGGCCTGCCTCCCGGCCCCATTAATTTTCCGGAGCCCTCCTACTTAAACGCTGTGCTCAACGCCGAAGAGCATGACTTCATCTTCATGTGTGCAAGGGAGGACTTTAGTGGTTACCATGCATTTGCACAGACCAATCGGGAACATGAACGCAATGCCCGGCGCTACAGAAAAGCCCTCGATAAGCAAGGCGTCTACAAGTGACCAGTGAACAAGCCGGGCAGTAGGGTGTAATTTTGCCACCGGATTTAAGTTCCATGGACGCACCTGTACAGTTGAAACTGGCCCCACTGGCCATTTTGGTCCTCATCCAATGGGCTGGAATCCATACCAGTCAAGCGCAAAACTGGCCAGTTGAATTGCCCCGAAAGCCCAAAGCAGAGGCCATTCAGGTTGAGGAGCAATCCATTGTGGTCGATGGGGATCTGAGCGATGCTGCTTGGCAAAGCATCAGACCAGAGACCGAGCTTCACGAATTCAAGCCTGTCCCTTTTGCCGACCCCAAGCAAAAAACCGAAGTCAGGTTTGCCTTTGATGACCGTGCCCTCTACATCGGTGCCCGCATGTGGGACTCCGCTCCGGACAGCATTCTACACCAACTGATTCAACGGGATGGCGGTGGCAACACTGATGTGTTTGGTATCTGGTTCAATTGCTTTGACGATGGCGTGAATGGGGTGCGCTTCTCTGTGACACCCGATGGCGTGCAGTCGGACGAGCTGCTCACCACCGATGGATCGGATGGAAGTTGGAATGCCGTTTGGCAATCTGAATGTCGGATAGATGCAGACGGTTGGACCGCTGAATTTGCCCTGCCATGGTCTGTTTTTCGCTTTACTGACCAAGGAGAAGAAGAGCAGCAATGGGGCATGAACTTTTACCGCTATATCCGGCGCTACCGTTCCGATTATGTGTGGCGGGCGATGGACCCGAACCAAGAGGGCCTGATGAACCAAGGGGGGCTCTTAACTGGCATTCAAGGTATCGCCCCACCTCCGCGGTTCAGCCTGTATCCCTATGCGAGCACTTACATCAATGCCGAGGATGGACAAACCAATGTGGCCGTGAATGGAGGCCTCGACCTCAAGGTCGGCATGGGCGAAGCGTTCACCTTGGACATGACACTGGTCCCAGATTTCGGCCAGGTCGTAGCGGACAACCTTGTGCTCAACCTCAGTCCTTACGAGGTCCGTTTCAACGAGAACCGGCAGTTCTTTACCGAAGGAACAGAGCTGTTCAACAAGACGTCCAACTTCTACAGCCGCAGGGTGGGAGCTGGAGAACAGCTGCTGAACGCCTCGAAGGTGACGGGGCGAACATCAACCGGCACGGGCTTGGGGCTCCTCAATGCCCTGTCCCAAGATGGAAACGGTGAACTGACGGACTTTTCGGTCGCTGTTGTGGACCAAAACCTGCCCAATAACGGCTTTGTCGCTGTGCAGAGTGGACAGGTCATCCGCGAAGGTGACCGCCGCGATGATTGGGTAGGCAGTGCCGCCTTTGAAGTCCGTGATTCACTCCAACGCTGGTCCCTTTACGGGCAAGGCGGTGTCAACCGGCGGTCTGACCTGAACAGCGGGGAAGGCGAAGGCCACGGCTGGTCCCTTGAATTCAGCCGCATCAAAGGGCGCCTGCAATGGACGGCAGGACACTACACCGAAACTCCCGAGTACGACCCGAATGCCATCGGATTCTTGTCGGCACCCAATGCCGCCGTGGATTACGCGAACATTGAATACCGCATCCCTCAGCCCTTTGAGGTGTTGGGCATGGGCTTCAACAGCATGTCGTGGGAGTTTAGTACTGAGCGGGAAATGCTGCACACTCCCCGCTCTTTTGTCAGCCAGCAATACGACCTGGAATGGAGGCTGTTCCTTGCCAGCTTTGACTTTGTCAAATTCGGGGCCACCACCATGCCCTATGATGGCCGGGATTACTTCGCACCCCGTTTGGAAGGCCGGTTCTGGCAGATCCCCAAGTGGTGGTCTTGGGATGCCTTTATGAGCACCGATTACCGCCGGGAATTCGCCATGGACGTGGGCACTTGGAATGCAGGCGGCGCTTTGTACCCCGACTGGAAAGAACGCAACTTCAGGCTCGAACCGATTTGGCGTCCCAACGACCATTTTCGGGTCAGCCACGTGTACAGCCACCAAGACAAATTCAACGAGCGGGGATGGTCGGCCTTGGTGGACTCGCTTCCAAACGGCGCCTCCTTGGGAGAGACGAAAAGCCTTTGGGCGAAGAGAAACAACTACTCGCGCACCCACGTTTTAAATGCCTCCTATGTGCTGGACAACCGCAAGGGCATCACCTTCCGACTCCGGCATTACTGGAGCCGGGTAGAAAACGGCAGCTTTTACTTCTTGGATAACAATGGGCTGCTTGAACCTACCGACGACATTACCCTCGACGACGACGGCACCAGCATGTACGACATCAGCTACAATGCGTGGTCCATCGATTGCGTTTTTCGCTGGATTTTCGCACCGGGAAGTGAGTTATCGGTAGTCTGGAAGAACCTGCTGGAAAGCCAGGGCGACATGCTGCCTGACACCTATGCCGAAAACCTCGATGATGTGCTGCGCGTGCCCCACCGCAACAGCTTTTCGATCAAGGCGATTTACTTTCTTGATTACGCTGACCTGACCGGGCGTCGCTGACGGGCCTCATGGCTTCAGTCCATCCAAGGTGAAGACCCGGTGACCAATGTTGCCGGCCGCATCAATTGACCACACCCTGATCTCCTCTTTTTCTCGCCCATCGAGCACCCCATCACTCAACGCATAGCTCAACACCCCTTTATCCAATCCCCAGCGCATCCAGTGGTCGCCGCAGCGACCCTCCCAACGGTCGATCCCGCTCAACCCATCCTCAACCGAGATGGTCAATATCCCGTCCTCCAACTGCGGCTCTTCCAATACCGGAGCTACCGTGTCTTGCTTGAGTTCGAATCGACCAAAACGGTCCAGCCGCACTTGAACAAAGCCATCGTGCTCGTCGGACATCCAAGTGCCATTCACCTCACCTTCTTGGTCCAAAATGCACAGCACCATCGGGGTCCCTGTTCCCATGTATTCGACAGGGACGGGTGCGGTGAGAGTATAGTCTGACCGGGTCACCCGCGCTTCGGACCACACTTTGAAAGTGCCTGGCCCCGTGTGCTCTATGTCAATGGCAGCATCGCCGTACAAGGCATTGGCGGGGACCTCTACCACGATCCCTTCGTGCTCTATTTTATGGGAACGGTTGTATTCGAGCGGCGCTGCCAGCAGGCTGTCTGCTTTGCCAGAAAGAGAGTCCCCCCACAACCACAGGCCTGCTTGTGTTTCGTTTCCGGCTGCGTCCAGAAGCAGCACCTCGATGCGTGCAGAATCGCCAGGCCCAATCAGGCAAGCCGATCCAACAGGGGCCTTTTGGTAGATGTCCAATCGGTTTCCCGGCAGCCGCTGCACCCTGTGAACCCTGCCTTTTCTATCCTGCCATGCAGGCAGATCAATGTGTGCAGAGACATCGCTGTTGGTCGCAAAATCCAAGGTGTCCATCCTGTGGCTGTGAACCAGCGAATCGTTCATCCAGACATCGACTCCATATGGGCCGTGTGTGAAACGCTCTCCATCAAGCCTGTCAAAACCTTCAATGCCGAGAGAAAAGGGACCGGATACACGCAGGCCATCGCCGTAGGCAGCTGTCCACCGGAAGCGGTCTGTACCGCCCTCTACCGTACCTGTATTTTCTGGAATCACCCAGACCCCCCTGAACTCCGGCGGTATCAAGTCTTGGGTAACTCCAGCACCCTCGAACGTCCAGTGCAGCGGGTTCATCGGCCGCTGCGACTTTGCATCCCTCAACTCAAAGTGCAGGTGGGGACCAAAACTGCCGCCTGTATTGCCACTCCACCCCAGGGTGTCGCCTGCCGAAAACGAAAAAGCGGCCGAAGGACGGCCATCGAAGGCCCATTTCTCCTGTCCATACTGTTGTGACTTGAGCCACCGTTCGATGTCGGGATGAAACGCGGACAAATGGGCGTAAACACTCGTCAGGCCTCCACCATTGAGATACAGGGCCAACCCATAGCCACGGTGCGAGACTTTGATGCGCGAAACCGTGCCTTCATGCGCAGCAAGCACCGGAATGCCCGAACGCCCTTCGGTTCGAACGTCCAGTCCAGTGTGAAAATGTCCTGTACGGATTTCACCGAAGTTGCCACTAAACTTGAGCGGAATAGGAAGCGGAGAATGCAGCGTATCCTGGGCACACAAACCACTGCACCACCAAAAAAAACCAGCCACAACGAAGGCCCGTGCGCCCAAAATCCGATTCATTCCCTGTAGCATGTTTGCAAATTACCGCGTTGGTGTCATCCCCTCGAAAGCAAAGGTTAAATTTGAGAACGTGGAAGAGAAACGGCATCCCGATTACGCCCTGCTGGGCGATGTGCTTGAAGACATCAAAAAGAGAACGTCAGGACTGATTGCAGAGCGCAAACAGCTGACGGAGGAAAACGCGCGTTTAACAGGGCGCATTCAAGCCCTTGAAATGCAGCTTGCACAATGTCAAGACGCAAAAGCAGAAGCTGCCCCTTCTTTCGCTCCCACCCCTACCCCCAACCCTGTCCACTCCTCCAATCCCGTAGTCGGTGAACGCATCAGGGCCCTCGTCGAAGAAATTGACGCGTGCATTGCCCTCATGCCCCGCACCCGGGACATGGCCTCGGCCGAAATCATGACCGCATGAACGAGTCTTCCATACAAGTCACCATTGCAGGACGCACTTATCCGCTCACCGTAGCGGATGGAGAAGCGAAAAGCGTGCGTGATGCAGCAGGAAGAATCGATGAAATTGTGCAACGGTTTCAGCGCGATTACGGTGTCTCAGACCGTCAAGATCTCTTGGCGATGGCTGCATTGCAGTTGCTGAGCGACGCGGCCTCCGCCCCTTCTGAAGAAAAACCTGAACCTACCGGTGTCCCCACCGAAGTGTTTAATGGCTTGGAAGAAGTGCGGTCTCTGCTTGCTCAAGCGGGCATTGCTCCGGAGGACCGACAGGATCCAACATCCTGACCCCCATGGACCCCATACCCTATATCATCGGCGCACTGGCCGGCCTCATCTTAGGAGGAGGCTTGGCATATGCCCTTTTGAACCGCATGCTGCAATCCAAGGCTGATCAAGTCATCAAAGAAGCGGAGCAGAAAGGCGAAAACATTAAGGAGAAAAAAATCCTCCAGGCCAAAGAGAAGTTTTTGAAGCTCAAGGAAGAGCATGGCAAAGAGCTAAAGTCCCGCAACAGCAAAGTGCAGGCCCTCGAAGACAAACTCAAAAATCAAGAGCGCAACCTCAATCGCGACGACCAGCAGCTCAAAGACCGCCGCTCCCGCCTCAAGCGCGAAGAGGAGACCCTCCAGGCGCGTCTGAAGGCCAACGAGGCCAAGCACAAGGAGCTCGAAAAGACGCAAACCCAAGCGGCCAAACTGCTCTCAGAAGTGGCCGGCATGTCTGTGGATGCTGCCAAGAATGAACTTCAAGAACAGATCTTAGGTGACGCCCGGGCCATGGCTGCCCAGCAAGTCCAAGACATCTTGGATGATGCCCACAGCCGTGCCAATCAAGACGCCAAAAAAGTGGTCATCCAGACCATTCAGCGCGTGGCCACTGAACACGCCATTGAAAACAGCGTGTCGGTATTCAACATCGGAAGCGATGACATTAAGGGACGCATCATTGGACGAGAAGGACGCAACATCCGGGCTTTAGAAGCCGCCACTGGCGTTGAGTTTATCGTAGATGACACACCCGAGGCCATCATCATCAGCTGTTTCGACCCTGTCCGCCGGGAAATTGCACGTCTGAGCCTCCACCAACTGGTCTCAGATGGCCGCATCCACCCTGCCCGCATTGAAGAGGTCGTTGCCAAGACGTCCCGTAAAATCGAGGAAGAAATTCTGCAGACTGGCAAGCGCACCGTCATCGATCTGGGCATCCCCAACATGGCCAATGCGTTGGTTCGCATGGTCGGCCGAATGAAATACCGCTCCAGTTACGGCCAGAACTTGTTGCAGCACAGCCGAGAAGTGGCCAATCTCTGCGCCACCATGGCGGCAGAGCTCGGCTTGGACACAAAAGCCGCAAAACGGGCAGGCCTGCTCCACGACATTGGCAAGGTCAGCGATGAAGAGAGTGAAATGCCCCACGCGCTGCTCGGCATGAAAATCGCCGAAAAGGCCGGCGAGCGTCCAGACGTTCTCAATGCCATTGGTGCCCACCACGACGAAATCGAGATGACTTCCCTCATCTCTCCCATCGTGCAGGTTTGCGACGCCATTTCTGGTGCGCGCCCCGGTGCCCGCCGTGAGGTCGTTGAAAGCTATATCCAGCGCCTCAAGGACTTGGAAAACATTGCCCTCGAACAACCAGGCGTAACCCAGAGCTATGCCATCCAAGCCGGTCGCGAACTGCGCGTAATGGTGGCCAGCGAGGAGGTCAATGACGAAATGGCCGAGCAAATCTCGTTCAGCATCTCACAACGGATCATGAATGAAATGACCTACCCAGGCCAAGTGAAGGTTACGGTGATCCGAGAGACCAGGGCCGTCAGTGTGGCCAAATGAGCGACGCCCCAGAAGGCCGACTTGCCCAATCTGTCCGATGGCAGACCCTGAATGTCGGCTTTCAGGTGCTTTTTCAACTGGCCTTCATCAAGGCCCTCTCCATCTTTCTCTCTGAGGCAGAATGGGGCATCATTGGGATTGCCCTTGGCATCATTGGCATCATTGAGATTTTTGCGCAACTGGGTGTCGGCCCATCGCTGATCCAGCGCAAAACTCTTACTGAAGCGCAGGTTTCCGCCGCCTTTTGGGTGTCCCTTCTTCTGGGACTGTTGTTTGGTCTGACCACATTTTTTACGGCGCCACTCATCGCCCAATTCTACCACAGGGCAGATCTGATTCCGCTGCTGCGCTTCATTGCATTGAGCTTTCCATTGGCCGGATTGGCTTTGGTTCCACGTGCCATGCTCATTCGAAAGATGGACTTTCGAAACCTGTTTTGGTCCTCTCTGATTGCGATGCCCATCGGCAACGGTCTGATTGGTATTCTCGCCGCCTACAATGGCTGGGGGGTGTATGCTTATGCAGGCGCACTGTTGGCCCAAAACGCACTGCTGGGCTTGAACTACTGGTTCCGGGCTGGCGTTCGCATCCACAAACCTGCCTTCGCTCCTGCGCAGCCCCTTTTCAAATACGGCGCATCCAGCACGGTATTCAACTTTTTGAATTACGCCGCTTCCCGGCTTGATGTCCTTGTTCTCGGACGGTTTTTGCCAGAGAGTCGCAACGCCGACCAGGGGATTTATGACCGCTCGAATTACATGATGACGCTGCCCATCACCCTGCTCGGCAAACTCTCCGACAGTGTGCTCTTTAGCAGTATGAGCGAAGTGCAGGAAAACCGAGAGCGCCTCAGAAACATCTTCCTGGGAGGCCTTTATTTCACAGCTTGCCTCGTCTTCCCCGGGGTGGTCCTCTTGGAGCTGTATACCGAGGAGTTCGTCCTGGCCCTTTTGGATGAAAAGCTGCTCCCCACCGTCCCCATCATCCGGATCCTATATGCTGCTGTCTTTTTGCGCAGTTGGATCAAGGTGTGCGACGCCACAGTGCGGGCTACTGACACCATTGGAGCTGCGTCCATTGTCAAGGCTGTTTTCTGCGCGGGCCTGACTTTCTCGGCTTACTTGGGTTATCAATATGGCTTCAAGACGCTGGCTTGGGGCGTCGTGGTGTCCACGCTTCTGCAAGCCTTGGCAATGCTGACACTGACTGCGCGAAAACTGAACCTTCGATGGAGCGTAATGTTGTCGACTGCTGGTCCCGGTCTCATCCTGGGATTGGTCACCTTGTGCGCGGCTGGCCCGGCCACTTTCCTGCATGACATTCACTGGCTGTCAAGGTTGGGCTTGGGTGTTTTGACGGCCACCGCGGGAGTCCTCGCATGGGCCTGGTTTTACCCCCGTTCCCTGCAACATGGAGCCAACAACATTCTCGCCCAAATCGCCGTCCGCATGCCAGTTAAGGCCCTGAAGAAGCGATGGATGCAGTAAAGCGGTATTCCACGCTGAGTAAAGGTTAATTTTGCCGGCCCATGCCCGGTTGGTTCCGTCATATTTCCGTTGTCTTTTGGCTCTGTTCGGCACCCTTGTTGACCCTCGGTCAAGCACGCGGTTTTTCCCCAGACAGCCTCTTCATAGAAGGACGGATTGCCACCCCCACTGACAGCATTTTGACCGAAACGGCCCTTCAGGTCAAATTGGGCGACTTTACCCTGACCGCTGGCGACAGCGTCGGGGTTGCTGTGCACAGGGGCACCTCGCTGACCGGTTGGGCCCGTGGTTTTCAAGGGCGGCTACAATTCGAAGTCCCTTGGCCGAAATACGCCGACACCTGCCGGCTCTGGTTGGGGTGCGACACGCTGGGACTGACCGCTGTTTGCGCAACAGACACCATGCACTGGTCCTGGACCTCTGAAGACACCGGCTGCTTTCCTGTGACCACATCTCGAGCAGTGGCTCAGGTTTTGGCGCGGGCACAGCGGCTCCCTTTTGAATCGTCGCGGCTCAGTCTCATCGTGGATTGGTTGGGAGGGAAATGTGTAAATGCCTCACAAATTGAACGTTTGGCCTCCGCGTTTGATGACGAGGCAAGGCGGCTGCAAATCATCCAATCCGCTACCCCTGTTTCCCCCTCTGAGGTCCACAGATTAACAGGGCTGTTCGCGTCCCAACATTACCGTTCTGTTTTTATTCAATGGGCCTCAACGTCGCACTGAGCACCTGCCGTGTTAATCCTGTGGGTAACTCCAGAGGTTTTGCCCTTGCAACAACAAGCGATTCGGGTTGTTTTGAACTCCAGAGTTACTGACCATGTCTACCACCTCGCATACCATCCACAATTTCTCCGCAGGCCCCTGCATTCTTCCAGAATCTGTGCTTCAGCAGGCATCCGAAGCCGTGCGCGAGCTCGATGGCGGGGGACTCAGCTTGATCGAGATCTCGCACCGCAGCAAGCCCTTTGTGGCCGTCATGGAAGAAGCCCGGAACTTGGTGAGGTCCGAATTGAGCTTGCCCGACCATTATGAAGTCTTGTTTCTGCAAGGAGGAGCAAGCTTGGGTTTCCTGACAACGGCCCTGAACTTCACCCCTTCCGATGGCAGCATGGATTATGCCGTGACCGGAACCTGGGCCAAAAAGGCCTTGAAGGAAGCCCGGAAAATGGGCGCAGCACAAGCCTTGACCTCAAGCGAAGACAGCGGATTCAACCACATCCCTGACTTGCCTGCAACTTCTGCTGCCGATGCCGTGCACATTACCACAAACAACACGATTTACGGCACACAGTACGCCGGTGACCCCATCGTGGACAAGCCCCTTGTGGCCGACATGTCCTCGGACATCTTTTCGCGGCCCATTGACATCGAGAAATACGCCTGTATTTATGCGGGTGCCCAGAAAAACATGGGACCTGCAGGCACGGTGCTCTACATCTACGACACACGCCAAGCGGGCAAGACTGGACGTGATTTGCCCAGTTATTTGGACTTAGAAGTGCATGCGGACAAAGACAGCATGTTTAACACACCGCCTGTCTTTGCGATCTACACCAGCATGCTCACGTTGCGCTGGCTCAAAGGCGAGGGTGGCGTAGGTGAAATGCAGCAACGCAATGCAGCCAAAGCAGCCTGTATTTATGGCGAGATTGACCGCAATCCTCTGTTCAATGGATATGCGGCTTCCGGCTCTAGGAGTGTGATGAACGCCACGTTCACCGCTGCCAACGACGCACACACCCCCTTGTTTTTGGAAGCGTGCGATGCTGCAGGCATCAATGGAATGAAAGGACACCGTTCTATCGGTGGCTTCCGCGCATCCATGTACAACGCCCTGCCCCTCTCCAGCGTCGAAGTGCTCGCCGATGTCATGAAAGAATTCGAGCGTACCCACGGCTAACCCTCACCAAGACTTTACCTCTGATCATGAAAGTTCTCGCCAACGACGGCATTTCTGCCAAGGCCCAAGCACAACTCGAGGCCGCGGGTGTGCATGTTTCTACTGACCATGTGGAACAAGCCAACCTCATCGACACCCTCAACAAAGAAGGCTATGATGGCATTTTGGTGCGCAGCGCTACCAAAGTCCGCCAAGACCTGATCGATGCGTGTCCCCACCTTCGCTTCATCGGCCGAGGTGGCGTGGGCATGGACAACATCGATGTGGAATATGCCCGTGAACAAGGCCGCGTTGTGTTCAACACCCCTGCTGCGAGTTCACAGAGTGTCGCCGAACTCGTCATGGCGCACTTGTTTGCCATGGCCCGCTCCCTGCAACACAGCTACCACGCCATGCCTGAAGAGGGCGCTGAAGCATTCAAGGTGCTCAAAAAAGCATACGCCAAGGGCATTGAGCTCCGCGGCAAAACCTTGGGCATTGTTGGGTTTGGCCGCATCGGTTCCGCCGTGGCCCAGTATGCCCTCGGATGTGGCATGCATGTCATAGGTGTGGACCGCGAAGGCACCTCTCGCACTGTTCACGTGCAAGTGCCTGTCGGAGGAGCCAAACTTCAAGATATAGCAGTCGAAATCCCGCTGGTTTCCCTGGAAGACATGCTCGCCCAAGCCGATGCGATCACCTTCCATGTCCCCGCACAAGCAGACGGTTCTCCTGTGCTCGGCGCTGAAGGCATTGCTTCCATGAAACCTGGATCCATGTTGGTCAATACAGCCCGAGGCGGAACGGTGGACGAAACAGCGGTGCGCGCTGCTGTCGAATCTGGTCATTTGCGGGGTGCTGCTCTGGATGTTTTCGTGGGCGAACCCAACCCCGACGCAGCTTTGCTGAAAGTCCCCGGTTTGGCGCTCACCCCGCACATTGGTGCGGCAACACTAGAAGCCCAAGATCGGATTGGAGACGAACTCGTTGAACGCATTCTCGAATTGCGTTAATTCGAACCCGCTACCGGTACCTTCCGGCGCGCCCGTTCAATGAAAACGAAGCCGCCCCTCCTATTGCAGCCCTTTCAGGGTGTTTTGCCCAGTCGGGATAAGGCCCACCTTGTGGCCACCCGAAGTTATTTGAGCTACAGTGATTACGAGCTCCAAGACAAATTGGCCCGCAATCCATACAGTTATCTCCACGTCATTCATCCAGATGGTGATTTGGACTCGAGCAAAGACCTGCAAGCTGTCCGAAAAGCCTATACCGGCTTTCTGGAAAGGGGATGGCTAGAACGTGATGAGCGACAGAATTACTATGTCTTGAGCCAATCTGGACCCATGGGCACTTGCACAGGGGTCGTTGGCCTCATCCCTACTTCTGAAGCCCAAGCCGGCCGCATCAAAGTGCACGAAGCGACATTGGCGAACCGCGAAAACCTATTTGCCCGCTACCTCTCTGAAGTGGGACTCAATGCTGAGCCGACCCTCCTTGCACATGCCCATAACCCTCTTGTTGACGAGGCCATTGGTGGCGTCACCAAACAGGATGCAGACTTTGATTTCACCACCGCCGATGGAATCCGGCACACCCTGTGGAGACCGGCAACGTCTGAGTTGGTCAAACTCGAAGCGGCATTTGCAACGGTGGATCACGCCTACATCGCAGATGGTCATCATAGGGTGGCTTCGAGCATGAGGTTGGCGGAGACGCATCCCAACAAACAAAGGGCCCATGCTTTTATGGCCTTGCTGGTCTCAGGGGAACATTTGATGTTCCGAGGTTTTCATCGGACCGTTCAGGCGACAGACAAACAGGAATACGCCAAGGTCCTTGCCCAGCTGACCCAGCTGCAAGGAACCGATTGGACCCCCGAGGTCAAGCGCACAGAACCTTCCACAGGAAGCATTCTCTTGCGGGGGGCCATTGTCGGAGAGTTGCACATTGCGAAAGCCATGGAAGCTCAAGGCATCACTGCCGCCGAGTGGCTCCAAAACGAGGTGTTGGACCCCCTTTTTGGCATTGCCGAACCCCGCACGGATCGCCGGCTGGGCTACATCGCAGGAGATGCATCCCCTGCAGAACTTGAAGCCGCCAGTTCTGACCCACGCAGCCTCACTTTCATCATGCCCCCGATGACCTTTAAAGGGCTCCAACAAGTGGCAGACCATGGCCGTCATTTGCCGCCCAAAAGCACCTGGATCGCGCCTAAACTGCGCAGTGGCATGACCCTCTTTGATTTCGGGCCGGCATCCTGACCTTTGTGCCATGGAAGGAAGTGACATCGCAAAACAGTGGAACGAGGTCAGGGCTCAAGTTCCTGCAGATGTGCATGTGGTGGCGGTCAGCAAAACAAAACCCGTTTCAGCTGTAGAGCAAGCCTATTCAGCAGGTGCGCGAAGTTTCGGTGAAAACCGGGTTCAAGAATTGGTGGGCAAACATGAAGCCTTGACCCACCCTGACTCAGGACGACCCTCTGATTATCCGGACTTGTCATGGCACCAGATTGGCACCCTTCAGAAAAACAAAGTCAAATACATCGCGCCATTTGTCGGACTGATTCACGCCGTCGAACAGCCGGCCTTGCTGGACGAAATTGACAAAAGGGCTGCCGCAAACAAGCGCACCATCTCGGTACTACTCCAGCTTCACATTGCCCAAGAAAGCAGCAAATTCGGGCTGTCTGAGTCAGAACTGACCGTAATCCTGGAACAACTCGAATCGGGCCTGTGGCCCCACGTAGAGGTCAAAGGGCTCATGGGCATGGCCACCTTTACAGACGACCGTGCCCAGGTGGCACGTGAATTTCAGGGACTCAGAAAGCTGTTTGACCAATTCAAGGGACCATTGGGTTGGGACACCCTGTCCATGGGCATGAGTGGGGATTGGCACATTGCGGTCGACAATGGAAGCAACATGGTGCGCATTGGAAGTTCAATTTTTGGCCAACGATGAAAGTCAAGTCAACCCCTTGGACTGCCTACGAGCCTTGGTTTCGAGCTTGGCTTGTCCTCGCTCCATTGGTAGCATGGGGCAGCCACTTTATTGTGCGCAATGCACGCCTGCGCCTGGCTCAATTAAGGGCAGACAGCTTGGATGTCCCTGAACCCCAGGGTACAGTGGGATACGCTGCAGCCTGCACGGTTGCATTCACCCTCCTGATGATGTCATTGGCCCGTGCATGGATCCGGTCTACTCCCAAGGAGGACCAGGACCATTGATATCGGTTACAGCTCACACGGCCAGTTTCGTCCGTTCACCGCGCAGTGCAGGACGGCTCATAGAAAACCGATCGAGGTTAATTTCTGTCTCGAACCCCAATGCAAGATTTGCCAGAACACGCCCAATCAAAGGGGCAAACTTGAATCCGTGCCCACTGAATCCTGCACCAATGACGAGCCCATCAGGGGTTCGGTCCAAAATGAAATCTCGGTCAGCAGTACCACTGTAAAAACAGACGTACCTGCGGGCAACATCAGCGTCGGCCAGCTCGGGAATATATCGGGCCAAGAATTGCCGTGCTTCCTGCTCAAACTTGGCTGAAACTTGTCGGGTATCACCATCTGGATGGCCCAACACTCCAGGATGGTGGTTGGCCACTTTAATCCGCCCATCTTTTATGGTAGGAATGGCGTAAAACCCGCTCTCCATGTGGCTAAAAACTGGCAACCGTTGCAACCGGTCACCCAAGGAAGACGCATCAAAGTACACGAGTTGTTGGCGCGTAACCTCCATAGAAACGTCTGTCCAGCGCCGGGTCCAGGCTCCAGCTGTCAACACCACCGCATCAAATTCCGATTGGCCCTGTGAGCATTGCACGCTCTGGCTTGTCACATCGAAGGCTTCTCCGCGAAAATCTACCCCGTTTGAAGTCAACCAGACCTGCATGCCTTGAAGAATCACCAAGGGGTCGAGCACCCCCCCCAAACGGTCCACGGTGGCAGCGCCTGTTTTAAGGCCAGGCCACTCTTCAGACACGGCGCCTTGGGACATCCTATCAGCCCTCAAGCCCATCCTTCGCAACGCCATCCAACTGTCCCGTGCGTGTCGGTCCCCGGGCTCTTCAATCAGCAACTTCCCAGTGGTGTGCAAAAGGGGCCTTCCCAATTCACGCTCCCAATGCAGCCACAGTTTTCGACTCTTGGCAGCCATCTGAATCAAAGCCTGGTCCTCTCCATAGTGCACCCTGAAACTTCGGCCCGTATCGACTGAAGCACCGGGCCCTTGACCCAAAAGGTGTGGGTCATACAAGGTGACCGTTGCCCCTTGATCTATGAGATGAGCGGCTGTCATTGCGCCCATAATCCCGCCGCCGACTACCGCGACCCTCTTGGGTTTTTGGGAAGCCATAAAGGCCGCCCGTTTTGGTGCCATCCGTGTCATGACGCATTCTGTTTTTGGACCAAGGACTGTGCCTTCACCACCTCCAACTCCCGTCCCAGAAATGACGCAATCTCTCCCATTCCTGTGCGCTCTACCCCCTGCCTCTGTTCAGCCGCGGCATTGTAATTGGTATTGATGTTGACGTCATAAAACTGCAACCTCCCTTGTGCATCAGGGGCCGCCTCCATGGCCGCCACTTCCATGCCCGAATCGCGCAAAAAGGAAAGGCAACGCTCCAACTCTGCGGGTTGGTGCCCTTCGAGAATCTCAAACTTGGCCCTGCCATCGGCGGGACAAAAGGAATTCCCCACCTGACAGGCATCGGAAGGGCAAAGTTCAAAGCCCCCTCCTGCATCGATGCTGACCGTATAGAGGTGCTGGCCACCTACAAATTCGAGGCGCCATACCCGGCCATCTGCAGGCTGGATGTAGGACTGGAGGACAACCGTGCCATCCAAGGTGTAGGTGTCGAACTCCGCAACAATTCGCTCCAGTTCCGATTGGTTTCTAATCAGCTGAACCCCGGTCCCCTTCCCCCCGCGGTTCGGTTTAAGGATAAAAGGGTCAGACCAATCAGCTGCTGCGCTTTGCAATGCCCGCGCACCAGTCACTGCCACGGTTTTTGGCGTCAACAGTCCGCTCGCCTGCAAGGCGATGGCCTGCTCCACTTTGCTGACCTCAAGCTCCGTTGCACGCCGGTTGTTGACGACCCTTCTGCCGTGTGCCTCGAGCCAGCCCATGAGGCCTCGCGTGGCTTCCCAGGCAAACCTGTGGTTCCGGGTGTGTGAGCTTGCGCTCATCCGGTTGTAAAACACACCAGCGGGAGGCGTTGAATTGAGGTCTAAGGCCAGGTCGTCTATGAACCATTCTTCATAGGGCAAGGCACGCTCTGCAAGGGCAAGGCGCAATGGCTCCAACCATGTATCATTTTCATGGATGATGTGGATGACGGGAGCAGAATTCGATCCGAATTGGAATTGTAAAGGAGAAAACATGGGGGCATAAAAAAGCCCGGCGTAGGCCGGGCAGGTTGGTCAAAGTGTAGCGAGTATGGCAGATCAGCACATTCTCTTGCACGACGGCAACCTGCCCGAATGGGCCGGACAACAACAACAACAGAAGCTGAGATTACCGTTCATGATGCTACAAATATAAACTCAAGTTGTTTATTATACAAATTAAGCCCATCAATATGGGTCTATGTCTATAATGACCCGCACAGGCTTATACCGAGCAACCTGCCGCAAAGCCGCAATGTCCTCCAGCATGGCTTCTTTGAATTTTCCTGTATCCACGGAACGCTCGACCTTGAGTAAAATGTGCCGCTGATAGAGGTCGTTGACCCTTGCAATACCCGGTTCCTCCGGTCCAACCACACGCCCGCCAAACCTGCTGCGCAAGCGCCCCGCTAGCGCTGCCGCAGCTTCGCGGTTCAGGTGAGGGTCACGGTGCTTCAAAACCAGTCGGACGAGGCGCACAACTGGAGGGTACCCAAATGACTCCCGCTCTTTGAGTTCAGCCTCAGCCATGGCCTGTGCGTCGTGGGTTACGACGTGCTGAAACACCCAATGTTCCGGGTCAAATGTCTGAATCAAGACCTGTCCCCTTTCCCCCCTTCTTCCGGCCCTGCCGGCCACTTGGGTCAACAATTGGAACGTCCGCTCTAAAGCTCTGAAATCGGGAAAATGGAGCATGTGGTCTGCCTGGAGAATGCCGACAAGCCCCACCCTCTCAAAATCCAACCCCTTGGTGACCATTTGCGTCCCCACCAACACCTGGATTTCGCCCTGCTCAAATGCACGGATAATCCGCTCATGACCTGTCCTGCTGCGCGTGGTGTCTAAATCCATGCGTTGCACTTTGACTCCTGGCAGCAATTGTGTCACCTCTTCTTCGATGCGTTCTGTTCCCAAGCCCTTGGCTTCCACCTCTTCACTGCCACAGCGCGGACAGGTCTGAGGCTCCCCTTGGCGATACCCGCAATAATGACAATGAAGGTCCTTGAGGTATTTGTGATAGGTCAGGCTGACATCACAGCGCTCACAGTCAGGCACCCATCCACAAGTCCGGCATTGGTATACTGGCGCAAATCCCCTTCTATTTTGAAATAAAATCGCTTGCTTGCCCGCATCTAGCGTAGACTTTAAAGCCTCGAGTAATGTTCTGCTGAAATGGCCTTCCATGGCCCGCTGCTTGTGCGCCTTACGCAAATCAATCAAGCCCACTTCGGGCAATGAAGTGCCACCAAACCGCTCAGCAAGTTCAATGTGCGCTGCTCGCCCAGCACCGACCGCAAAGCGAGCCTCCAATGATGGCGTCGCAGAGCCCAAAACCACTGCAGCTCCATGCAACCTTCCCAACATGGAAGCAGCGTCCCTTGCCTGATAGCGCGGAGCAGGATCCTGTTGCTTGTAGCTGGCGTCGTGTTCTTCGTCCACAACAATCAGTCCCAGGTTTGAGAAAGGCAAGAAAATGGCGCTCCTTGCACCGACCATCAGACGCCCTCTGGCTTCCTTTTCCGAAACACGGCGGTAGGTCGAAGTGCGTTCTCGGGGACTAAACCGGCTGTGGTAAACCTCAAGCCGGTCACCAAAAAACCGCCGCAGCCGCACGATAAGCTGCGTAGTCAGCGCGATTTCAGGCACCAAAAAAAGCGCATCTCTGCCAGCCTCCAATGTGTCCTGGATCAGGTGGGTATAGACCTCTGTCTTTCCGGAGCCCGTAACCCCTTCGAGCAGAACCAACGGAGTTGATTTAAAAGCAAGGCGCATAGCGTCTACCGACTGCTGCTGTGCCGGACTCAATGTGGCCAGAGGCTCTACTTGAAGAGAGGACTGCAGCTGCCAGGGATCCTGCTTGAATTGAAAAACCAGCCCCTTTTCCATGAGGCGCTTGTACAACGTCGAAGTCACCCCTTCACTTTTGGTCAGGGTGTCCATGGGAACTCCCACTGTTGCAGTTTCTTCTGCAATCAAGGTCATCATCGCTCGGGATTGAGACGGTGCGCGAGCATCCAAGGCATCGAGTGCGTCATTGAGCCAACGCTCATCAACAGCAGCTTGTTCCGACAACCGAACCATAGAGACCATCTTTCGCCTTGGACTTGCCTTGAGCTCCTCCATGGAAAGCACCCAACCAGATTCCACCAAACGGTGAAGCAATGGGGCCGGATTCACCACATCCAATAAAGTCCCAACTTCCTTGAACGATAGTCCACCACGCAACCGAAGGGCCTCTACGACTTGAAATTCCTTGTCGCCGAGTGCATCCTCATCCAATTCATCTGAATCTGGAGACAATTCGAGTTTGGTCTCACTCGCAAGCCGCATGCCTGATGGCAAGGCTGCCAAGGCCACTTCCCCGGGTCCACAACAATAATGCGCTGCCACCCAATCCCAGAATTGCAAGGTTTCCTTGGAGAGGATGGGACTGACATCCAAAACAGAGAGAAATGGTTCTGTCGGATGCTCTGGCTGATGGTGGTGAATGCGCCTGACAACAGCAGTGTGCAACCGTTTCCCGCGCAACGGAACGATGACCCTGGCCCCCTCTTGCACAGCGTTCTCATCGCCAGCCGGAACCTTATAGGTCAGCAGCCCCGGAAGGGCCAAGGGAAGGATTACATCCACATACATCTGCAAGGGCGAAAGTACCCGAATGCGCAAGATCCCAATGAACTTCTACAAACACTTGAACAGCATCCGCACATTTCGGTTCATATGGCATGCATCATTTGAACGAAGGAGATCCAGCACCGGCATTTGAGGCGCTTGATCAAGAAGGCCGCAAGCAGTCACTCAAGGACCACGCAGGCCAAAAACTCGCCTTGTACTTCTACCCTAAGGACAACACACCAGGTTGCACAAATCAAGCCTGCAGCCTGAGGGACGGCATGTCTGAATTGAGCAAAGCTGGCATCAAAGTGCTGGGCGTGAGCATCAACCATGCTGCCTCACACAAAAAATTCATCGACAAATTCGAATTGCCATTTGACCTTTTGGTGGATGAAGACCACAGCCTGCAAGAGCAATACGGTGTTTGGGGCCTCAAGAAATTCATGGGCCGTGAGTACGATGGAACCCATCGCACTACGTTCTGTATCAATGAGAATGGCGTCATTGCAGGCATCATCAGAAAACCCAAAGTGAAAGACCACGCCACTGAAGTACTCGCAGCTTTCGCTGACGAACGTTGAACAGGCGTTCACAAAAATGCGGGGCAACGTAAATCCCTTACGGACTACTGCCTCTACTTTGCCTACGAATCACAGGAAAACAACAGCAACATGGCTGCAGAAAACAAGGACAAGCTCAAAGCTCTCCAACTCACGCTCGACCGCCTCGATAAGACTTATGGGAAGGGAACCGTGATGAAATTGGGCGATGAAGCTGTCGAAAAGGTGGATGCCATCCCCTCAGGCTCACTCTCACTGGACATCGCCCTCGGTGTAGGTGGGTTCCCCCGTGGACGGGTCGTCGAGATCTATGGTCCAGAAAGTTCAGGTAAAACCACTTTGGCAACCCATGTCATTGCGGAGGCCCAAAAAGTAGGTGGCATCTGCGCATTTATCGACGCAGAGCATGCTTTTGACAAGTACTACGCAGAAAACCTGGGGGTCGACACGGAGAACCTTCTGATTTCGCAACCGGACAACGGTGAGCAAGCGCTGGAAATCGCCGACAACCTGATCCGATCAGGCGCCATTGACCTCATTGTGATCGACTCGGTTGCTGCGCTCACACCGCGGGCAGAAATCGAAGGCGAGATGGGCGATTCATCCGTGGGTCTTCAGGCCCGTCTGATGTCTAAGGCGCTTCGAAAGTTGACCTCTACCATCCACAAAACAGGTTGCTGCTGTGTCTTTATCAACCAGCTCCGGGAAAAGATTGGGGTCATGTTCGGCAACCCAGAAACCACCACCGGTGGAAATGCCCTCAAGTTTTATTCCTCTGTTCGGATTGACATCCGCCGGAGCAGTCAGATCAAGGACGGTGATGTTGTCATGGGCAACCGTACCAAAGTGAAGATTGTCAAGAACAAAGTTGCCCCTCCTTTCCGCCGGGCAGAATTTGACATCATGTATGGCAAAGGCATTTCAAAAGTGGGCGAAATCATCGACCTCGGTGTCGATCTCGGAATCGTCAAGAAGTCTGGCTCTTGGTTCAGCTACGGTGAGACCCGTCTTGGACAAGGACGAGACTCCGTCAAGAACTTGTTGGCAGACAACATTGAACTGATGGAAGAGCTTGAAGGCAAGATCAAAGCCGCCTTGAGCGACAATTCGCCTGCTGAAGAGGAGGTACCTGCCTTAGAGGAGGCTTGATGCGTTGCTTCAAGGCTTCCTCTTTTGGAGTCTTGGCCATGATCGGCGCTGCGGGTTGTGCTTTCGAGCCTTCCAGCAGCGCCGATTCGGCTACCATAGGCTCAACAGACTCACTCGATTGGTACAATAACCTAGTAACGGCTGCACCACAGCGGCCACAGGTTTATGCCGATCGCGCGCAGTTCCACCTTCGAAATGACCGCACAGGCGAAGCTATGGCGGATTATGCCAGGGTTGTAGGGTTGGATTCCACCCGGGTTGAAGACCGCCACCGCTTGGGTGAAATCAGATTTAGCGTCCAGGACTTTGAAGGAGCCGTTAGGGAATGGGAAGGCGCTTTGAGCAGCAATGGTCAGCACACCCCCTCTTTGTTGTCCTTGGCCGAAGTTGACTTGCTTTTGCGCTCCTATGACGCTGCATTGGTCAAAATCAACAGCGCATTGCGCAATGACGACAAACTCGAAGACGCTTACTTCCTTAAAGGAAGACTCTATCTAGAAACGGGTGACACCACTACTGCTGCGAGCTCTTTCCAGACTGTAGTTGAGGTCAATCCATCCCGGTATGATGCTTACATACAGTTGGGCCTCCTATACGCAGCTGCTCACGATGACCTGGCGCTTGAATATTTCAAGACGGCGCGAAGCATCAAGGCCAACAGTATTGAGGCCTTGTATGATGAGGCCATCTATCTGCAAGAACACGGAGGTACCGATGGAACGCGCTATGCCTCAGCCCTTGCGTTGTATGATCGGATTTTGGATTTGGACCCAACCAATGCCTCTGCTGCCTTCAATAAGGGTTTTGTGCATTTGGAATACCTGAACCAATACGACAGTGCGGCCTACTGGTTTGATGGCGCCATTGAGCGGTTGCCGTATTACCATCAAGCGCATTACAACAAAGGTCTGGCATTGGAGAGCATGGGACGCAATGAGGACGCTTTGTCGGCATACAACAACGCATTGTCCTTTGCACCAGCCTACACCCCTGCCGCCCTTGCGAAAGGAAGGGTGATCGCGGCACTGCGTTAACCACTGCTGTCTTCGGCGGTTCTGATTTCCGCCTACCGAAAACGGCATAAACGAACAACGCCGGCCCCAATGGAGCCGGCGTTGTTCGTTCAGTTGGACGTACGGTGATTACTTCACTTGGTCCACCACAGCCTTAAATGCGGCTGGATGATTCAGCGCCAAATCTGCGAGCACCTTACGGTTGAGCTCAATGCCTGACTTGCTGCACTTCCCCATGAACTGGGAGTAACTCATTCCGTGTTGGCGGGCACCAGCGTTGATACGCTGGATCCACAAAGAGCGGAATTGGCGCTTCTTGAGCTTACGTCCTACGTAAGCATAGAGGAGGGCTTTCTCGACGGCATTCTTGGCTACGGTCCACACATTTTTGCGTGCTCCATAATAGCCTTTGGCCATCTTTAGGATTTTCTTCCGGCGAGCGCGGCTCGCGACGGCATTGTTTGAACGGGGCATGGTTTATTGGTTTCGGCGGACAGCGTCCCTGCTGGGAACTTGAGGAGCTGGCAACCTGTTCAACGTTGTACTAATTCAGATACCCAATTGGGTCTTGATGTTCGGCGTATCCGACTTGTGCACCAAACCTGAATGGGTCAGGTTGCGCTTTTGCTTGGTGCTCTTCTTCGTCAGGATGTGCGACTTGAACGCGTGCTTGCGCTTCAGCTTGCCCGTGCCGGTCACGGTAAAGCGCTTCTTCGCGCTGCTCTTGGTCTTCATCTTCGGCATGTCGTCCGTATATGTCGGTTCAGGTCTCCCCTCCCCAGGTTTTACTTCTTTGGTCTCAGCGTAATAAACATCCGCTTCCCCTCCAACTTCGGCATCAGTTCAACCGTGCCAACGTCTTCCAACTCCTGCGCAAAACGCAGCAGCAGGATCTCTCCCCTCTCTTTAAAGACAATCGATCTTCCGCGGAAGAAAACGTGTGCCTTCAATTTGTTTCCTTCTTCCAGAAACTTCCTGGCGTGCTTCACCTTGAAGTTGAAATCGTGGTCGTCCGTGTTCGGGCCGAACCTGATTTCTTTCTGGGTCACCTTGGACTGGTTGGCCTTGATTTCCTTTTGCTTCTTCTTCTGGTCGTACAGGAACTTCTGATAATTCAGAATCCTGCAGACTGGAGGGTCTGCTTTCGGAGAAATCTCCACCAGGTCCAATTCCTGCGCCTCAGCCATTTTAATGGCATCCTCAACTTCAACAACGTCAGCATCGCCGATGTTGTCTCCGACCAATCGCACATTGGGCGTCCGGATTTCACGGTTCGTCCTGTGCGGGTTCTTTTTAATCACCCGGGCTGGGCCTCGGGATCGTCTTCGTCGAATAGCGATGGTGCTATCAGTTTGGTTGATCAATCATCTCGTCACCTCCGAGCATTTCGGAGACCTCACTTTCAATGCGGTCTGCAAAAGCCACAGTGGCCATGCCTCCTACATCCCCCTCGCCTTGCTTGCGCACGGCTACAGTTCCGTTCTCGGCCTCGTCTCCTCCCACAATCAGCATGTACGGGACTTTATCGAGTTCCGCATCGCGGATCTTCTTCCCGACCTTTTCACTGCGGTCGTCAACGAGGGCGCGAATATCGCGCTTTTGAAGGGATTTTGAAACCTCTTGGGCATAGTCGTTGAACTTATCGCTGACTGGCAGTATCCGCGCCTGTTCCGGAGTCAACCACAAGGGGAATTTTCCGGCACAATGCTCGATCAGAATGGCCACGAAACGCTCCATGGAGCCAAAAGGAGCCCGGTGAATCATCACAGGACGGTGTTTTTGGTTGTCAGCACCAACGTACTCCAGCTCGAAACGTTCCGGCAGGTTGTAATCGATTTGAACGGTTCCAAGCTGCCATTTCCGACCAATGGCATCGCGCACCATAAAGTCGAGTTTCGGGCCATAGAATGCAGCCTCACCCAATTCAGTGATGGTCTTGAGTCCCTTTTCCTGAGCCACCTCAGCAATGGCCTTTTCTGCATTTTCCCAGTTGCTGTCATCACCGATGTACTTCTCCGGTGTTCCTGGATCACGCAAAGAGACTTGGGCTACAAAGTCGACAAAATCGAGGGTCTTGAAGATGTACAGGACGAGGTCGATGACCTTACCTACTTCTTCCTTTACTTGGTCCACTGTGCAAAATATGTGGGCGTCATCCTGGGTGAATCCACGCACGCGGGTAAGGCCGTGAAGCTCCCCGCTTTGCTCATAACGGTATACCGTACCGAATTCCGCAAAGCGGACCGGGAGGTCCCGATAACTGCGCGGGCGGGCTTTGAACACCTCGCAATGGTGCGGGCAATTCATGGGCTTGAGCAAATACTCCTCTCCCTCTGCAGGAGTCTTGATGGGCTGGAAGCTATCCTCCCCGTACTTCTCGTAGTGGCCGCTGCACACATAAAGCTCCTTGTTGCCAATGTGCGGCGTGATGACCTGCTGGTACCCCATTTTCCGTTGGGCGTCCTTCAAAAAGGACTCTAGGCGCATGCGCAAATCCGCCCCTTTGGGCAACCACAGCGGCAATCCTTGGCCCACTTTTTCGGAGAACGTAAACAGGTCAAGCTCCTTGCCCAGCTTTCGGTGGTCGCGCAATCGCGCCTGCTCCAGAAGCTCCAAGTGTTCGGTAAGCTGTGCCTTTTTGGGAAAAGCAATGCCATAAATCCGGGTCAACTGCTTTTTGGTTTCGTCTCCTTTCCAATAGGCACCGGCAACAGCAAGCAGCTTCACAGCTTTGATGTGTCCCGTGTGTGGCAAGTGCGGGCCGCGACACAAATCGGTGAAGCCGCCCTGGCTGTAAAATGTGATGGTACCGTCCTCCAAGCCTTGGAGCAGGTCAAGCTTGTATTCGTCTCCTTTCTCCTCGAAGTAGGCAATGGCCTCAGACTTCGACACTTCTCGGCGGACGTACTCGCTCTTTTGCTTGGCCAACTCGAGCATTTTCTTCTCGATGGCGGGAAAGTCTTTGTCACTGAAGACATGGTCTCCGAAATCAACGTCGTAGTAAAAACCGCCTTCAATGGAAGGGCCCACCCAAAATTTGACCCCTTCGTACATGGCTTCTAAAGCCTCTGCCATCAGGTGCGCTCCACTGTGCCAGAAGGTGCTCTGTGCGTTTTCGTCGCCCCAAGTCAACAACTTCAAAGAGACGTCACCACCCAACGGGCGCTGGGCATCGCGCACTTCGCCATCGACTTCTGCGGCAAGCACATTGCGCGCCAGTCCCTCGCTGATGTCACGTGCAACGTCCATTGCGGTGGCGTTGACTTCGGCCTGGCGAATTGAGCCGTCGGGAAGGGTGATGTTGATCATGCTGTCCGGATTGGCGGCAAAGATAATCCCGCACCCGGCAGGGACAGCCTTCTAAAAGGATGTCAAATCCTCACCGCCATGGGGACATCTGTATACCAAGACCCCCAGAACCTGCATTGCATATACAGGACAGAGACCGTCTCTGCCCGCAAACCCTTTAAACCCTCGCCTATGTTTATGGCTTTTCGCACCACTTCAGCTGCTGCAATTTTAATGGCCTTCAGCACGCCTGCCGCCCTGTTGGCAGCGCCTCAGGACCTTCGCAACTTTGACGACTTCATCCATTATGTCCGCACCGAAGCCCACTCGGGAGACGCAGAACGCATCATGGATTGCTTCGCTGCTTTTGTGGTTCAAGAAGAAGGGTGCGAACCGGTGGCCATTGGAGACGTGCTGGGAAAAGAAGCCCAGCGGTTCGGCTGGAAGGCCACTGGGAGGGATGTCGCTCGGTTTGCTGATGGATTTGTGCTGATTGATACGGACGGCACCATGACCAACTTGCAGGCGCGCGCCAAGGGGCAAAGTCACCTGCTGGACATTCTGGGCAACCGCGTAAAACTGCGCCGCAGCCCAGGTCAGGACGGTGAAGTGATCGCCCTTCTGGACCAAGGTGCACTGCCCGGTCAGTTGGATGTGGGCCGCTGGACCGTGGACCGCGACGGCACAACTTGGACCCCTGTTCAACTCGAGCACCCCGACTTGGGAAAGGTCAAAGGCTACATCGGCAGCGACTATGTACGTGCCACTCGGGGACACGGCGACCTCAAATTGACGGCCTCCTATGATGGCACGCGTTGGGCCCTGACAGGATATGACCGGACGCGGTCAGACCTCGTGGTCAACCACGACTGCCCCACGCCTTGAGGTGCCAGTGAACCAGGGCCTGGGCGCAATGTTCGCCCCGGGCGTCGTGGAGGGCGGCGCCCAACTGAACCCTGGCTACCCCCTCCTTCTGAAGCACATCGGACAGTCCCAAGACTTCCGGTGTGTTTCTTTTTGAGCTGGCCGTGCAATCCCCCTGTGGCTTGGCCAAGTAATCCACCTCGATGCGCGACATGATGATTCTGTAGTCCCTCATGCCCAGCTCAATCAAAATGGAAGCCCCGGAAGAAAACTCCAGCGCAGTGGCGATGGCACAGGCGTGCATGCCCCCCAAGTGGTTCCGATTGGACCTGCGCTCTGGCAAAGTCACCAGGACCTCCTCTTGACTCACTCCTGAAACACTGATCCGGTGGGGACGGTTGAACGGAAGTGCCACCCGCATCAACCGGTCAAGGGCTTTGGGACTTCCTGACCGCGCCTCGGCGAGCGCTTTGTCCGCGCGTTGGGCCACCCAAGCGTTCATGGTGCTGCACTTGAAAATTCGACCCCAGCATCTCTCAATGCCCCTGCGATATCCGGCTTGAAATATCCAGGCCCCTTCAAGACCTTCCCGTCTGCTCGGTAAATCGGTTGACCATCCGGTCCAAGCTTGGACATATTGGAGGCTTGTATGGTGCGAAAAACATCGGCCATCACATTCTGCATGCCATGGCTGACGATGGTGCCACACAATATGTACAGCATGTCTCCCAGCGCATCGGCCACTTCAACCATATCTCCTGCGCGAACAGCTTCTAGGTATTCATCATTCTCTTCGGCCATCAGACTGTGGCGCAAAGACATTTCCTCAGAAGACAAGGACATTTTGGGTGCTTTTTCCACCCGCAAACCAAAGGTGCTGTGAAACTCCGCGACGGAGGAGAGGCATTCGTTCAAGGTCATGCCCCAATTTGGGACAACATCTTTTAACCGCCCCTATCGGGCCCACCGAAACCATGCCTGTATTTTTGGACTTGTGGTCAGCGCTTCCACCTTTGACCACATCCTACTGAACAACAGACATGCTTAGCAACACCCCTACTTCGGAGATCGCTTCGGCCAACAACGGCAGTCCGGACATTCAGGCCCTGACAGAACGCATACGGACTGCCAGTGGATTCGTAGACCAACTCCGTCATGAGGTTGGCAAGGCGGTGGTCGGCCAGCGCAACATGATGGACACCCTCATCACAGGGCTGTTGGCCGATGGCCACGTGCTCTTGGAGGGCGTGCCAGGACTGGCCAAAACACTGGCCATCCAAACACTCAGCCAGGCAGTGGCGGTGGACTTTAGCCGCATCCAATTCACACCAGACCTGCTGCCTGCAGACGTTGTGGGCACCATGATTTACAATCAAAAACAGGAGCAATTCACCGTGAGCAAGGGTCCGATTTTCGCCCATTTCGTGCTTGCAGATGAAATCAACCGTGCCCCTGCCAAAGTCCAAAGCGCCTTGTTGGAGGCCATGCAGGAAAGACAGGTGACGATTGGTTCCGAGACCTTTCCCCTCCCCCAACCCTTTCTGGTGCTGGCCACGCAAAACCCTGTCGAACAAGAAGGAACTTATCCGCTGCCAGAAGCGCAAGTCGACCGATTCCTGCTCAAAGCGGTCATCGATTACCCCACCTCGGAGGAAGAGCAGATCATCCTGAGAAACCAAGTCTCGTCAGGTCCCCGTGCCAAGGTGCAACCTGTGGTGACACCTGCTGAAATTGTGGCCGCACGGAAACTGGTCCGCGAGGTCTACATGGATGAAAAAATCGAACGCTACATCGTGACCCTGGTGCAAGCGACCCGAAAACCGGAAAACCATGGCATGGGCCACTTGGGGCCGCTGATCGGATTTGGCGCCTCTCCAAGGGCCACCATTGGACTCGCCATGGCCGGCAAAGCCAGGGCGTTCATGGCACACCGCGGATACGTGATCCCCGAGGACATTCGCGCCGTAGCGATGGATGTGCTCCGACACCGCATCGGCCTGACTTTTGAAGCTGAAGCCGAGGAAATCCGCCAAGAGCAAATCGTCACCGAGATCCTCGACCAGGTTCAAGTCCCCTGAGATGGAAGCCTCCGAGCTGATTCGCCGCGTTCGCCGGGTAGAGTTGCGTGCCCGTGGACTGAGCAGCCAGATTTTTTCGGGTGAATACCACAGTGCCTTCAAGGGAAGGGGCATGGCATTCAGCGAGAACCGGGCCTATCAGCATGGAGACGAAATCCGCACCATCGACTGGAACGTCACGGCGCGCATGCGCAGTCCCTATGTCAAAGTCTTCGAGGAAGAGCGCGAGCTGACGGCCATGCTGCTCATCGATGTGAGCGCCTCAGGAAAATTGGGCAGCCGTGAAAAATCCAAACGGGAGCTCGCCGCCGAGCTTGCCGCAGTCCTCGCCTTTTCGGCGGGACAGAACAACGACAAGATTGGCGCCATTTTATTTAGCGACCGAATAGAGCGGTTCATTCCTCCCAAAAAAGGACGCAGCCATATCCTGCGTATCGTGAGGGAGATCATCAACATGGAGCCAGAAGGAAATGGGACGGACATCGCTTCAGCCCTGGAGCACTTTAGCCGTGTGATGAAGAAGCGGACGATTGCTTTTCTGATCAGTGACCTACAGGACACTGGATTTGGAGATGTGCTCAAGCGAACGGCAAGAAGGCACGACTTGGTCGCCCTGCAGTTGGTGGACGATGTGGAATTAAAAGCGGCCAAATTTGGATGGCTCGCGGCCACTGACCCCGAGTCCGGCATGGCCGCCTTTATAGACACGTCGTCTTTGCGTTGGCGCAAGCGATACACCGCTGCTGCGCAGACATTCCAAACTGAGCTTGTCGACATGATGAAGCGATCAGGAGTGGACCATACGGTTCTCAATACCGCCAAGCCTTACGTCCAACCCCTCATGCAATTGTTTGATCGCCGTGGTTGAGCTGCGCTTCATTGCCGCGCTGTTGCTGACCCTGTCAGCCACCGTTCGGGGGCAATCCGAGCCTGTGATCAATATGTTGGTCGACCGCGACAGCATCGGCGTGGGCGAGCTGTTGACTGTGCAGCTGATTTCCGACGAGCCGCTGGCAGGCGGGCAACGCTGGCAATGGCCCGAATTCTCACCCGGAGACACCTTGACCCAAGGATGGGAAATCATATCGGTTACTGGGCCAGACAGCAGTGCTTCAACTGCGCTTGAAGCAGGGTTGAGAAGGGTGCAGAACATCGCTGTAATGGCTTGGGATACCGGCGCCATGGTTTTGGGTCCGTTCGCACTTGTGGACAGCGGAAAAGTGGCCGCTCAAACTGCGCGTACTACAGTTGAAGTCGGTCTGGTGCCTTTGGAGGACAATCCGGCACCGAAGCCCATGCAAGGTTTTAAGGCCTATCAGTTCACTTGGTGGGAACGTCTTCAGTCCGCACTCCCTTGGGTTTTTGGTGTGATCGTCTCCGCTCTGCTCGGTCTTTGGTTGTACAAAAAGTGGCGAAGCAGGGAAGCCAAGGAAATGCAGGAAACACCCCCCAGCACGCCAGAAATTCCTGCACACGTAACGGCACTGGCGTTGTTGCGTCAACTTGAACAAGACCAGCCGTGGACCCAAGGGCAAGGAAAAGAAGCACAAGCGGTGTTGTCCGAAGCCGTTCGCGTTCACCTGCAAGGCAGCTTTGGTGTCAAGGCCCTCGAGCGGACCACCGATGAGCTCGCCCAAACATTGCGCAGCGCGCCCATTCAAGGGATGGCCCAAGAGGAGAGCGACTGGATGATCGCCCTTCTGCAACGTTCTGATCTCGTGAAATTTGCCAAGCAGGACATGGATGGAGATGCGCACTTGAGGGTGGTTCAGGAGAGCATCGAATGGATCACGCGAACCATTCCAAGCCCTGATCCTGCCGCCCAAGTTGAATCTGGAAAACCACCTTCAAGTCCCCAGCAAGGCCATGCGTGAGTCCGCCAACATATGGATACTGCGCAGCCGACAGGCGGTGGCTCAACTGGTGGGTTGGGGCGCTTGGCTTGGCGTGTTGTTTATCGCCAACAACCGCTACGAATGGGGAAACCCACGGGCTTGGTGGTTGCTCATTGCTGTCGGGGCGTGGAGCCTGTGGTCGGTATTCCGACCCATCTTACTGCCCACGTTCAGAATGAACCTGCACCACCTGGGATTGACCCCCCCGCGTCGAGACCAGTGGATCCCACTCCTACCAGACGCGCTGCGTACGGCTGGACTGGCCCTCATAGTTTTGGTCATCGCTCAGCCTCAGAGCTCTTCCAGCATCGAAAACATGACGCGCGAAGGCATTGACATCGTGATGGCCATGGACGTTTCGGCCAGCATGTTGAGCAAGGATTTCCGGCCCAACCGACTTGAGGCGGCCAAAAAAGTGGCCCGGGAATTTGTTGAGGACCGGCCTTATGACCGCGTAGGTGTGGTGGTGTATGAAGGGGAAAGCTTTACGAGGGTTCCCCTGACCACAGACCACCGCGTGGTTGTCGATGGCTTGGACGGCCTAGAAACCGGCATGGTGGAAGGTGGAACTGCCATCGGCATGGGATTGGCCACAGCGGTCAACAGACTGAGAAAAAGCGATGCCAAAAGCAAGGTGGTCATTCTCATCACTGATGGTGAAAACAATGCGGGTCAAATCGAGCCGCTCGATGCAGCACAGCTGGCCTCCCTTGAATCCATTAGGGTCTACACAATTGGTGTAGGCACCGTTGGCAAAGCGAAGAGTCCAGTGCGCAAAAGGCCCGATGGAAGCTTCATTTATGATTGGGTTGAAGTCAACATCGATGAAGGCACCCTGCAGAGCATCGCCCAAGAAACTGGAGGGCGATATTTCCGTGCCACAAGTGGCAACAAATTGCGCGAGGTTTACGAAGAGATTGACACTTTGGAAAAGACCCGATTCAATGTCTTTCGCTACAACAAAAGGACAGAAGAATTCCCTCTCCTGGGGTGGCTGACCCTCATGGTCCTTGGCACCGAGGCTTTGGTGCGCCACTTGTTTTTGAGGAGCCTGCCATGAGCACCGAACGCACATACAAGGTGTTTGCCCACGTCACAGGACTCGTGGTGTTTGAGCTGCTGTTCTGGGCGGCGATAGGCGGGATTTATTTGTTGACGAAGTCGGCTGTTCCTCAATTTGAACTTCACCAACCGTCGGCCTGGCCAGCGCTTTTGATGGCCCCCATCCTGCTGTTGTTCTTTGCCCGTCACTACCTCTGGAAGCAGCGGAGAATCTCACAGTCTGTGGACTTAAAGCTGAGCAAAACTTTGTGGCCCAACGCCCGCCCAAGAAGGTCCATTTGGAAGTTTTTGATCTGGCGCACAGCGCTGGCATTCCTGGCCATGGGCATGCTGGCGCCGAAAACAGGGACCCGCCTTAAAGAAATGGAAGCCAAAGGCGTCGACATTATGATAGCCCTTGATGTGAGCCGCTCGATGATGGCGGAAGACTTGGGCATGTCCAGGCTCGACCTTGCCAAGCGCACCATAGAACGCATCGTCGGAAGTCTGGATGGCGACAGGGCTGGTCTTGTGGTTTTTGCAGGAGACGCCTATGTGCAGGCTCCATTGACACTCGATCTGGCTGCAGTCAAGCTGTTTCTGGATGCCATTGGCCCTGAGGCCATCCCGATGCAAGGCACTGCCATCGGCGCAGCCATTGAGCAGTGTGTGGCCTCGTTTGACCCAGAAAGTCAGGCCAGTAAAGTCGTCATTATCCTCACCGACGGCGAAAATCACGAGGACGACGCCCTCGCCCGGGCAGACGAAGCAGCGTCATCAGGAATCAAGGTCCACGCTGCAGGTATGGCCAGCGAAGCAGGCGGCCCCATTCCTGAGTTTGACCGGTACGGACGACAAACAGGCTACAAGGAAGACAGCAATGGACAGCCGGTAGTGTCGACCTTGGATGAGCGCATGCTTGTAGCGATGGTCGAAGCTGGAGCAGGAACTTATGTTCGCGCTCAATCCGGGTATGTGGACCTCAGTCCATTCCTTGAAAGCATCGAAAATTTGGATACCGGAAAGACGACGAAAGTGGCCTATACCGATTACGTGCACCAGTTCCATTGGTTCTTCTTTATCGGGCTCATGCTCTTGTTGGTTGAAGGGCTTTGGCCATTGTCTTCTGCAGGCAGAAAATCCGCTTTTGCTGCCTTGGCCCTGCTGCTCACCTTCCCCCCAGCGGTCAACGCTCAAAGCGCGTCGCTTCGAAAGGGCACCAAAAACGATGCCGTCGAAGGAACCCAAGCCATGCTTGACCGAGACTTTGCTGCTGCCGACAGTTTGTTTGGCCACGCTGAAGGCTGGAAAGGCGCTGCGCCGGGACAACTTGCCCTGAACCGGGGGCTGGCCTTGGCAGGCAATGGCAGTGATGAAGAGGCCATGAAAGCTTTTCAACGTGCCGCGGCGTTGTCTAAAGACCCTGTCATCAAAGCCGACGCTTGGAACAACGTGGGCAATCTGCTTTTGGGTGGTCAAGACGCCGAAGGTGCCATAGGCGCTTATAAGGAAGCCTTGAGGCTGGACCCCTCCGATGAAGACACCCGGTACAATTTGAGCCTTGCATTGGCCATGCGTCAAGACCAGCAAAACCAGGAGAATCAGGACGGAGAGCAGGACCA
>DDCX01000084.1 GCA_002336475.1 Flavobacteriales bacterium UBA1995 | reverse complement strand
CCTTCGGGGGCCCCTTTTTTTTGCCCAATTTTGCGGGCAGTTGCTTGTACGAACATCATACAGGACATGAAAGATCTTGTTACTATAATTGGTCGGCCTAACGTAGGTAAATCGACCTTGTTCAATCGTCTTACTGAGACGAGAGACGCCATTACGGATTCTACAGCTGGTACTACGCGAGATCGGAAGTATGGCAAGGCTGAATGGGGGGGGCGCGTGTTTACAGTGATTGATACTGGAGGCTATGCGACAGGAACGGATGACGTTTTTGAAAAGGTGATTCGCGATCAGGTTGAGATCAGCATGGAGGAGGCGGGCGTCATCATGTTCTTGGTTGATGCTCAAACAGGCATCACGGATTTGGACTTGGAAATTGTCCAAATGGTGCGCAAGAGTGGAAAGCCGGTCATGTTGATCGTCAATAAGATTGATACTGGGGTCCAGGAATACCTCACTGCAGAATTTTATGGTCTGGGACTGGGAGACGTGCTGCATGGAATCAGTGCCAACAATGGATACGGTACAGGTGACCTGCTCGATGAGTTGATGAAACTCTTGCCGGTGAGAGAGGAGCCTGATGATTTGGGTTTGCCCAGGCTTTCAGTGGTGGGTCGACCGAATGTTGGAAAGAGCACCTTGATCAATACGCTGCTTGGAGAGGAGCGGAATATTGTAACCGATATCGCGGGTACGACACGCGACAGTGTGCACACCCATTACAATGCCTTTGGTTTCGATTTTGAAATCGTCGATACGGCCGGAATGCGGAAGCGCAGGAAGGTGGATGACAGTTTGGAGTTCTACAGCACGGTCCGCACGATCAAGGCCATTGATCAGAGTGATGTGTGTTTGTTGTTGTTGGATGCCAGTCAGGGCATGGAAAAACAAGACCAGCACATCTTCTGGCATGTATTGGACAGTTACCGGGGCGCGGTTGTTGTCGTCAACAAGTGGGACTTGGTCGAAAAGGACGAGCACACCATGAACGCCTATCGGGCCAAGTTGGAGGAGAAAATGGCGCCCTTCTCAGATGTTCCTGTGGTGTTCACATCTAACCTCACGAAGCAGCGCGTATTCAAGGCATTGGAAACGGCCTTGCATGTTTATAATCAACGCAAGCTGAAGGTGTCAACGTCAGAATTAAATGAGGTGTTCTTGCCCATTGTAAAGGACCAGCCGCCACCGATATACAAGGGTAAAAGCGTGAGCATTAAGTACATCACGCAGCTCCCCTCGCAGGTGCCCACTTTTGCCTTCTATTGTAACCTGCCGCAATACATCAAGGAGCCTTACAAGCGGTTCGTGGAGAACCGAATCCGTGAGCGTTATGATTTTAGCGGGGTGCCGATTCGGCTCTTCTTCCGCAAGAAATAAATTAGGTTGGCTTCGCTGAAGAAGCCACAGTCCGGTCAATTAGATCGCGTAAGGTGACAGGGTCAAACGGCTTGACAATCCGGTTGTCCATTCCCACACTTTGAATCTTTTCGTAGGTCTGTTGCTCAGCATCTGCTGTCAAAGCGATGATGGGAGTTCTGGGAAGTCCCTTCTCTTGCTCTTCGTTGCGGATTTGCAGCGCTGCTGCTATTCCATCCATGACGGGCATTTGAATGTCCATTAATATCAGGGTGGGATTTTTTTCATTCCACAACTGGACAGCATCGGCACCGTTTACAGCTTCTAAGACGTTGTAGCCCCACCGCTTCAAGAGCTTGTTGGCTACGAACCGGTTGAGTTCGTTGTCATCGGCAAGTAGGACAGTGCACGGTGGCTTGTCTTGTGCTTTCTCGTTGGGCATTTGGTCCGAGCCTAGAGCGGCAGTAGTTACGTGTGAAGGGGGTGAATAAGCCGATGGCTCGGGGTCTTCGGTCAATGTCAACGGCAAGTCTACAGTAAAGGTTGATCCAACGCCCAGTTTGCTCTTGATGGACAGCTCCCCAGACATTTGTTGTACAATGCCTTGAACAATGGCCAGTCCTAACCCTGTCCCTTCAATTTGAGAGGTATTGTTGATTTGCTCAAAGGGTTCCAGGATGCGCTGCAGCTCGTTTTGAGCTATACCGTGCCCCGTATCGGTCACTGCAAATCGGACGAGCTGTTCGGATGTTGCGTCTTCTGCCGCGGGGGTGTTTTCAACGATAGAAATACCCAGATAGACGGATCCTTCTTCTGTGTACTTAATGGCATTGCTGATGAGATTGTTCAGGATTTGAGTCAACCATTTTGCGTCAGCACAGATTTTTTCTGGGCAATGTTGAGCAATCTCTAGACTGAGTTCGAGCCCTACATTTTTTGCCCGGTTTTCGAATGAATGGATAATGCTTGCCGCGTATTCGCGGAGGTTGAGTCTGCTCGGAGAACTCTGGGCCTTTCCTGAGGCCATTTTCTCGAGGTCTAGGATGTCATTGACCAGACTGAGGAGGTGGCGACCTGAAAACTCCATGTAAGCGAGGTGCCGGAGTTGTTCATCTCTCGAGGAGTGAGATTGAATGAGGAGGTCTGTAAGTCCGAGGATGGCATTCAGTGGAGTGCGGATTTCATGACTCATTACTGAGAGGAACCGGGACTTGGCCTCGGTTGCTGCCTCTGCTGCTTTTTGTAGCGTTAGAAAATGCGAGATGTCGCTTCCGTAGAGGTTGAACAGTCCCGAGGGGAGATGTACAATGCTGAATTCTCCTGTCCGCTCGGAGTTCTCGGAATCGGAATTGAGTGCACGACAACGCCAGGTTGCCTTTCCTGAGTGGACTGCCTGATCCAAGGCTTTGCTCAGTCCAGGCTGATTCAAAGTGCCACCTTTGGTCAGGCTTTGGTTAAAACAACGTTTAGCTGAATCGTTGATGTAGGTGATGGTTCTTTCGCTGTCTATTTGAAGGACGGGGTTGGGGTTGCATTCATAGAACAATGCAAGGTCATGAGAGGCCTGAACACTCTTTGCATTTTGAATTTTTGTAGCGGTAATGCCAGCCAGCGTTTCTAGAATGAGTTGGTCTTCTTCCTGATAAAAGTCGCTTTCAGGGTGCTCACTGTCAATGACGCCAAGCACTTGATCTCCCCATAGAATAGGAACGGCAAGTTCAGACAGACGAACAGCATCGTCTTCTATGTAATCTAAAATGGCGGAAGTATTCTTCACGCGTAAGGCTTTTCCAGTGCTGGCCACTTTGCCTACTACACCTAAGCCTACGGGTATGCTAATGGGTTTGAAGATGGACTTGTAATCGATACTCTTCGGTCCAAAGGCTGCTTTCTGTATGAGCACATTGCTTTTGGGATCCAGCAAATAAATCACGCAGTCGCACCAACCCAATTTGCTGATGGTTCGCTCTGCAATGGACCACAGCAGATTGTCCACGTCTTCAATTCCAACAAGGTCTCCGGTTAAATCCTTGAGAATGGCCAACGCATCTAGCCGCAAGACATCTCGTCTTGATTGTGTACCGCGGCTAAGTGGATGAAGGTTCATGACAAGAGCAAGGCAAAGACAGCTGAATATCGAAATTTCTCGCCCGAAAAGACCTGAATTTGAGCCCTTTCACGGTGTAGGAAAAGTCCGTCCTTGGTGGTGGTGCTCCACTGTCCTATACCGAAAGGTCAGTCAGGCCTTGACATGGCCGAAAACCCGCCTGGCAATTTCTTGTGTGGGCATGGCTTTGCCCATGGTGTAAAAATGCAAGGTGGGCACTCCTTGTTCGAGGAGCTCTTCTGCCTGTTGTGTGCACCAATCCATGCCCGCTTTCTTGACTTGGTCCCGGGTTTTTGCTGCTTCTACAGACTGCACCAAAGCCTCTGGTAAATCGACGTGAAAAACCTGAGGCAGGATGTGAAGTTGGCTGGCCGTGGTCAATGGTTTGATTCCTGGAATAATGGGGACGTCAATGCCTTCGGCGCGGCACCGGTTCACAAAATCAAAGTACCGTTTGTTGTCGAAAAACATCTGCGTGATGATGTACTCGGCACCATGTTCAACTTTCTTTTTCAGCCACCTGAGGTCGCTGTCTGGGTTGGGGGCTTCGAAATGTTTTTCTGGGTATCCGGCCACCCCAATACAGAAGTCGGTTGCCATGGTATTCTTGAGGTCTGGATCCAAATAGATGCCTTTGTTCAAGTCTACAATTTGGTCGACAAGGTCAATGGCGAAGGCGTGTCCGTCGGCCTCAGCTTTGAACCGGCCTTCGCTTCGAATAGCGTCGCCGCGCAAGGCAAGTACGTTTCGCACACCAACGAAGTCTAAGTCGATCAGGGCATTCTCTGTCTCTTCGACTGAAAAACCGCCACAGATGATATGGGGCACAGTTTCCACGTCATACCGGTTCATCAGCGCGGCACATATGCCCACTGTTCCGGGACGTTTTCGCACAGTGCGTTTTTGCAGCAGGCCGGGGCCGACTTCGCGGTACACATATTCTTCCCGGTGGTATGTGACGTCTACAAAGGCCGGTTCGAACGCCGACAGAGCGTCCATGGCGCGGTAGATCGAGTCGATGTGCTGCCCTTTGAGGGGAGGGAGCAATTCGAGGCTGAACCGACTGTGTTCGGGCTGGGCAAGAATCTCTGAAATGGTCATTGCAATGGGGTGTCAGGTCGATCGAGAAGAACCGGTGAAAGCCAACGTGCTGTTTCGTCGTGGGGTTGTCCTCGCCGATTGGCATAGTCTTCCAATTGGTCAGGAAGGATTTTGCCTAAACCGAAATATTGGGCATCAGGATGGGCGAAATAGTACCCAGATACGCTGGATGCTGGCCACATGGCGAGGCTCTCTGTCAGGCTTACACCGATGTTTTCTTCTACTTCAAGGAGTTCCCAGATGGTATTTTTTTCTTGGTGGTCAGGACATGCCGGGTAACCTGGAGCAGGACGGATTCCCCTGTATTTCTCAGCGATGAGGGCTGCATTGTCCAGTGCTTCGTCTTGGGCATAGCCCCAATGTTGAATTCGTACTTCCCGATGTAACCACTCTGCAGAGGCCTCAGCAAGCCGGTCTGCCAGCGACTTCGCCATGATTTCGCTGTAATCGTCGTCGTCGTCGCGGAATGGTGCGCACCATTCTTCGAGCCCGTGTCCGGCGGTTACGCAGAACAGGCCAATGTGGTCTGTACCCAAGCCTGGGGTGCCGATAGGTGCAATGAAATCGGCCAGAGAAGCCTGTCCGTGTGGACTTTGCTGGCGCAAAAAATGAAGGTGGGTCTCGCCACCATTGAGTACCACATCATCCCCTTGACGCCCTGCTGGAAATATTCCGAAAACCGCTTGACACCGCACGGCTTTTTCAGCCTCCATGCGGTCCAACATGGCCTCAGCGTCGACCTTGAGTTTTCGGGCCTCCTCTCCAATGACAGCATCGTCGAGCAGGTCGGGATATTTGCCGTGCAGTCCCCAACTGCGGAAGAACGGTGCCCAATCGATAACAGGCCTGAGGTCGGCAATCGTGATGTCTTTGAGCACTTGATTTCCCGCAGTTTGAGGCCGTGAACAATGGGACGTATCAAACGCCCTGTTTTCGGAAGCCGCGGCGGCTTTGCGCCTGGCTTCTGAGAGGGGCAAGAGGGTTTTGCGCTGTCGGTCTTTCGCGTAATTGGTCCTGACTTTTTGTTGGTCTTCGGCGACGCCACGGATAAAACCTGTCTTGGATTCTTTGCCAAGCAGTTGTCCCACCACAGGAACAGCCCTCGATGCATCGTTGACATGCACCACTGCAGCTGAGCACTGGGGGGCAATTTTGACCGCGGTATGCACCTTAGATGTGGTGGCCCCGCCGATCAGCAGAGGAAGTTGGATGCCGCGTGCCTCCATTTCAAGTGCCACATCCACCATCTCATCCAGCGAGGGAGTAATGAGCCCGCTGAGGCCAATGACGTCTACGTCATGTTCTATAGCGGCGTCCAATATTTTCTCTTTGGGGATCATGACCCCGAGGTCAATCACTTCGTAATCGTTGCAACCGAGCACCACACCGACGATGTTTTTGCCGATGTCGTGAACGTCCCCTTTTACAGTAGCCAACAGCACTTTCCCCGCTTTTTGGCGCACCCCTTCCGAGGCGGCTTCGAGGTGGGGGGTTAACCAGCCCACAGCCTTTTTCATGACGCGGGCACTCTTTACCACTTGTGGCAGAAACATCTTGCCAGCACCGAACAGGTCGCCGACGACGTTCATGCCATCCATGAGCGGCCCTTCGATGACCTTGAGGGGAGACCCTATTTGATGGAAAATCTCTTCTACATCGGATTCGATGTGTTCTGCAATGCCCTTGACCAGCGCATGTCCGATGCGTTCTTCTACGGGCTTGTTGCGCCAGGCGTCGTCTTTTTTGGCGACAGTTCCGGTTTGTCCTTTTAAGCCTTCGGCAAAGTCGATGAGCCGTTCGGTGGCATCATCGCGGCGGTCGAGCAGTACATCCTCGACCCGCAGAAGTAATGCGGAAGGGATGTCGTCGTACACCGTGAGCATGGTGGGATTTACGATGCCCATATCCATCCCTGCTTTGATTGCGTGAAATAGGAATGCACTGTGCATTGCTTCGCGCACTACTGGGTTGCCGCGAAAACTGAAGCTGACATTGGATACACCTCCGCTGACATGGGCACCGGGGAGGTTTTGCCGGATCCATTTTGTGGCTGCGAAAAAGTCGAGCGCATTGCGGCGGTGCTCCTCCATACCTGTGGCGACAGGGAAGATGTTGGGGTCGAAAATGATGTCACGGGGGTCCCATCCACCTTGGTCTACAAGCAGGCGATAAGCACGCTCACAAATGGAAATGCGCCGGGGGTAATTGTCTGCTTGACCTTGTTCGTCAAAAGCCATAACAATGACGGCTGCTCCGTATTTGCGGACTTTGCCTGCCTGTCGCAGGAATTCGGATTCACCCTCTTTGAGGCTGATAGAATTCACGACCCCTTTGCCCTGAACGCATTGCAACCCTGCCTCGATGACCTCCCATTTTGAGCTGTCGATCATCACGGGAATCCGAGCGATGTCGGGCTCTGCCGCAATGAGGTTCAAAAAGCGTTGCATGTAAGCCGCGGAGTCCAGCATGCCTTCATCCATGTTGACATCCAGGATCTGGGCGCCTCCTTCCACTTGTTCCCGGGCGACCTCTACGGCTTCTTCGAAACGCTCTTCTCGAATCAGGCGCAAGAATTTCCTGCTGCCTGTGACATTGGTACGTTCTCCGACATTGACGAAGTTCGACTCGGCGGTGACCCACAAGGGCTCCAGTCCAGACAGGGACAATAGGGGGCGCTGACGGCTCATGAAGAAGCTTTTACGGGGTGCGATGGCAGGGGACGTGGGCTTCTGCCGCGCACTAGTGAGGCAATGGCCTTGATGTGCGCTGGTGTAGTGCCGCAGCATCCCCCCAGAATGTTGACCAAGCCTTTGTCCAGAAAGGCCTTGAGCTGGGCGGCCATGGCATCAGGTCCTTGCTCGTACTCTCCCATTTCATTGGGCAGGCCAGCATTGGGGTGGGCTGAGATGCCACAATCGGCATGGGCAGAAAGGGCTTCGAGATAGGGGGTGAGTTGTTCTGCTCCGAGTGCGCAATTGAGGCCAATGGAAAACAAGGGTGCATGGCTCATAGAGACCCAGAAAGCTTCCGCAGTTTGTCCGCTCAAAGTGCGTCCGGAAGCATCGGTAATGGTTCCACTCACCATGATGGGAACCTTCCGCCCTTGACGGTCAAATGCCTCTTCTGCTGCAAACAGTGCCGCTTTAGCGTTGAGCGTGTCAAACACGGTTTCGATCAACAAGGTGTCTACACCGCCCACCATGAGCGCTTCCATTTGAGTGCGATAGGCCTCTACCAATTCGCCAAATGTGACGGCCCTATAGCCGGGGTCATTGACGTCAGGACTGATGCTGGCAGTGCGGTTGGTAGGGCCCACTGATCCGGCTACAAAGCGCGGTTGATTTGGTGTTTTTTCGGTCCAAGCATCGGCAGATGCCCGGGCTATTTCTGCAGAGGCGACGTTCAAGTCCCATACCGCAGATTCCAAGCCGTAGTCTGCTTGCGCAATGGTGGTAGAACTGAACGTGTTGGTTTCTGCGATGTCTGCACCTGCTTCGAAGTATTCATCGTGTATGCCGCGCAAAATATCAGGGCGGGTCAGGGCCAACAGGTCGTTGTTGCCTTTGAGGGGAGAGGGGTGTTCAGCAAAGCGGTCTCCCCTGAAGTCCGCCTCCCCGAGCGCATGACGCTGGATCATGGTGCCCATCGCTCCGTCAAGAACGAGAATCCGTTGGGCGGAATGTTGTACGATATCTGGGCGCATGTCAAATTTTCTAGCCATGCGCGAAAGCGGACAGAACTTGCGTTCTGTGGGCTCATCTTTCCTCTGCTGTTAGGCAGAAGTCGGATTTGGCACCCGCCCTCATTACACGGGTTGCCAAGACATCAAAGGGCCGATCCCTCCGTCTTTCGCGATAAGCACTGCAAAGTTAGCCGTTTTGCGGGGCGCAATCACGAACTTGCGCCTCCAAACGTGCCAATATGTCTTATTTCTTTACTTCCGAATCAGTCAGTGAGGGGCATCCCGACAAAGTAGCTGACCAGATTTCAGATGCGTTGATTGACCACTTTCTCGCTTTTGATCCTCAATCGAAAGTGGCTTGCGAGACATTGGTGACGACCGGTCAAGTCATCTTGGCGGGCGAGGTAAAGAGCAATGCTTATCTCGATGTCCAGAAGATTGCACGTGAGACCATTCAGCGCATTGGGTACACCAAAAGTGAATACATGTTTGATGCCGCCAGCTGTGGTGTGTTGAGCGCCATTCACGAACAGAGTCCCGACATCAACCAAGGTGTAGAACGCGCTGCTCCCGAGGAGCAAGGTGCCGGAGACCAAGGCATGATGTTTGGTTATGCTTGCCGCGACACTGACGATTTTATGCCGCTGCCATTGGACCTCAGTCACAGACTGCTCAAGGTCTTGGCTGAACTTCGGCGTGAAGGAGGAGAAATGGGCTATTTGCGACCAGACAGCAAGAGTCAGGTGACCATCGAGTATGCCGATGACCACACGCCCTTGCGTGTCGAGGCGATTGTGGTTTCTACCCAGCATGATGACTTTGACCCAGATGAAGCAACCATGTTGGCGCACATCAAGCGGGATGTGTCAGAGATTTTGATTCCCCGTGTGCTCAAGGATTGTCCTGAAAGGGTCAAGGCCCTGTTCAAGGGAGACCACAAATTGCATGTCAATCCCACCGGAAAGTTTGTGATTGGAGGCCCTCATGGAGACACCGGCCTCACTGGGCGAAAGATTATTGTGGACACCTATGGCGGACGCGGTGCCCATGGCGGTGGTGCTTTCAGTGGAAAGGACCCTTCCAAGGTGGACCGCAGTGCGGCATATGCGACCCGTTACGCGGCAAAGAACCTTGTAGCTGCTGGCGTCTGTGATGAAGTGCTCGTGCAGGTGGCCTACGCCATTGGTGTAGCAGAGCCGGTGGGACTGTATGTCAATACTTACGGCACTTCTAAGGTTGGCGTTTCCGATGGCGAAATCGCACAGCGCATCCACGGAATCTTTCCGATGCGTCCTTATGACATTGAGCAGCGGTTTGCTTTGCGCACTCCGATTTACACAGAATCAGCTGCTTATGGTCACATGGGCAGGACCTGTGAGGTTGTGACCAAAACATTTATGGCTGCTGATGGCAGCACCGTAGAGCGAAAAGTCAAGCTCTTCCCATGGGAGGAGCTGGACTGTGTAGATGCGCTCAAGGCCGAATTCGGCTGCTGATGCGCCTGGAAGTCGAGGGTGGTTTTGGTTCAGAATAAGAAGTCGTAGCCTTCGCTCTTCATCCTCTGGTAGCGCTCTTTGTCAAAAGTGAAGAGACTGCTGCCTTTGTGTTGTCCTGACTCTCTTCCAGTGGCCTTGCGTTCCAGATCTAACAACAAGGGACTCTTGAACAGTTTCTTTCTGAAGTTCCGTTTGTCAAAGGTCTTTCCAAGGGCCTGCTCGTAGAGCGATTGCAGTTGTCCCAGTGTAAACTCTTCTGGCAAGAGGTGGAAACCCACAGGACGGCGTTTGACCCTGCGCTTGAGCCTCTCTTTTGCGTAGGCGACGACTTCGTTGTGGTCAAATGCCAGGTCTGGGACCCGGTCAATGGGGCTCCATTGCATCCCGAATTGCTCCCATTTTTCAGCCAGAAAGTCCTCCTTGCGCACCAGTGCGTAAAACGCCACATTGACCACCCGACCGAGGGGGTGACGGAATACACCGCCAAACGCCTTGAGTTGTTCTATGATTTCAGGCTCGTCGTAGCCAAATAATCCGTGGAACATGCTGCGGGCACTCAGCATCAATTCGTCTTGGGCCTCGAGGTACCTGCTCGGCAGAAACAAGGCGTCTTTGAAAGGCTCGCGTTGACTCCTTGCCAGCAGCAACTGCAATTGTGAGCCATCGAAGCCAAACAGCACCAAGCTGGTACTCAGGGCGACTTTAAAGTCGGGATTGTCTTGGGGAAATTTCAACATCTCTGACATGGCGTGTAAAAGTGCTTTAACCGAGAACGGAACCAAAGCGCTCCATCAAAAGTTCTCACAACGGGCCTGGGCGGTTGTGCGCCACACTGCCCGATATGGACGCGACTCCAGCGGGGATGGGGTCACCCAAAGGCTCCAAGGAAGCATCCAAAGTCCACCATTGTCGTTCGAAGTCATTCTCGGAAAGCAACCACAGTTGCCCGGAAGCCCGATCGGAAGTGACATGGTAAATGGCACCGTTCCAAGTGCCTTGCAATGAAAGGTCCTCAGAGTAGAAGTGTCCAGTTTCACGTTCGGCCCAGGCCCGCCCATCTTCCATTCGGCCAGCGCGCATGACGCTGCCATTGCCTTCGAGACTGCCGGTACTTAAAGGTGCAGCTCCATCCATGGGGTCCCAAACCCTATATGTTCCATCAGTTTCGAGTGCAGCGGGAAGGTTTTGCTGCTGAAGAAGCCATGCTTTTCCCTCAGGACCTGTGGAACCTGCAGACTGTGGTGTCCAAGTCACCGATTCTAAGCGGGCAGTGTTGTCGAGGTTGTAGCGGATTAACCTGAAGTCATTGGCGTCGGTGCGTGCCAAAATGATCATATCGCCGGATACAACGTCAGAATCGATGAGATGTTCATCCGTGTTGAGCAGCCATGTTTTCATGGTGAGCCCACCTGCGTTCATCCAGGTGCACCGGTCGGACCAGCCGATGTCGACCCATGCGGCACCGGTGTGCTCGTAGGGTGCCTTCCGCATGTGACGAATGGGGCCTGTGGTGGTGGCCGATGGGGTAAAGGTCCACACAGGTTCTGCACTGGGGATGCCGTTGGTGATTAGCCAGCCTTGAGCGGTTGTGTTTCCAGTGACGATGCAGTCTGCCCCATCGAGGTGCACCAATTGATGCGGTGATCCAGGTCCGGGGTAGTGGGACACCTGGTTGCTGATTTGCGGATTCACATAGCCAAAACCCTGTGATCCTGTCCCTTCCACCCACCACAGTCCTGACGACGACAAGGGTGTACTGGTGAAGTTGAGTGTGCCAAAGTCCGCACCTGTTTGACCTTCTCCGTCTGTACATAAGGCGCTGATCAGTAGCTCGGTAGAGCTGGAAGACCCGGAGGGCAACGCAGGCACTTGCCAAGTGGCCTCAAGGGTGTCTGTGAGTGAGGCGGTGCCCGAAGGAGGGGCCAATGTTCCCGATGTGGTCCACCAGGTGTTGCCTGCTGCGGTTCCGATGGATATGCGCCAAGAAGCTGGCTCTGTTTTCCCGCGTTCTGGTGCGGGGTCCAAGACGCTGAACTTGAGCATGAGGGCATCGCCCTCTTGGATGTTTGCCGTTGATTGCGGTGAGAGCCACGTCACGACGGGTGGTGCTTTTTCTGTGGCACATCCGCCGCATATCGCCGCAAGGAGTGCAATCACAACAGAGAATTTCCCCAGATGGACCATGGAGGAAAGGTACTTTGTTGACAGGGGTGTTGACGCGTGGTTGAAAGAGGATGGGGCGGCGCCCCATTGTGGGGGCTAATTTGGTCCTTCATCTGATTTTGACCGTGGCCGATAACAAACCCTTCAGCAACAAGCGCAAATCTGCCATCAAGGCACCTATTGTCGCGCCAGGAATGACGGGGATTGGCAAAAAGCCGCCTCAGGCCATTGAGTTGGAGGAAGCGGTGCTCGGTGCTTGCATGCTGGAGTCTACAGCAGTGAATGCGGTGATTGACATCCTTGAACCTCAGGCGTTTTACAAGGATGCGCACGGGGAGATTTACAAAGCCGTCAAGGAACTGTTCGGAAAGTCTGAGCCCATCGACCTGCTCACTGTGACGGAGCAGTTGCGCAAAGAAGGGGTATTGGGCTTTTGCGGAGGAGCCGCGTACGTCGCGGGTCTGACTGACCGTGTGGCGAGCAGTGCCAACGTCGAGGCCCACGCGAGAATCGTGGCCCAAAAGTTCATTCAGCGGGAGCTTATTCGAATTTCAGGCGAGACCATTGAGGCGGCATTTGAGGATACAACAGACGTCTTTGACCTCTTGGATCGTTCGGAACAACAGTTGTTTGAGGTTGCAGAGGGCAACATTCGCCAAGGGTACCAAGAGATGGGAGCTGTCATCCGACAGGTCATCGAAGGCATTGACCAGGCCCGACTCAACAAAGACGGTGTAAGCGGTGTGCCGACCGGCTTCAATGCCCTCGATAAGTTGACAGGGGGATGGCAACGGTCTGACATGGTGGTTCTGGCTGCGCGACCTGGTATGGGTAAGACGGCTTTTGTGCTGTCCATGGCCCGCAACATGGCAGTGGATCATGACGTCCCTGTAGCAGTATTCTCGTTGGAGATGAGCTCTGCCCAATTGGTGCAGCGTCTGGTGGCGGCTGAGTCTGAATTGAGCGCGGAGAAATTCCGAAAAGGAGACTTGGAGGATTACGAGTATCAGCAGCTTCAAAGTCGGATCACCAAACTCGCCAAGGCCAAGCTGTTTATCGACGACACTCCAGCATTGAGTGTGTTCGAGCTGCGGGCCAAGTGCCGCCGATTGAAACAAAAGCACGGCATCAACATGGTGATCATCGATTACCTGCAACTGATGACGGCAGGTGGTGAGAACAGCAGTAAGGGCAACCGCGAGCAGGAAATTTCGACCATCAGCCGCTCCATCAAAAGCATTGCCAAGGAACTGGATGTTCCGGTGATCGCGTTGTCTCAGCTGTCAAGATCGGTGGAGACCCGTGGTGGTGACAAGCGGCCCATCCTCTCTGACCTGCGCGAGTCCGGGGCGATTGAGCAGGATGCGGACATCGTTTGCTTCATTTACCGCCCAGAATATTACGGGATCACTGAGGATGCAGATGGCATCGATACCGAAAACATGGGTGAACTGATTGTGGCCAAGCACAGAAATGGAGGCTTGAATACCGTGAAATTGAAGTTTACCAAGCACCTCGCGAAGTTCTCGGATTACGATGCCTTCGCCGACAGTCCCTTTGATACAGGCGGCGGCGGCATGGCCCCGAACGAAAACTTTGCCAATGCTGGAGCGAAGACCATGACAGTGGGTTCCCGAATGAACGAAAAGGGAGAGGAGCCCCCTTTCTGATTCCTTTGTGAAAGTGGTCCGGAAAGCAGGCCGGTCCAGAAGTATCTTCGACACATGTTCAAGATGCGGTGTCTGATCCCTCTGTGGTTAGCGGTTTTTGTTTGTTCTGGGTCATTGCAGGCCAGCAGGTTGTTGATTCCCATGGACGATGGACAGGCGAATCACCTCAAGGCCTATGGAATGGCCTTTTGGGTGCTCGAACAAGGCCTGGAAGTAGAATGGCTGTTGAACTACCGAGGAGGCAGTTTTCTCATTCCGGCAGCACCCTCAATTTCTGGAGAATGCACCATTCGGGGGATTGATTTTGAGCCTATGGCAGATGTTCAGGTGCAACGGATGCTGCAGGGGATTGCTGATCCAGAAGTAAACCAGCAACGGGTCAAACTTGAAGTGGCACCGCGGGTGGCTGTATACAGTCCCAAAAGCAAGTTGCCCTGGGACGACGCGGTGACACTGGTGCTCACTTATGCGGAGATTCCATATGACATCGTGTATGATGCTGAGGTGATGGAAGGGAAGTTGGTAGAGTACGATTGGCTTCACCTTCACCATGAGGATTTTACCGGACAGTACGGGAAGTTTTACCGTTCATACCGCAATGCAGCATGGTACCAGGAGGAACAGGCTAAGCAAGAGGCCAGCGCTGCTTCCCTTGGTTTTTCTAAGGTCAGTGAAATGAAAAGGGCGGTGGCTCTGGAGATGCGCAACTTCGTTCTAGGCGGGGGTTTTCTGTTCACCATGTGCTCCGGGACGGACAGTTTTGACATTGCGCTTTCCGCTCAAGAAACCGACATCTGTGAGCCCATGTTTGACGGAGATGCTTCGGATCCCCTCGCCCAGCAAAAGCTGGACTTTGAGCAGGGATTTGCCTTCTGGAATTACCGCCTGGTGCGCGACCCCATGGTCTATGAATTCAGTGACATTGACGCGACAGAAGAGCATGGGAAACTGAAGGAGATCAAAGACTTCTTTACGCTGTTTGACTTTTCGGCCAAATGGGATGTCATCCCGACCATGTTGACCCAGAGCCACGAACAGGTGATTCATGGTTTTATGGGGCAGACCACAGCATTTCGGAAAAAGTTCGTCCGGCCGGATGCAACGGTGCTCGGGGAAAGCCGAGGGGTGGGTTCGGTCAAGTACTTGCACGGCACTTTGGGGGAGGGGCAGTGGAGTTATTACGGAGGCCATGATCCCGAAGACTACCGCCACCTCGTGAATGATCCTCCAACGGATTTGAACTTGCACCCCAATTCACCGGGTTACAGGCTCATCCTGAACAACATACTTTTCCCTGCATCGCGGGAGAAGAAAAGAAAGACTTAAGGCTTCTGAATGGTGACGATGAGCGTGAACAATTCACGTTCGTCATCCTGAGTGTCGAACCGGTATTCGATGGGGCCGTTGGCCTTCTTGGCCAGACTGAGAAGGCCTAGGCCTGCTCCCCCTTTGCTGGACATTTCGCCATTGCACAGCGTTTCGATGTAGGTCTTCCGGAGAATCTCCTCATCCATCCCATTGATTTCTGAAAGCCTGTCGCTGAGGATAGACCTCATTTCGGTGTCTACCATGTTACCGCATTGAACTTGGAAACCAACTGGCGTTGCTTCTAAAGTCAGGTAAAGTTGCGTAAAGCCATTGTCCTCAATCAGGCCGTGGCGCATGACGTTTTGAAGACATTCGATCAGGACATTGCCTATCCGCTTCATCAGGGTTCGACCACCCGCGGCAGAGGAACTTTTTTCAGCAAGGGCAAGCAACCCCTCCATGCCAGCTGAGTCCACCGGACCTATGTAAGACAGGAGTGTGCCGTATTGGTCTTCAGCACCGTGGTCTTTTTGTAAGACCATCCGCAACTCTCGCTGCAGGATTCGGAGATTCTGTGACCCTGTGTTCGACATACCTTGATTTTGGTTCTACTAATTTACTCAAATTATCGACGTACGCCTAAAAAAGGGGAGTCGAATTTCAATAAAGCTCGTAAAAGATAGAACGGACAGACTTCGGAGTGAGCGTCCCGTAACCAGAATTTTCCACAAAGCCCCTCGATTCAGGCTGCTTGATACCCTCGGATTTGGACAGCGGGTACAATGGGTTTTCCATCGGGTTGGATCAGCATGCTGTAGAATTCAGGACGGCAAAAATGAAGAGACCCCCGGTACATAGCTCCTGTGAGGTGTGCATGCCAAACTGAGAGTGCGGTCTGTTGAAGCTGGCGCCAAGAGAAAGTGCTAAACCCCGATGGACATGGGAAGGCCTGCACGTAATGACGTGCTGAGCTTAAATCCTGAATGGTGTGCTGGGTGGGAATGACCGGACTCATGCTGCAATGGTTTGGGTGGACTGTGGTTGTGATGAAGGGGCCGCAGACAATGCCAAGGATGAACCGATGACCTTGTTGACCTGGACTTGGACCCAATTCCGACAGTTTGAAGCGGCGTCATGAGTGGACCCAGCGCCGAGGGCGTTGAGCACTGAAATGGCTCCTAACCGAGGGGCTCTTTCGCGTAAAAGCCGGCTGAAACTGGGGTAGTCGAGGATGAGCAGGCTGCGTTGTGCAGACGGTGATTCCGAACCTCCGCGGTTCAAAACAAGGTGCACAGGCATGTCGACGCCAGCGTATGCCACTGATTCGATGGCCATGGATGGGGACTGTGAGTGCGCGAACCTCAGGGAGGCGAAAGAGTGCGATGCTTTTCGGCGGCGAGAAGAGAAGGGGAGGGCGGCTTGCAGAGGGGACGAAAGCGCAGTGCGGAGGGGGGTGGGGTTGACCATGTGGGAAGCGTTCATGATGCAACGTTCCCAATGGGGTCCGTAAAGGAATTACGGACCGTAAAAAAAGAAGACTTTTAAGTCAAAAAGCTGAGCCCTTTTAGTCTTGGTGGCCCAACCGTTCTTTGGCTGTTTGGTGGACTTCCTCCATTTCTCTTACCCAAGATTGAGGTGCTTGAGGGAGCACCTCAGCACCGTAACCCAGCATCAACTGGTTCAACTCATACGTGGGGTAGACGTCCATTGCGAAGCAGCGCCAGCCTTCAAAAGGTCCTTCTGTATCTAAGATGCGTTGAGAAGCATGGAGGGGCTGGCTTTCCAAGTAGTGAGAAAGAACCGGGGCTGCTGCCCACTGGAAGGTGGTCACATTGCCGTCTGTTCCTGAAGTGATTCCAAGACTGTGTTTGAAATACCGGTCAGCATCGAACCCCTTGTCTCTGACAAAACGCGCGTCATCCATGGTTACATCGAACATGCGATCGAGAGCAAAAGTGCGCACAGCGGCTGCGCCTTCGGGCTTGCCGATCAGGTACCAGCGGTTTCGGTATTCTTTCAGGAGATAAGGCTCCAAAGCACGTTCGCTTTGGTCTGAGCTGTCGGCGTTGAACTTGCGATAGGTGAACCGGATTACCCGTTGCTCTGCAATGCCAGACATCAGGGTAGATATGTGTTCTGTGCCCAGGGTACGTGGCGCTTGTTCGAACTGGATGAACTGTTCTGCCTTTTGTCCCGGAGCTGTTGCGTGGATGCGGTCAAAAATGCGTCCGATGGCGGCGTGGTATTGCTCAAATACGGGCATGTCCCGGAACTGCAACAGCGTGAGGGTAGCAAAGCGCAGGGCCTGTAGGTCTTGGTCTTGTAAGTTGAGTCCACTGATGCTGTACTCAGGATCCTCGTAGTGATAGCCCCTGTGTTCTGCGTTGTATGCGATGGGCGCGTGATATCCCAGTTCGCCTTCGTTGCGCATGGACCAGAGGTCCTTCTCGATGGTCGAAATGCTGATGCGTTCTCCAGCGCTCCCGTAAAGGGCTTCTTCGCAGGCCTTGCGCAGTTCTTCCTTGGTCGGATATGTCCGCATCGAATTGGTCAAGCAACGGTCGATGATCCGATAGCGCAAAAGGGCGTATTTGTTGGCAGGCATGGCTCAGAAATTGGAGCTGATTTCAACGAGCCAAAGCACGAACGGCAGCACAGGCAATGCACATGACAGATCCAGCAGGGGAAAGCTGCGCACGCCCAGGAGGTCCAGTCCAAGTCCAAACAGTAAAATGCCGCCCAAGCCAGAAAGTTCCGTGACCATTGATTCAGGGATTCCAGTGCCCAAGGTTCCAAAAGCCAATGTGAGGGTTCCTTGCAAGAGCAAAACAGCTCCGGCTGAATACAAAACTCCGCGCCCAAGGGCAGCCGCCAGAAAGACGGAGCTGATGAGGTCCATGGTGCCCTTGGCATAGAGAATGGTAGGGTCGTTTTCTAAGCCATCACGCATGCAGCCTACCAGTGTCATGGCGCCAACACAGAAGAGGAGGGTGGATTGGACCAATGCCGACCCTGTTCCGTTTCCGAGTTTGTCAGCAGCGGCGCGCACGCGGCGGTCAACGCCCATGGCATGACCTAAGGCAGCACCGATGACAAGGGCCACAAAAACAGCCACGGGTGTGTTGATGCCGCTCATGAGATCGACACCGATGTAGAGGGTAAACAATCCGATGGCCGAAAAGACCACGGAACGCAGGTTTTCTGGTACGCGCTGTCTCAATGCCAGGCCTAATCCAGCTCCTATTGCGACGGTGACGGTATTGAACAGCGTTCCCAACATGTGACGAAGTTACTTTTGATGCACGCTATGGCGTCTACATTCATTACCTCTCGTTGCCCATGTCCTTTAACATAGCCGCTACAGACCCGCATTCCAATGCCCGGACAGGCACCTTGCAGACAGGTCATGGAACTGTGAGGACCCCCATTTTCATGCCGGTGGGTACACAGGGTTCGGTGAAAACTGTTCCGCAAGATGTGCTCGCGAATGTGGTGGACCCGGACATCATTCTGGGCAATACGTATCACCTCTATTTGCGGCCTGGTCTTGAGGTGTTGTCCCAGGCAGGAGGGTTGCACGGTTTCATGGGTTGGGACCGCCCCATCCTGACGGACTCAGGGGGATACCAGGTGTACAGCTTGGCGGAAAACCGCAAAATCAAGGAAGAGGGGGTCACCTTTCGCTCGCACATTGATGGGAGTGCACACTTGTTTACCCCTGAGCGCGCCGTTGACATCCAGCGGGTCATTGGTGCCGACATCATCATGGCATTTGACGAATGCCCCCCATATCCGTGCGAATACAAGTATGCCCGTGAATCCATGGAGATGACCCACCGGTGGTTGGACCGTTGCATGGCCAGGATGTCGGAGACGGAACCGCGTTATGGCCATGAGCAGATGCTGTTTCCCATAGTGCAGGGGTCCACATTCCCCGATTTGCGAAAGGCCTCTGCCCATGCCATTGCAGAGAGGGGAGCGGCCGGAAATGCCATAGGAGGGCTTTCCGTTGGCGAACCGCATGAAGAGATGTACGCCAGTGTGGCGATGTGCACTGAGATTTTACCCCAAGACAAGCCGCGCTATTTAATGGGGGTAGGAACACCTGCCAATCTCCTAGAAAACATTGCCTTGGGGGTAGATATGTTCGATTGTGTCATGCCCACTCGGAATGCCCGCAATGGCATGTTGTTTACCCGACAGGGCACGGTCAATATGAGAAATAAAAAGTGGGAGTTTGACTTTTCGCCCCTCGATCCTGATGGCTCGGCAGATGTGGACCAGCGGTACAGTCGGGCTTATGTACGTCACCTCTTTCGTTCAGGCGAGCTGCTGGCCTTGCACATCGCTTCCGTGCACAATCTTGTGTTTTACTTGGACCTGATGCGCGAGGCCCGTGAGCGGATCGTGGATGGCACCTTTACGGCTTGGAAAAACAGCATTATTCCAGTTTTAGAACAGCGATGCTGAACAAAGAACATGCGCATTCTTGACCGCTATATCATCCGAAACTTTCTCGGCACCTTCTTTTTGATGGTGGCGTTGTTCTGTGTGGTGGCGGTGGTTTTCGACATCGCCGAAAACCTGGAGCGGCTGATCGAGAATGGTGCTCCTTGGTCAGAGGTTTTTGGTTCCTATTACGTGAGCTTCTGTTTGGCTTTGGGCAACATGCTCAGTGCCTTCATTGTCTTTCTGACCATTCTGTTGTTTACCAGTCGGCTGGCCCAACGCAGTGAGATCATTGCGGTATTGGCAGGGGGAATCTCGTTTCAAAGGCTCATGCGGCCCTACTTCATGGCTTCCACTTTCTTGGTGGCAGGCAGTTTGTTGCTGGCCCATGTTGTTTTGCCGTTTTCCAATGAGCGGAAATTGGACTTTGAGGTAGAATACGTGCACAAGGAATTTCACATTGCGGAGCAACACCTATACCGGGAGATTCAGCCGGGGACCATTGTTTATTTCCGATCGGTGAATGCTGGGCGCGCAGTGGGCTATCGTTTTGTGCTGGAGCAATGGCAAGGGGAAGTTTTGTCTGAGAAGTGGACGGCGAGCAAGGCGAAGTGGCTCCCAGAACAAGAAACGTGGCGCATTTCCAACTTGCGAAGACGGACTTGGAATGCACAAGGGGAGGAGGAATTCGAGATCAAGGCGGTACTAGATACAGCACTCAATATGTCAATTGATGATTTTGGACAGCGTTCTCAGGCGATGTCTACGTTGGGTTGGGACGACCTTCGGGAAGCCATAGACCGAGAAAAGGCTAAAGGTTCGGGTGGGGAGCGTTTGTTGCAATTGGAATCCCACACCCGGACTTCGAATGCTTTTGCCATTTACGTGATGGCCTTGATTGGGGTCAGTGTGGCGAGCCGTCGGCAACGCGGTGGGACGGGCATCCACCTTTTAATAGGTGTGGTGGTTGGCTTCGTCTACGTGTTCAGTGCCAAGCTGATGTCCGTTTCCGCGACACATGCTGGAATCCCGCCTGTGGTGGCTGCTTGGACTCCCAATGTATTGTTCGGTGTTTTGGGATTGATTCTGTACCGCCGCGCTCCCAAGTAAAGCGCTTTAGGGTTTGGCCATGGGGCCGATCCAGCCCGACCACCCTGGAGGAAGCGTTCGCACACACTCCGAGTCTGGCTCATGTGGAAAGCACCCGAATACAGCTGAACCACTGCCGCTCATGTCCGTGAATTTTGCACCGTACGAGCGCAGCATGGTCAATGCCTTTTCTACCTCTGGAACCCGTTGTGATACTGGCCCTGTGAAGTCGTTTGTCAGTTCCCCTGTCCAGTCGCTCGGGTCACTGTTCTCCCAATGGGACAGGCTGGGCCTTTGGTCATCTGGATTGACCCATCCAAATGCTTGTGGGGTTGAGATGTGAATGCCAGGATGCAGCACCATCATCCACCAGCCCTCAAGCCTCAGTTGAAGGGGTTTTAAATGCTCGCCACGACCTGTGACAAGTGAAGGTGTGTTGCGAATGAAAAAAGGGCAGTCTGACCCCAACTGCGCAGCCAAGGACTCTAAACGGTCGGCCGTTAGGCCCAAATTAAAATGTTGATTTAACATGTTAATGGCAAAAGCCCCGTCAGAACTTCCGCCGCCCAACCCGGCTCCCATGGGTATGGCTTTGATCAGGTGAAAACGCACGGGTGGCATATTTCGCTCTTGGCACAGAAGAGCGTGTGCCTTGAGGATGAGGTTGTTTGCAGCAGGACCAGGAATGGCCAATCCATGCATATGAAGCGCACTGTGTTCTCCTTTAGGCAGTACCTCTAACTCTAAGGTGTCCGTCCAATCGATGGGCACGAACAGGCTCTCTATATCGTGATACCCATCTTTTCTCCGCTTTCGGACTTGTAAGCCAAGGTTGACCTTGGCGTTGGGAAAGGCAATGCGCGTCCGGCGATTTGCAACTGCTGAATCAGCCATTGAAGTAGCCATACTGCTTGAGTTTACGCTCGTCGTCGCGCCAGTCTTTGTCCACTTTTATGCGCAATTCGAGGAAGACTTTTTCTTGTAGGAACGATTCGAGGTCTTTGCGTGCATCGGTGGCCAACCGCTTGATCATGCTGCCACCAGAACCAATGAGGATGGCTTTTTGAGACTCGCGGGCGACGTGAATGGTGGCTTCAATGCGGCGCAGCATTTTTCCTTCTTTGGTTTGGTCGGCTTTAAATGTGCCTACAACCACTTCACTGCTGTAAGGGACCTCCTGTCGACAATGGGTCAGGATTTTTTCTCTGACGATCTCGGCCACGAAAAACCGCATGGGCTTGTCGGTCATCTCGTCTTTGGGGAAAAAAGCAGGAGAATGAGGGAGTTGGGCGACAATGCGCTCCAAAAGGTGGTCCAAGTTGAAGCCATGCAGTGCGCTGATGGGGTGGATTTCGGCGCGTGGAATGAGTTCTTGCCAATGTGCGATGTGGGCCTTGATGGCTTCTTGTTCGCCCAAGTCAACTTTATTGACCAGCAAAAGAACAGGGATGTCCATGCGTTGCACCTTCTCTAATGTCTCGGGGTGTGCGAGGGTTCGTTCTTCTGGAGTGGTGACGATCAGGAGGACGTCTGCATCGCGCAATGCCGTTTTCACAAACTTCATCATGCCCTCCTGCAGTTTGTAGGCAGGGTCTAAAACACCTGGGGTGTCAGAATAGACGATTTGCCAGTCTTCATCAGAGACAATGCCCATGATGCGGTGGCGCGTGGTCTGTGCTTTTGCGTTAATGATGCTGAGGCGCTCGCCGACCAGGCGGTTCATAAGGGTCGACTTGCCCACGTTGGGTGAACCTATGATGTTCACGAAACCCGCTTTGTGGGGGTTATTTGCATTCGTTGTGGACACTGGCATGATTTTTCACTTGTAAAGAAACGAGACCCGTCTATCTTCGCCATCCCGATTCGGGAAATGGATCGCGGTGTGGAGCAGTTGGTAGCTCGTCGGGCTCATAACCCGAAGGTCNNAAGGTCGCAGGTTCGAGTCCTGCCACCGCAACAAGAGCCTCTTTAAAAGCAGAGGAAAAGGAAAGGGTCAGCATCAAGCTGGCCCTTTTTTGTTCTTAGGTCTACAGGTTGAGACCATATTATCCGTTTTTGAGAGGGTCGGCGCAAGATGTGCACAGAACGGTGGGTGAGTCCGTTGTTTTCTGGATCTAAGTACTTGTATAGGAGTAGTTTAAGTCTCCTTCTCTTTTTCTCAGGATTTGTTGTTTTGGACAATTTTCACAGTTT
>DDCX01000138.1:39581-71297 GCA_002336475.1 Flavobacteriales bacterium UBA1995 | reverse complement strand
CTGTTGAGGAACACATAATTTCCAGTGTACCCTGCAGGCACAGCTACGATTACCGTGTAGGTCCCATCTTCATCGGAGTCGGACATGGCATGGCCTTGAGCGTCTCCGAAGTAGTTTCCACCACCGAGGTACATGCCGTTCGGGCCCACCGTAATGTTGGAAGTGTTGACATTGAAAGTGACATCATAAGTGTCATTTGATGGGGGGCCTGACCCTGTTCCATCATTCCAGAAGTAGATGTTGTCGAGGTAGACATCCCATCCTGCTCCATTGGCTGCGCCATCGGCATCGAACTGTCCGTCAAACTTCATTTGGAAGACACCGTCCCAAGACATGCCCTCAAAGGCCGCTTTTGTCAAATCCACGCTGTTCCACGCACCAGGCGTCAAAGGAACCTCTACGAGGAACTCTGTAGCGCCTGTGCCTGTATTGATGGGAGACATTTTCAGCATGCGGCTGTTGTCTGCCGCCACCCAAACATCCATATGGATGTGGGTCATGCCCGACAAATCTGTTAAACTCAATTCCGTGCCCTGATAGTTGAAGTTGGCGTATTGCAAAATCATGTTGCCAGTGCCAGGATCATAGGCGTCATTGACCGTACCAGACTGCCCCCATCCTGGGTTGTAGTTGGTAGCAATGTTGTCATATGAACCTCCGTAAATGGAAACCACATCGCCTGCATCCAAAGTGGGGTCCGCCGCATTGTCCGTCGGGCCAGTGGGGTCAGTGGGGTCACCGCCTCCATCGTTACCGACGCAAATACCATCAGTACCACACTCACCGAAGCAGAAATTCATGGTGGTATCCTGAGTGACGTTAGCGATGTAACGGTCGTTGAAGTTTCCGGGATCTCCACAAGGAAGGCCGGCAAGGTTTTCCTTGCAGTCCCAGCTGCATGCAGCCCCTCCATTGGTGAAGATGTAGTAACTGGAGAAGCCTTCAGCAACAGTCATGGTAATGGACCAAGTGCTGTCTCCGTTGTCCGTCAAGGGATTGTCTCCGGGGTTACCGAAGAACCCTCCTCCTGCAAGATGCACACCGTCAGCAGAAACCACCTCGTTGGACATGTTGACATTCCAGGTGATGTTCACCGTGCCTTGGTTGTTCTGCTCTTCACATGTTCCGCAGAAGTCAAAGCATTGCACAGGGAGAACGAGGTCTTCCTCACCCAAGGTGAAACCCCGGTTGCCGTTGCCGTCGCCTGGCAAAAAGTCGCAGGCCGTTCCCAAAATATTCTGCTCATCCCCGCCCCAAGCATTGATCATGTACTTGAACTCATAAGAACCTGGGTCAAGGCTGATCGTGCGTGTGAAGATGCCGCTGCCGTTGTCAGTCAGCACATTGTCACATGGGCCACACCAACCGTCATGCGATCCCGTAGCGTAAATGGTTTCGGATCCATCCAAACCGGCATTCGACATGTCCACCTGGAACGTGACGTTGTATTGAGTCGCTGGAGCTGAACAAGATCCGTCGGTGGTGCACTCGCCAAAACAAGTGTTCACGTTGGTTGCTTCGGTGATGTTCGACAGCAAACGGTCATTGTACTGGCCATCTGCACAGGACTGTCCTTCGATGTTCTCCTTACAATTCCATCCGCAAGCAGCCCCGCCATTTGTGAAGGTGTAGTTGCCCGTGAAGCCAACTGGAACACCAATGGTAATGGACCAAGTGCCGTCTCCATTGTCGGACATGGGGTTGTCCCCCGGAAATCCGAAGTAAGTACCACCAGCTAACGATACACCGTCAGATGATACAGTCTCATTCTCCATGTTTACGGTGAACGTCACGTCAACAGTCTCACCTGAAGGAGGTCCGGATCCTGTTCCATCGTTCCAGAAGTAGATGTTGTCGAGGTAGACGTCCCATCCAGCCCCGTTGGCTGCGCCATCAGCATTGAATTGTCCGTCAAATTTCATTTGGAACACATTGTCCCAAGTCATGCCATCGAAAGCAGCCTTGGTCAAGTCCACACTGTTCCATGCACCTGGTGTCAATGGCACCTCTACGAGGAACTCACCGGCACCTGTACCGCCATTGATAGGCGACACCTTGAGCATACGGTCATTGTCCGCTGCCACCCAAACATCGACATGGAGGTGGGTCATGCCCGACAGATCCATGGCGCTGATATCGGTGCCTTGGTAGTTAAAGTTGGCATACTCCATGACCACGTTGCCCGTGCCAGGATCGAAATCGGTGTTAACCGTTCCAGACTGGCCCCAGCCAGGGTTGAAGTTCGTACCGTTGGAATCGTATGATCCGCCGTAAACGGACACTACATCTCCCGCATCGAGGGTGGGATCACCAGCATTGTCTGTAGGCGTAGTGCTGGCTGCCGCTTCTACCACAATGGTTCCGACCATGCCATTGGCCGCGTGCGAGCCGATGCTGCAGTCATATTGGTAAGTTCCGGGGGTGCTCAATGTCACAGTACCCATGCAGACTCCTTCTGAAGCGCCACTGTTGGCACCAAGAGAAAAGCTCTCAGGGTTGTTCCAAGTGGCTCCAAGTGAGCTGGTGACGCCGTTCACGTTGTGAAAACCGCCTTCGTTTAGGAATGCAATTGACTCACCCGCAGTGACGGTCAGGGTCGTCGGGTTATAGTAATAATTTCCGGCGAGGACCGTGTGGTCCGCACCCGTACAATCTTGAGCTTGTGCATAGCCGAAGCCAAACAAAGCAATGAAAAGCAGCAAAAGGTTGCGCATGGTGTTTTGGTTACAGTTTGGTTTATCCAATCGCGGGCAATATAGCGAGAGCAGGTGTACTTAATACACCAAGTCTCAATTTCGGGGAATGACCAGTGCATTATCAAGCAGCAAGTCCCTTTTCCAGCTCACAGATACACATTTATGCCGTCCAAAATGAAGGAATAGTCGTTTTGAAAAACGATTACAAAATAATTGCATCCTTGCTCACCCTTCCTCTGGATTCATGTCTGAGGATTGGATCAAAAGGTTCAATGCACCAGCTATAATCAAGCTTACTCCAGCCAATATCATGGTCTGAATAACCTCCTCACCCAGGAAAGTTTTGTAAGCCCAATTGATCCCTCCTAGAGCTGCTACAATCTGTGGAATAACGATAAACATGTTGAACACCCCCATGCCCACTCCCATTTGCTCACTGCGAATCGCAGAAGAAAGCATGGCATATGGCATGCTGAGAATACTGCCCCATGCTATTCCAATGAGGGCAAAACTCAACTTCAAATTCCCCGCAGACTCAGGCGTCCATTGAACCATGGTCAAGAAACCCACTCCCCCGAGCACCAGACTAAAAAGATGCACCATCCGACGGTCCAACTTGCGACGGCTGGCCCACACCGACAGGAAGAGTGCGAATACCATGCTGCTCAATCCATAGATGCCCATGGCACTTGAAACAGCGTTGGCAGCATCGTTATAAGCCGCACTCAAAGCGAAATAATTGTCTGACCCTTCCATGGGCAGTGCCGCACCGTAAACATGCTCGGTCAATGCCGGAGTGGCAAATGACCACATGGTGAAGAAAGCGAACCAACTGAAGAACTGTATGGCACCCAACTTCGCCATAATGCGGGGCATTTGAGCTATGAAAGTGGTGATCTCAGAGACCCCTCGAAAAAGCCCCCGACTGTCCCTTTTATTCCGCTCAAAGGCCTCTAAGTCGGTGGGTGGTTCTTCGCTCGTAGTAAAAACCGTGTACAGGATACTCGCCATAAACACAAGGGCCCCAACTGCAAACGACAGGTACACGCTCTGCGGAATTTCACCCGCGCCGGCTTCATTGGAAGCGCCCATTTTAGTCACCAACCAAGGAAGGTTCGACGCGACCCACGTTCCAATTCCAATGATCAAAGTCTGCAATACGAAGCCATAACTGCGCTGCTCCTCGGGCAGCTTGTCCGCCACCAACGCCCGGAATGGCTCCATGCTGATGTTGATGCTCGCGTCCAAAATCCAAAGGAAGCCGGCTGCCATCCACAGTGCGGAACTGTATGGCACGAAAAACAGCGCGAGCGAGCTGAGTACAGCGCCAATCAGAAAAAACGGCCGACGTCTCCCCCACCTTGGATGCCAAGTCCGATCGCTCATGTAACCAATCACGGGCTGCACGAGCAGCCCTGTCAATGGCGCTGCTATCCACAATAAGGGAATGTCGTCTTTGGATGCGCCGAGGGTCTGAAAAATCCTCGACATGTTGCCCCCTTGCAAGGCAAAACCAAATTGGATGCCCAGGAAACCGAAACTCATGTTCCAGATTTCCCAGAAGGAAAGCCGCTTGGTGTTCATCGCGTTTAAATTGAAATGCCCCCGGCCAATGTGGCCGGGGGCATCAAATGTAATTCAGCCTTGTTCGCTCTGTTACTCTGGACAGCTCGAGTCATAGGCCGCTAGGAAGTCCACCAAGTCAGCAGTTCCCACAAGGCCATCCCCAGTTGTATCAAACGGACAATTAGAGACAATCGAGAATTCACAAGTTCCGTCGTCTTGTGACGCAGAGCCATCGAAATTCGTGGCGTCCGAATAAGTGCAACCCGAACAGCTTGCGTAGTCACAATCGCCTGAATCCACATTTGCCCCGCTGTCATAATTGCACGCCCCAGAATCGGTACATCCATAAATGTTATTGGACACTCCGTCACTGATCACCGCATCGTCTGAATCCGCTTCTCCGCCACCACCACTGTCTGAAACAGTGCTTGTATCATCTGTGATGTCAAAACCAGTAACGCTGCGCTCTCCCGCTCCAGCAACCGTGTATGTCAGGCCCGCTTGAAACGAAAAGCTCTCGCCCAATGCCATGGTCACCCGAGCAACCCGCACGGCGTTTGCACATCCCGGTCTATTGGACAGTTCCTCGCAAAAATCCGAAGGCTCTCCACCTGTATCTCCGAGGATTTCCCAACCTATAGAATCGCCTTCGGCAACCAACTGCTCACTGTCGAAGTCCTCCATGGTGCTCAATGCTGCGGGATCAAAACCAAAGGGCGTCAATTCAGGACCTGTACCAACCGCACCCCCAATTGTAAACCACGAATCAGACAGGCAGTCCAAGTTGGTAAACTCAACGCCGTCAACCTCAGTGGTGACGGACATGTCCAGAGGCTGCCACACATCGCATGTTTCTGATTGATAGAATGAACCGAAGGGTTGAATGTTGAGGGTAACGGGTCCTCCTTTTATCCCAATGATGCGCTTTAGCCGAATCGCATTGGGCGGAAGCAAGGCATAGACCTCATTGGTGTAGGTCATCGCAGGGCCTGCGTTTCCTTCAAAGTGCAAAGTGACAGGCGCTATGGCCAGGAGCCCAGAATACACGCATACCGACTCATTGGATATGATGACTTCCGGATTGTAGTTCGTTGCCAATGGATCGGAACAGCCCGCGCAGCTCAAGTACTCACACACCAACTCGGTTTGGATCAGGGCCGAAGGGTCAAAGTTGCAGGCTCCAGCATTAGAACAGCCCTGACAGGTTACGTATTCGCAGTTGTCTTCCTCTGGAAGCGCTTGGGCATTGTAATTGCATGCTCCTGGATCTGCGCAAAGCTCAGCAGCTGAAGGCGGGTCGACTTGACAGTTGCCGTCTTCGTCTGGAACCGTCAACTCAGGGTTGAGGTCATCACAATCAATGGGTTGGTAGAAATAGGCCTCTCCAAACTCAGCACAGTCCAAGTTGAAAGGTGACCCAACGACGTCCACTGAATCGGCCAACCTGAAGCCATCGTTGTCCACGTCGCGGTAACAAGTCTCAGCTCCATCGCAGTCCCCATCGATGCCATCACCAATGATGTCAAGGGGGTTGCCTGGGTAGGCCAAAGCAGTATTGTCATTGCAATCGCCGCCCTCCGTGGCATAACCGGCACCTGGGTCGCAGAGCACAACGGCATCGGTTCCATATCCATCGCCATCGTTGTCGACGTAGTAAGTCTGAGGATAAGTGCACGCACACACCTCACCTACCGCATAAGACACCAGTTCTCCGCTGCCACCGAGTTGGCCTTCAGGAAAAACCGAAATATTCAGGGATCCTCCCAATTCGCCATCGGTGGTGAATTGCCCCAACAATACCCGCCCAGCTGCATCCGGCAGACCGTTGGACTGGTTGTTGGTCGAAAACCAAGCACCACCGACGCTTGAATTGATCACAACATCTTCTCCTTGTTCGAACGTGACCGACCAAGGCTGGGCTTCATCTGACACCAGTTCTACTGAACCTTCACCATTGGATGCGTTAGGGACCTGGTCAATGCCAATGGTCACCCACGAATCAAATTCCAGGTTGGGGAAAGTGCCGAACAGAATGGGATTAATAGCGTTTGGGCTGGCCGCTCCCAGTGCATCCTGATAGAAGGCCGTGGTAGTGGTCACGCTCAGCGGGAACTCAGAGTCACCAAACACTGCAGACACCAAATCCGTTGCGGTATCCGTCAAAAAATAAATCCTGTAGGTGGTCATACCCGCCAGGTCCCCTTCTTCATGAACTTGAACGACTTCAGTCTCCAAGCAATACAATCCGGCGTCTGGCTGGTAGTTGCACGCCGACTCATCTGAGCAGGCTTGCCCCCAAGTCAACGAAGCTACTGACATGAACAGCACACCGAGAAAGGCCTTGATATTTTCTGAAGAAAGCTTCATGCTAGGAAATTGTTCTGCCTTGAAAATAAGCGATTTAAGTCAAATAACGAATGATATTCGTCACCATTACATGATGATGCCGACCAAAAAGTATAATCTCCATGCCCACCGGAATGGACATGGAGATTAATGGTTATTACAAAACCCAGCTCAAAAGCAATGAGAATGGGGGATGAAATACCCTCTGGATTCAGTCGCCGCAGGGCTGCCCATAAAGGGACAAGAATACCAGCAAATCAGCTGAACCAATCAATCCGTTGTCATCAGTGTCATAAGCGCAACCGCCGCCGCCTGAGCAATCAAACTCACACGAACCGTCGTCCAAGTTTGCCGCTGCATCGTAGTTGGTGGCATCCCCATATGTACAGCCCTGGGTACCCACGATCAAGAATTCGCAACCGCCATTATCACTGGTGGCATTGGCATTGTAATTCTGGGCTTCTGGGTCTGTGCAGCCTGAAATGATGCAAGTCCCATCATCATCAGTTGCAAGGGGGTTGTAATTGTCTGCGTCTGATGAAGTGCAACCGGGAACCTCGTCCTCATCACACACCTGGTCATTGTCAGCATCGTTCAAGCAATTGCCATCACAATCCACTGTATTGTTTGGATAACCGACAGGGTACGTGCACAATGAATTGTCTACGATCACCGCCTGGCCATTGTAATTACACGCATTGACATCATCGCAACCAGCACAGCTCAAAAACTCGCAAGATCCATCGTCAAAATCGGCAAGAGGGTTGTAGTTGCATGCTCCTGCATTGGTGCAACCCAACGTCACCACTGGGAATGTGAGCGATTGTCCTGGGACCTGAATATTGGACCCGTCAGAGGAGCGGTATTGGATATTGAACGTTAAGTCAACCACACCATCTGTTGTGAATTGACCCAACAACACCTTGCCATCTGCATCCGGGAAAGCTGCGGGCTCCAAGTTTGGCAGGATGTACCACGTGCCTCCAACGGCATCGTCCACGACAAGGTTGCCCCCGGCCTCAAACGGAATGAAATCAACACCAATGAAGTCGACCGACCCCGTGTTGTCCTCAGTGCCAATCGTCACCCACGAATCGTAAGGCAGGTTGGGGAATGACGTGTAAAGAATAGGGTTGATGGTTGTCGAGAGTGGACCACCGAGTTGATCCTGGTAAAACGTTCCCGTTGTGGAAATGGTCAGAGCAGTGTCCTGCAAACCGTAAACCGCCACGACTTGTGCTCCTGGGTCGTCAAAATTGGCATAGACCCGGTAAGTATCAAACCCTGGAGCTGATGTGTTCTCTGCCTCCAATTCATAAGAAAGACCCTGGTATTCGGTGACTTCAAACCCAATCGAAAGCCCTGTTTCTTGAAACACCTCCAAGCTGGCATCACGCCACTGAATGTTGCACGTCATGTTCCAAGTGCCTGTGGTGGTCAATTGAGCCAACAACACCCGACCATTTCCATCAGGCTGCGCTTGAATCTGGTCAGGAGTTGCAAATACGCTGCCTCCGACACCATCGTTAACCTCGAAGTCGCCTCCGGCTTCGAAAGAGAGCGATCCGGAAGACCAACCTGCTCCGCCAACAGAACCGATGGGGCTTGGGAAATTAGAATCGTCCTGTCCGAGTGTAATCCACGAATCATAGATGAGGTTTTGAAAAGAGCTGTAAAGCAACGGATTGATGGCTTCCGGCGTGTAATTGCCCAGAGCATCTTGGTAAAATCCTGCTGAAGAGGTAATGCTCAAAGCAAACGGAGACTCTGCGTAGAGGGCCTGCGCCAAATCGGTTGCATCATCGAAATTCGCGTATACCCGATAAGTCGTTCCGACTGATGTGGTCGCAACCACTTCATAGGTAAGGCCTGTGAACTCGGCCTTGACGGTCAACATGGAAACGAGCAAGAGGACAGCGAGGGAGAATCGCTTCATGGTCATTGTTTTTGGCATGCTGTTAAGTTAAGCCAACCCCCGTCAACCCACTAAAACCACCGAGGTGATTTTTGTCAGTGGGCCGTTTGGATGGCCTCACGCAATGCCTTAGTCCCTGGTGTCCAATACATTTCGCCGCCCCCTTGATCCAACTGTTTGGCCAAGACCTTCCCCAACTCAACCCCCCATTGATCGAAACTGTAAACGTTCCAAAAAAGGCCCTCTAGAAAAATCTTGTGCTCATGAGCGGCGATGAGTGCACCAAGGGAAAAAGCATCCAAGGACTCTCCCAACATGAATGTTGAAGGCCGGTTCCCAGAAAAACAACGGTGCGGCGCAACGGCATCCACCTCTGGCTTCGTCCGGCCATTCCCTTCCATTTCAGACCTCACCTCCTCCAGACTGCGGCCCATACAAAAGGCCTCAGCTTGCGCAATGGCGTTGTTGAGGAGCAGGTCGTGCATCGCACGGTCCCCTCCCATGGGCTCTTTGAAGGCGATAAAATCCACAGGATGACTCTGGGTCCCTTGGTGCAGCAGTTGGTGGAAGGCGTGCTGGCCATTGGTCCCTGGTTCTCCCCACACTACGGGATGCGTTGCCCACCTCAATGGAAGTCCGTCTCGCCCCACGGCTTTGCCATTGGACTCCATCTCCGCTTGTTGCAGGTATGCAGGAAGCCTGTGCAATGGCTGGGCATATGGCAAGACAACCCGGCTGTTTTGCCCCATGAAATTGACATTCCAAATTTCAATCAATGCCAAATGAAGGGGCACGTTGGTTTCCGCATCTGCAGACTTGAAGTGCAGATCCATGGACCGGGCTCCTTCCAACAAATCAAGAAATGCGCGGCTTCCCGAACCGAGTGCAATGGACAATCCTACTGGGCCCCAGAGCGAAAAACGCCCCCCTACCCAATTCCCGAATCCGAAAACGCGACCGCTGTCAACGCCGAGCTCAGCAGCCCCCTCCACATTGGAGGTGACAGCAGCAATATGGTGCCCTGCGCGGTCTCCTAGTCCGCGCTTGAGCCAGGCCAAAGCACGCTGGGCATTGGCCATGGTTTCTTGGGTCGTAAACGTCTTGGACACCACGACCAGCAATGTGCTGGCCGGGTTTAAATCCGCAATGACCATGTCCAGATGACTCGGATCCACGTTGCTGACAAAGCGCACATCTGTGCCCTCTCCGTCTTCTAGGCGTGTCGCCGACAGTGCCTCGTGCACCATGACCGGCCCTAAGTCAGAACCACCAATACCGATGTTGACCACGTGTGAGAAACGACCACCGGCGAGGGTGGCATAGGCCCCCGACCTCACATCATCGGCAAAAGAAAGAAACGCATCGCGGGTTTCGAGCACTTCAGGCATCACATCGTGGCCGTCCAACTGGAATCCATCCTCTGATTTCCCGCGCAGAGCCATGTGCAAAACGGCCCTTCCTTCGGTAGAATTGATGGCCTCTCCCCGAAACTGGCACGCTATCGCACGCCGCCATTCTGCATCCTCAGCCAAGCCCTTCAAGGCCGACCAAGCACCGTCATCTATGCATTGCTTGGTGAAGTCAAAGCGCCAAGGCAACCCCTCAGGCTTCAACACCCAGCGGTTTAGCCTGCCCCCCTCGTCTTGCAGGAGCTTCAAGCTTTTGGCCTTGAGCCTGTCCGCGTGGGACTGCACCGAGTGCCGCTCGGCTGCCTCGGCAAAATCAAAAGGAGAAAGTCCCGATTCGTGCATTTCTTGAATTCAGTCGGCGTTGCGCCCCATGCAGTTCAAATCTTCAAAGGCTTGAGCCAGGCGCGTAACGAAGGACTTTTCTCCTTCGCGCAACCACACACGAGGGTCGTACTTTTTCTTGTTGGGCTGATCGGCACCTTCAGGGTTGCCAATCTGAGCTTGCAGATAGGGGGACCACTCTTGCACGTAGTCGCGAACACCACTCAGGTATGCCCATTGCATGTCTGTATCGATGTTCATTTTTACCGCTCCGTAAGAAATTGCTTCGCGGATTTCTTCTACGCTGCTGCCAGACCCGCCGTGAAACACAAAATCCACGGGACGCTGACCCGTACCATGCTTTTGCGCAATGTGGGCTTGGCTGTTTTTGAGGATGACCGGGGTCAACTCCACATTGCCCGGTTTGTAGACACCGTGCACATTACCAAAAGCGGCAGCGACAGTGAATTGACTGCTGACCGCCCCCAACTGTTCATAGGCATAGGCCACTTCTTCTGGCTGTGTGTAAAGGTGCTTGGCATCCAATTCCGTGTTGTCGACACCGTCTTCTTCGCCGCCCGTGACACCGAGCTCAATCTCAAGGAACATTCCCAATGGCGCCATGCGCTCCAGATAAGACACACAAGTCGCGATGTTGTCTTCGATGGGTTCTTCCGACAAATCAATCATATGGGAAGAAAACAAAGGCGCTCCTGTCGCCTTGAAGTGGGCCTCACCACGGTCCAGTAGACCGTCAATCCATGGCAAAAGCTTGCGCGCGCAATGGTCTGTATGGAGCACTACGGGAACACCGTATGCCTTTGCCATTTCATGGACGTGCAATGCTGCGCTTACGCTGCCGTGCACAGCACCAGCTTGATGATCCAGCTTGAGCGATTTTCCCGCATAGAAGGCTGCCCCTCCGTTGGAAAGCTGCACGATGACCGGCGAACCTACTGAAGCCGCCGTCTCCAGGGTAGCATTGAGCGAGTTGGTGCCGATGATGTTGACGGCTGGCAGGGCATACCCCCTTTCTTGAGCATCGTCGAAAAGGGCGGCAACTTCCTCTCCATGGAGGACGCCTGAACGGAATCGTGACATTGTTGGATCGATTTGTAACAGCGCGCAAGTTACCCCGTAGCCTCATCAATCTATGGCAGAAATGCAGCCTTCTTTGATTCAAAAATGACCCCCATCTCAGGCACCGCAAAAGGACGCCCAGAGAATTCATCTGGCATCAATTGCTGCTCACCTTGCCTCCCTCCAATGCTCCGGCGACCTGGCCCTCTTTGAAAGTCAGCCACTGGGCTGCTAAACCCGCTTGTTCCGCCCAAGGGCTCTCGGGGTATACCTGTATCAGTTCCGTGTAGGCTTTTAAGGCCCCAACAGTATCGGTCAATGCTGTTTCTCGCGCAAAGCCTACGCGAAATATGGCTTGAGGAGCATAAGCACTGCGAGGGAACCCTTCTGCTACGTCGATCCATTGACTTACAGCGGCATCTATCGCGCCTTTTCCTTGCAACAAATCAGCCCTGCGCATGAGAAAAACAGGAGCCAAGCTGTCGCCTCGAAATCCGTTGGCATACTCGGCATACTGACGCAACAGGCTGCTTGCCACTTCCTGTACTTCAGGTGAAGACCAATCTGCATCGGCTTCTTGCTCGAGCATGGCCCTGAACCGTTGTTCCGACGCCCCAATATCAGCGAGGCGGGCTCCCTGGCTCCCCGCCCTTTCATTGGTGGACTGGCACCCAACGGCCAACAACACGCACAGGGCCACCGCAGCCGATCGTTGAATGCGCATCAACGGCCGCTTTTAGAAGGATGACGCATGGGATAGTCGGCGGGCACTTTGCCCTTGGCGATGTCCTTGAGCTTGCCCTGCAACATGGCCTTGCGCAGCGCGGGGACATAATCTGGAATCATCACGCCATCGAGGTGATCGTTCTCGTGCAACACAATTCTGGCTGCTATTCCCGACAACGCTTCTTCCCTCAGCACCCATTGCGCATCGAAGTACTCCACCTTCACAGATACAGGGCGGGTGACAGGCTCTCGCACCCCAGGAATGGACAAACAGCCCTCCTCCATGTCACACTGCTCCTCACTTTCATCGAAAAGCACGGGGTTGATCATGACCCGCTTGAAGTCTTTACAGCCCTGATCACCCTCATCACCTTCACCAAATGGAGAACCGTCCACGACAAACAACCGAATGGACCGCCCGACTTGTGGGGCAGCGAGCCCCACACCTTCCGCACGGTACATGGTCTCCCACATGTTTTCTATAAGTTTATCGAGGCCCTCCATTTCTTCGGCCACCTCTGCCGCCTCTTTCCGCAAGACCGGATCTCCATATGCCACTACAGGTAGAATCATGCGGCAAATTTGCGCCATTCAGAGCATTCCTCCCGCTACCTTTGGAACATGAGTCAGCCGCAACGTCCCCTTGACCGGATCGAGGACGCTATTGAAGACATCAAAAACGGAAAGGTGATCATCGTGGTCGATGATGAAGACCGCGAAAACGAGGGAGACTTCGTGGCCGCTGCCCGTTTTGCAACGCCCGAAATGATCAACTTCATGGCCACAGAAGGCAGGGGATTGATTTGCGCTCCACTTGTGGAAGACCGCTGTGAGTCGCTGGGCCTAGAATTAATGGTCAGCCGAAACAATGCGGCATACGAAACGCCTTTTACGGTGAGCGTAGACTTGGTGGGACACGGCTGTACGACTGGCATTTCGGCTGCAGACCGCTCCAAAACCATCAAGGCCCTGATTGACCCCAACATCCGTCCTGATGAATTGGGAAGACCAGGCCATATTTTCCCCCTGAAGGCTAGAAAAGGGGGGGTATTGAGAAGGGCGGGACACACTGAAGCGGCCATAGACTTGGCCCGTCTGTCCGGACTGGAACCCGCTGGGGTGATTGTCGAAATCATGAATGCCGACGGCACAATGGCCCGGCTTCCAGAGTTGCTCGACATGGCCGAAAGGCTGGATATGCGGATCGTCTCGATCGAAGACCTTATCGCTTACCGCATTACAAACGACACCCTCATTCAACGCACTGGCACTCGGGAAATCCAGACGTCACACGGCGCTTTCACATTGCACACCTATCGCCAGACGACCGACGACAGCGAGCACTTTGCCCTGACCAAAGGTGAGTGGAGCTCAGGTGACGCAGTTCCTGTGCGCATGCACGCTAGCACCCCTCATTTGGACATCCTCCTTGACGCCACACTTGGCAAAGGCCAGACCCTTCAAAGGGCTATAGAGACCATAGGAAAGATGGAGTTTGGCGCATTGGTCTATCTACAGAAGCCAAGCGTCAGTTGGGCCGACACTCTTCAGCGTGCCGCTGAGACGGGTGAGCAGCAACCCAGCAATGCAGATGTAGGCGAAGCAGAAGTTGCAAGAAAGCAGGGCCGGGCGTTTGGCTTGGGCGCTCAAATACTCCGCGACATTGGAATCCAGCGGCTCAAACTCATGAGCGACACGGCCACCGTGACAAAAGGCATGACCCTGTATGGCCTCGAGATTACTGAGGTCATCTCAACGGGAGCGCCCTCGACCTGAACCTGGGGATGGCGCATAAAAAAAGCCTGACCAATGGACAGGCTTTTTTTATGGTGTCGTTTCTACAAACGGCCCTCTTACTTCTTGTGCTTGGCGTAACGCGTACGGAACTTGTCGATTCGACCTGCCGTGTCCACAAGTGTATTCTTACCAGTGTAGAAGGGGTGGCTTGCAGAGCTGACTTCCACCTTGATGATGGGGTACTCATTGCCATCATCCCACTGCTCAGACTCTTTGCTTTCAGCACAGCTCTTCCCGAGGAAGCGCCAGTCCGCTGTCAAGTCCTTAAAAATGACAGTGCGGTAGTTATCGGGGTGGATTCCTTCTTTCATCGTAGGCAATATCGGCGGCAAAAGTACGATGGAAACTCAAATCCCACAACGGCAATTCGCGGGCAATTCTCGACCTACGCCGCTCTGCACAACCTTCCCGAAACGAGATAATCAACAACTCAGGATGGATAAGATTAAACCCCAAAACCCACGTTGCACAGTAAATTGCAGCGGTTTTAAGTGAGAAGGCTAGCTCCGGCTAGCTGAGCATCAAGTGATAATTTGGTTAAGTAATCCCGCGGTGAAACGTCACTGCGGGATTTTCACTTTTAGTGGTTTTCTGTGCGATTGAACATCCACAGCGCAATGTCGACACAACCACGATCCTTGTGTAGGATGGTTGCAAAACCAGCAGACCTTGCCCGATGTGAAGCTCAAGCCTGTCCACTTCTTCGTTTCATTTGCCATTGCCGCAGGCATGGCCATGGCGGTGCCTGGCGGTGTTGTAGTCGAAGGAAGGTTGCCCTCATCCCCCGCACCCGGCTCCTCTGCCCCATTAACCATTACCGTCACCAAAGGAAACCTTGAGTACTTCGGAAGGCTTCTCATTTCATTGCCCTCTGACTGCCAGCTCAAGGCACGGCAGCTCCACGGTGGAGGCATGACCGTGGACAACGAGAGAAACATCGCGGTCGTAAGCTGGCTGAAGCTCCCTGACCTACAACAGTTCGACCTCCTGTTTGACCTAGAAGTTGCACCCCAAGCCTCCCCCGGCCCTCGGTCCATCGACTGGGACTTCAGTTTCATCCGAAACAACGACCGAGAAACAGTTCGCCCCACCCCTTTTCACTTCGAGATTGTACCGACAGGTGCTGCCGTTTCTTTAAGAACCAGCGCACCAAATGGCGGTTCCACAGACGTGCTTGACAACACCGAAAAAGACCTGTCTCATGGTGCTCCATCTGCGAACAGAACGGTGCGTGAAATGCGCGATGGACAGCTCGAAGTCCACATTGACTTCTCAAACATTCCGCCAGGTGGATTTGTCAAGTGCGTGGAGTCCTACCCCATTGAAGCGCCCATAGAAGTTACCTCTGGAGGAGGGAGCATTGTGCAGAGTAGCCCAGGCTCTTTGTCCTTTGTTTGGTTTGACTACCAAGCCGCTGGCGGCATTACTTACATGACCGATCTGAATGGATTACATGCGCCCGGGGATTTTATAGGCACATTATCCCTGATTCTTGGTGACAGTGCCATTGAAATCCCCGTAATTGACGCATGGAGGACTGAATTAGCCCGAGCACAACCGGCAACTCGCCGCGACGCTCAGGACAACTATTGGTTTGAAGTACAAGTGGCCGCAACGAAAAATCGTGTGGTTACCGATTATTTCGAAGAGAAGTTGAATTTTAGCCTCCCATTGGAAGAGGAGAAGGATTCGGTTTGGACCAAATATCTGTTTGGCCACTTCGAAGGATACAAGTCAGCACGGGACTGTCGAGAGGATTTTAATGAGCAGTTTGGCTTCATTGGACCTTTTGTAGTCTCCAAAAAGAACGGGGCTAGAATCTCTGTTCAAGAAGCGCTCACCAAAACAGGTGAAACTTGGATTCCATAACCATGAGAGGATGCTCCAGTGAAAGAGTCGATTGCAATGAGTCCTGATATCAACGACAACAAGGCCAATGAAATGCCCGCAGCTGCTGGTTGGGCTGGTTGTATGCGTGGTTTTCGCTCGTGGCTGCAGTTGGAACGGGGTCTGAGTTCGAATTCAGTAGAAGCTTACCTCAGAGACGTCCAGCGTCTGGCCTTCTTTGCACAGAATTTATCGAAATCGAAATTCGAGCCCAGTGGGTTCGAAACTGGACATGTCGATGCATTCGTTGCTCAGCTTTACGATGAGGGCCTGAGTCGCAACAGCCAAAGCCGCATTTTAAGTGGCGTCCGGAATTTTTGTAAGTACCTGCTTTTAGAAGGCATCATTCAACAAGATCCTCTTGAGCTCCTAGACTCTCCCCGCCCTGAGCGAAAGCTTCCGGATGTGTTAGGTGTCGATGAGATCCAATCCATCATTGAAGCCATCGACCTTTCTCGCAAAGAAGGCATTCGCAACCGCGCCATTTTAGAGACGATGTACAGCTGTGGCTTGCGCGTATCGGAAGTCGTGGGTTTGCGCATCAGCTGCATCGATGAGGTGGAAGGCATGGTCAAGGTGATCGGCAAAGGGAACAAGGAGCGCATTATCCCCATTGGTGAAGTGGCCCTGGATACCGTGAGCCGCTACATCAACCAGTACCGCAAGTTTGTAGACATCGAAGTTGGATACGAGGATACTTTGTTCCTTGGACGCCGCGGGCGTGAATTGACACGTCAAATGGTGTTTACCATGTTGCGCCGTACAGCCCATGAAGCAGGTATCCGCAAGCAGGTAAGCCCACACACGTTCCGTCACTCTTTCGCGACGCACTTGATGGAAAGCGGAGCAGACATTCGCGTTGTGCAAGAAATGCTCGGCCACAGTTCTGTGAGTACCACAGAGATCTATACCCACTTGGACCAAAACTTTTTGCGCGATCAGATGCAGAGGTTCCATCCGAGGAGTGTGAAGGCATGAACCCCCAGCCAGTTCGCTGGTTCCCATTCTTCTTCTTAGCCCTTTCCTGCGGTGACATTCAGTCTCAGTCTGATGTGACTGCTGAACCATTTGCAGTCGTTCGCTCGAGTCATGTATACAGGGTCATCCATGGTGACACCCTGGCCTTGGACTTGCGCATCCCAAATGCTTCAACCCCACAAACGCTAGGCGTTGTTTTCATGCATGGCGGGGGATTTAGCGAAGGCCAGCGGGACCGCGGTCCTCACACCGCTTTACTGGATACCCTGGCTTCTTTTGGAATCCCCAGTGCCAGTATTTCCTATCGCTTGTCGAGGAAAGGCCTCGGTTTTGGTTGCACAGTCTCTGCTGAAGACAAGCAAGCCACAGTAGAAATGGCCGCGCAGGATCTCATGTTTGCCCGCGACTGGTTGCGTTCAAGTCCAATCAACCTCCCTGAAGCATGGGCAGCTGCCGGAAGCAGCGCGGGCGCTGAAGCCGCACTTTGGGCGGGTTATGGATTGGCTCCACAGGCTTGGGCTGGCATCATCAGTTTTGCTGGAGCCGTTGCAAATGATCTTGAAGTCCCGCAAGATGCCCCGCCCCTCTTTGCCGCTCATGGCATTTGTGACCGTGTTGTGCCGTCACGAGAAGGGATTCACCGGGGCTGCAACGCAGAGGACCCGGGAGCATGGCTCCTCTGCGGAGGCATTTGCTGGGCGGACCGGCTCACGGATTCAGGCATAGGAAGCCACAGTTATGCCTATTGCGGTGGCGGTCACGAAATTTGCAACAGCGCCATGGTTGACCCTCGCCTCCAAGACGCACTGGTCCGTTGGCTGACCTCTCTCGAGGACAGACACCTGTCCTCGCGCTTGACCCATTCAACCAAGGGGCCATTCACCCGGGAAGGCCAGCCTTGTCCTCAGCCCTGCCATTGAAGGGGTGCGGATGGCACCTGGCTTAAGTGCCAGTTTTGGCTGGCCCAATGCAACAGGCCTTCCACATCCCCAGCATCCGCCAAAGCCTGAGGTTCTGATTTCCCAGGGGAAATTTGCCCCAGCATCTTTAAGGCCGCGAGCAACAACCCAGGCGCTTTCGCTACCTCGACAGCTGAAGCCAAGGTTTGCTTGCTCAACTTCTGCCCTTCCGCATTGACCAGCAGCGGCAAATGGGCCCATCGAATACTGCCTGCCAAGGGGTCTAAAGCCGCGCGCAACGCCAGCTGTTTAGGTGTACTGTCGAGCAAGTCTGAACCGCGAACCACCACATTGACGCCTTGCTCTAAGTCATCCACCACCACAGCCAATTGATAGGCCCAAAGCCCGTCGGCCCTCTTGATCACAAAGTCGCCAATTTCTGTGCTGTCCCATGTACATTCTCCCTGAACAGCGTCGGTCCAATCGCCCTTTTGCTGGCCCCAATCGAAGCGGTGCGAACGCACCGATTGTTCCGATTCAAGCCCTTTCCGGCAATGTCCAGGATAAACAGCATGACCTTGCAAGGTTTTGCGCGTACATGCACATCCGTATGCCCTGTTGTTTTGTTTGAGGAAGTTCAGAGCATCCGCATAAGAGGCGTGGCGTTGCGATTGATACACGACTGGACCGTCCCAATGCAATCCAAAGCCCTCCAAAGTCCGCAAGATGTCAGACGCAGCTCCGGGCACTTCCCGGGGTGGGTCCAAGTCCTCCATGCGCACGCGCCATACCCCTCCGACATGCCGCGCATCGCACCACGATGCCAGAGCAGCCAGCAAACTGCCCATGTGAAGCCTCCCCGTTGGAGACGGGGCAAAGCGGCCGACATAGCCGGCTGCGTTCATCAGCGAACCAGCTTGCGGTACTTGATCCGCTTGGGGCCGTGGTCTCCAAGGCGCTCCTTTCGGTTGGCCTCGTATTCACTGTATGTTCCTTCAAACCACTCCACTTGACTGTCTCCTTCGAACGCCAAGATGTGGGTGCAGATCCGATCGAGGAACCAGCGGTCGTGAGAAATGACAACTGCGCATCCCGCAAAACTCATGATGCCCTCTTCCAACGCGCGCAGCGTTCCCACGTCAATGTCGTTGGTAGGCTCGTCGAGAAGCAACACATTGGCCTCCGTCTTGAGCGTCATGGCCAGGTGTAAGCGGTTGCGTTCTCCGCCAGAGAGCACACCACATTTCTTTTGCTGAGCCGACCCTCCAAAATTGAACTTAGATACATAGGCCCTTGAATTCACAAGACTGCCTCCGATGTCCAATTGGTCATGGCCGCCAGAGACCACCTCCCATACCGTCTTCTCTGGGTCAATCTCTTTGTGACGTTGGTCAACGTATCCAACCTCTACAGTATCGCCGAAATCCACAGAGCCCGCATCGGGCTGCTCCTCGCCCATCATCATCCTGAACAACGTGGTCTTTCCGGCTCCGTTCGGGCCAATGATGCCCACGATACCTGCCGGTGGCAATGAGAACGACAGATTCTCGATGAGGAGACGGTCGCCGAATGCCTTCTGTAACCCTTCAACTTCGATGACCTTGTTGCCGAGGCGCGGGCCATTGGGAATTGGAATCTCCAGCCTGGACTCCTTTTCCTTGTTGCCCTCAGCCAACATGGATTCGTAGTTGTTAAGACGTGCTTTGTTTTTGGCGCGACGGCCCTTGGGATTTTGGCGGACCCAGTCCAACTCTCGCTCCAACTCCTTCCGGCGCTTGCTTTCGTGCTTTTCTTCCTGGGCCAACTTCTTGGTCTTTTGGTCCAACCATTCTGCATAGTTGCCCTTCCAGGGAATGCCCTCGCCACGGTCAAGTTCCAAAATCCAACCCGCCACATTGTCGAGGAAATAGCGGTCGTGGGTGACGCACAGCACGGTTCCCTTATAGCGCTCCAAGTGTTGCTCCAACCAGTCAATGGTCTCCGCGTCAAGGTGGTTGGTCGGCTCGTCCAACAGCAGCACATCAGGTGCCTGTAAGAGCAGACGACACAGGGCTACCCGTCGGCGCTCACCTCCGGAGAGCTCTGCAATTTTTTGGTCGTCCGGCGGACAGCGCAGCGCGTCCATTGCAATGCTCAATTTGGTATCCAACTCCCAGGCGTCCAAGGCGTCGATCTTGTCTTGGACCATCGCCTGCCGGTCCATCAGGGCCTGCATCTTGTCGGGATCGTTCAGGATCTCTTCATCCATGAACTTGGCATTGATCTCCTCGTATTCCTTGAGCACAGCGACCACTTCTTGGGTGCCCTCCTCCACCACTTCCCTGACGGTTTTGGACTCGTCCAAGGTGGGTTCCTGGGGCAGATACCCCACAGTGTAGCCATCGGCCCAGACGACGTCGCCCTGGTAAGCTTCGTCGAGACCAGCGATGATCTTCATGACCGTGGACTTACCAGAACCGTTGGTTCCGATGATGCCAATCTTGGCACCGTAGTAAAAGGACAGGTAGATGTCCTTGAGGATGTGTTTTCCGGTCGGGGTCGTTTTATTGACCTTGACCATCGAAAAAATGACCTTTTTGTCGTCGCTCATGGCTTGGATTTGGCCTTGGAAAGGTAATCAGGCCTTTCTCAAGGTGAGTTCGGTTATTTCGGGTGGCATGCCTATGCGCCCTGGAAACCCGAGGAGTCCAAAGCCGCGGTTGACATGCAGATGCTGTGTTCCTTCCGTGTAGAGTCCGCCCCAACGGCTGTAACGCAGCTTACTTGGGGAGAACTTGATGCCCAATGCAGGAATTTCGAGCCCCATTTGCATGCCGTGCGTGTGGCCAGAGAGGGTCAGGTCAACAGGGGCCTTCTCCCCCATGACGCGCTCCTCCCAATGGGTGGGGTCATGGCTCAACAAAACGGTAGGCAGATCCACCTGTGCACCCTTCAGGGCAACATCGAGGTCTCCCGATTGGCGAAAGCCCTTGCCCCAGTTCTCGACCCCGGCGATGAGGATTTTATTTCCTCCCCGTTCGATATACCTGTGCTCATCGAGCAACAGGTCAAACCCCATCTCCCCATGAATCTCGCGAATTCGACGGCGCACATTTTCTCGCTCTTCATCTGTTCGACGCGCATAGTCAGCGTAATCGTGGTTGCCCAGAATGCTGAATTTGCCATAGCGCGCTGTGAGGCCTTTAAACCTGCTGATCCAAGGTTCGGCTTCATCGCTGTGGTCATTGACCAAGTCTCCCGTGAAACACAAGATGTCAGGCTCCAATGACTGAATGAGCTCCAAGCCCCGCTCTACGGGACCAAAGTCCTCTAAGAAGCTTCCCAGATGGGCATCGCTGATTTGCACGATACGCAAACCCTCTAATCCGTCGGGGAGCTCTGGTATGGGGACGTCATGGTGCCGAACGTGATAGCCATAACGTCCTCGCGTCATGCCATAGGCGAAGGAGCCCAGCAAAACTCCGGCCACGGCCTGGCCACTCCATGAGATGAAGGTCCTGCGTGGAATTCCAGCGCGCCGCTCCGGGCTGGTCACCAACCATTGTATGCCTTGGCGCAGCATTTCGAAAATCTCCGTTCCTCCCAACCAAATTTTGGGCACCAACAGGCTGATTAAAACCGCATGGGTCAGCAGCAAATAACTGGGGTGATGCTCGCGCCATATGGGCCACCGAAAAATGTAAACAGCAAACCACAGCAGCTGTATAGCCATGGTAACAAACCAAACGCGGCGAACAAGGCCAAAGCGGCTGTAATGGGACCACATCCGGTGAACATTCCGCCAAGCCATCCATTCGATGAACAGAATTAAACCCAAGAGGAACAGGGCCATGATCACACGTGTTGTCGCCGACGGCATGACGCGAAATTAGTCACGGACGATGGGGATTCATTGGCCGATGGGAACTCTTGGGAAGTTGGATCAACGGCCCTTACTCCTCCCCCATCAACATGGATTTGGCTGCATGGCTGCTAAAAGCCTCATCGGGCAATACAGCGCCCCCTTGAGAGGGTGAGCGCATGACCATCCAGCGGTCTGCCCACCCCGATTCTTGAACCGCATCAAGGTCATGGGTGGCCAAAACAACCGCCTTTCCGACGTTGAGCCATTGGCCGATGTCTGCCATCACTTCCCGTCTCCCGACAACATCCAGAAACGCCGTGGGTTCGTCGAGCAAAATCAGGGATTCTGATTGGGCTGCTGCGCGCGCCAGCATCACCCTTTGGGCCATTCCGTCGCTCAACGTATCAATGGGAAGTTGCGCCCATGGATGAACCCCGCCTTGCAGCATCGATTGCTCCACACTTGTCGCATCTGCCTGATGCCCGCCCGCCTCCAGCGCCAGTTCTATGACATCTTGAACCGTCAGAACCGTTCCACGCGGTGGCGTGGAGGGCACAAATGCCAATTTCCGAGCACGCGCTTGGGGCCGCATGGCCGCGATTTCTACTCCGTCCATGGACACTGACCCCGCTCGGGCAGGCAAAAGCCCGGCCAAAGTCTTGAGCAACGTCGATTTTCCAGAGCCATTTCTACCTACCACCACAAGAGCGGTGCCTGCAGAAAGAGCAAAAGACAACGTTCCCACTCCCTCGGAAGGGTGGCGCAAGGTCAAACCGGAGCACATCATTTTGCCTTTCATCGGTTGCGGACTTTTGAGAATATCCGGCCCTTGCCCACAATCAACATCAGGACCACAGGGGCGCCGACCAAACTCAATACAGCATTGAGTGGGACGCCCGCCAAGCGCACCACCAAGTCCGCCAGCAATGCCACGGCAGCTCCTGTCAATACCACCGGCCATAACATGGCGGCATGGCGTCCACTTATGCCTGCAGCTCTGACCAAGTGTGGCGTTGCCAGGCCCAAAAATGCCACTGGACCACACCACGCAGTAACCAATGCTGCCAGAACGCCCGCCATTCCCAATGCCGTCCAAGACAGTCTTCGTTCGTCTACTCCCATCGTCGCAGCGGTCAATGCGCCCATGGTCCACATGTCTAAACTGCTGCTGGCCCTCCAGGACCAGAAAACTGCAGGCGTCAAAGCGCATACCATGATGGCACATGACGCCCACCCTGAATGGGCAAAAGACCCCATTCCCCAATGCACAAAGGCCTGAAGTGCTCCTGCTTCAGCACCTGCCTGTAAAACGGTCACCAATGCCCCTGCCAAGTAGCCCACCATTAGTCCGAAAATGAGCAGTGCGGTCCTTGAACGAAACCTCCCCATCACCAGTCCCAGCAATGCCATCACAGCACCCCCACCCATCAATGCTCCCATAACTTGAGGCCCCATGTCCCAGATGCCGGTCACTCCCCCCATACTGGCGCCGCCCAATGCCACCAGAGCCACACCGAGTGTGGCTCCCGAAGAGACACCCAACACGCCTGGTCCGGCCAGCGGATTTCGAAAGAAAGTCTGCATCAGCAGGCCCGAGAGCCCGAGTGCTGCCCCCGACAACACCGCTGTCACCAAACGGGGCAAGCGCAATTGCCACATGATCGTTTCCGCTGTGGCTCCTCCGGTGCCCAGCAAAGCCGACCATTCCTCTGACCATGCCAAGTGGGCGGGGCCAGAAAACAGCCCGAAGACAAACAGCGCCAACATGGCTGTTCCGAGAAAAAGCATGGGCCAACGCGAATTCATGGCTCGTTGCGCGTCCTTTGAAAGTAGCGGGGTGCACCTCCCTCTGTCGTTTGCCCGTGTAGGATGGAAACCAAATCCTCCAGCATAAAGTCCGGTTCTAACACCGCCTGCCCGAAATAGTCGACTTCTGCTGTATTGCAGTGGAAGAGCAACTTGTCCTCCAGCGGTAACCAAGGCATTGCTGCTGCCGCATCCTGCCGATACCACCCCTCTGGCGCATACACGACTTTTCCCCAAGCATCAGCACCGGCAGCCATCATGGCGAATTGTTCGAGCTCCATCTCAATGTTGCTTCCCACCCGTCGCAATCCCATAGACTGTTCGGTCTGATGATCGAGCAAATAATGTCCCCCGGCATCTTCTACCAAGCGGGCGACAAGACCGTCAAAAGTGGGGGCCGTCCACAGACCTCCCTGCTCACTGCCCGTAAAAACCACAGGCCGGCCAGAATCTAAAGCCAGTTGCTGCCCCCTGTCCCGTGCTGCGGCATAGCGCTGGGCGATCTGACCAAAAGCGACATCGGCAGCGGGGACCCTGTCCAACAGCCAACCAAATAGTTTGATGTATTCGGCGCGGGCCAACGGATGCTCCTCCTCATATTCTCGCAGCGGCATGACCTTGACACCTGTGCGGGAATCCACCCCTTGCATGGGGTCACCAAAAGGGTACGAGGTGAGCACATGGGCTCCAGATGCCACCAAGGCCTCTTCGTCAAGCCCACCGTCACCTCCCAAGTCCATGGGCCACTGATGCGGGGCAGCTTTTGACAGATTGATTCGGTCTCTGTACCCGGTGCCGACCCAGAGATCTTTCGCCTGAAGCGCCTGTAAATGGGGGACATGGGTGGTAGACCAAGTGGCCACTTTTGGAGCCAAAGGCAATTCAATGGCCAGCGCAGCATCGGATGAAACGGCCTCAGCGCCAGAGGCCCGCACTCCGCGTGTCCAAGGTGTCCATTCTCCATCTGCACTTTGCAGCCACAACGTGTCCCGGCCTTCCGAAAAACCAAAAAACTCGGCGAATTCGACCCCGGTCAAACGAGGTCCGGCCTCTTCGACCTCATCCATTCCTTCGGACGGCGGCCCACAAGACCACATTCCCATGGAGAGAGAAACCAACAGCAGCGCTCCCCTTTCTCTCCTCTGTAGGCAAGGCCAATGTGCCTGGTCAAGCTTGTTTTTTTTGGTCGCCCAATGGGTAAAGTCCATGGTTCAAAAGTACGGGGGGCGCCGGGGCCGTAAATTTGGGTGAACCCGCAACGATCGGACATGCCCATTCCAAAGGAGGAAATCGAACACCAACAGCGCGCTGACGCCATGAAGCTCAAGCTGTCGGAATTGGACCACCAATTCCAAAAAGTGAAGCTGGGCGGGGGCCAAGCGCGGATCGACAAGGAACACAGCAAAGGGAAATTGACGGCCCGGGAGCGCCTCGCCCTGTTGATGGATCAGGATGAAACCACCTTGGAGGTTGGCGCTTTTTCTGGCCATGGGATGTACAAAGAGCACGGAGGTTGTCCCGGAGGAGGCTGCGTTGTGGTCATCGGCAAAGTCAGCGGCGTGCGTTGCATTGCTGTCGCCAACGACGCTACAGTAAAGGCCGGTGCCTGGTTCCCCATCACTGGAAAGAAGCACTTGCGGGCTCAAGAACTGGCTTTTGAATTTCACTTGCCCATTGTCTACTTGGTAGACAGTGCGGGGGTGTATTTGCCCATGCAGGACGAGATTTTCCCTGACAAAGAGCACTTTGGACGGATTTTCAGGAACAACGCCAAGCTGAGTGCTGCGGGAATCCCGCAGCTTGCTGCCGTCATGGGAAGCTGTGTTGCTGGAGGAGCCTACCTGCCCATCATGAGTGACGAGAGCATCATCGTCAGAGAAACAGGGAGCATCTTTCTGGCCGGACCCTACTTGGTAAAAGCAGCCATTGGTGAAGATATCGGGGCAGAAGACTTAGGTGGTGCTGACATGCACGGGAGCATCTCTGGAGTTGTAGATCATGTGGTGGAAGACGATCGGGAAGCGTTGGAGCTGTTGCGGACTTTGATGGCGCACCGTGCGGGAAGGCCCAGCCTCCGACATTATAACCGCGCCACTCCGGCCTCTCCACAAGGCGACAGCGACGCCCTGCTTTCTGTGCTGCCTGCTTCCCGCAGGGAGGCGTATGACGTTCGGACTTTGCTATCGGCATTGGTCGATGAAGGAGCGTTTACCGAATTCAAACGCGATTACGGCAAAACCTTGTTGTGCGCTACGGCGCGCATCGACGGCTGGAGCGTCGGGATTGTCGCCAACCAAAGAACCTTGGTCAAAAGTGCCAAACAAGGCACCCAATTCGGCGGGGTCATCTATTCGGACAGCGCAGACAAAGCGGCCCGATTCGTGATGAACTGCAATCAAAAGGGCCTTCCACTGGTCTTTTTGCAGGATGTGACTGGATTTATGGTGGGCTCTAAAAGTGAGCAGGGTGGCATCATCAAGGATGGCGCGAAACTGGTCAACGCCATGGCCAACTCTGTGGTGCCCAAATTCACTGTGGTGGTAGGAAACAGCTACGGTGCCGGCAATTATGCGCTCTGCGGCAAAGCCTATGACCCCAAATTCATGGTCGCTTGGCCCACTGCTGAACTCGCCGTCATGGGTGGAGCACAGGCCGCGGGGGTCTTGCTTCAAATTGAAGTGGCAACACGCAAGAAAAAAGGAGAGGAAATCACCCCAGAACGGGAGAAGGAATTGCGCGAAGTCATAGAGAGCCGCTACAAAGAACAAGTGTCACCCTATTACTCAGCTGCGCGCCTTTGGGTCGATGCCATTATCGATCCCCGGGACACCAGAACGTGGATTTCAGAGGGCATTGCCTTGGCGGATGGGGCCCCTCCAGAGGGTCCGTACCGGACCGGCGTCATGCAGACTTGACGGTTAAGCGCGCTCGCGCTGCATCAATTCCGCCAGCATCAACTTGAGCATCTCTTCTTCTGCTTTCGCATTGCCGCCCTGCAGGGCCTTGTAGCCTTGCTGTAATATGAGCATGGCATCCAGCAGGTCTGCTTCGTCTTCCAGCCATTCAGGGAGCGCCTCAAAGAGCGTCAATGCTTCGACCATAATGGCCATCCCCTGTTCCACTGCACGGGTAGACAAAATGCGCAGATGTCCCTCGGCAGTGCCTCCACACTCCCACAAGAACCCCAGCAGGTCCGGCAACTGATCCGCATTGTCCGGTAGCAGGGCCACTTCCATGAGCGTGCTGCCTGCACCCTCGAGCTTGAGCCCCCTCAGCAGCTTTCCAACCTCTTCCTTAACACCTGACTCGTCGGTTTCACCCCGCAAGCGCACGAGCTCCGCAATCGTCTCGAGTTCGCCTTCATCTTGCACCCTTTTCAAGGCGGCATCCCTTCGCTCAGCTAGCACAGAGTGCAACCCCTCGTGCAATTCCGCCAATGCCGCGGCCTTCTTTGCTTCCATGCTACAAAGTTATTGGTCAGCGGGCAGAGGCCCATCGGGCATGCCAATCCGCCACTTCAGACAGCATTAAAGCCGTTGCCCCCCAAACGAAGGGAACCTTCGGTAGCGAAAATCCAGGAGCGGTCCATTGAAATGCCTCTGATTTCGGCATATAAATGCGCACGGGCTGTTTGGTGCGGTACCGATCCTCTGAGAGGTCTGCCACCTGAATGCGATGAACGGCTGACACTTCAATGGGGTCAGGTAACAACTCAGCAGGCAATGCCACTGGCGCCAAGAATGGCCGGACGATGAAATTGCTCGGAACGACGTGGACTTCCGTCATGGCCACAGGAGGACGCAGTGGGACGCACGCATCGGGCAAGCCCAACTCTTCTCTCCACTCTCTTACCGCACAGCTCACCATGCTTTCCCCAGATTCTCGGGTGCCCCCAGGCAGAGCCATTTGTCCACCATGCGGCCCTTTTTCTGGAGTGCGTTCTATCAACGCGATCGTCCCATCGGCTTCCAAGCCAATCAAAACGGCAGCTTCGCGGAACCCCTTTCCAACGCTGCCCTGACGTCGGGCCTCTTTTGCAGAGGACCTTGCATACGGCATCATGGCTGCATGGGCCGCCTCACCTGGCAATGGATGTCCCGCCGCTTCCCAACCCTGCCAGTCGATTTTCAACCCTTCTGCCCTGTTCTCACCCATGCTCTGTCATCCTTGTTTCTGGCCCTAATTTCGTCACGACGTGTACCAATTGGGATCAGAGTGTTGGTTTCCGCCAGCAGATAAGTTTAGAGACGATGGTTTGGTGGCCATTGGAGGCGATTTGTCGCCCGATCGGCTCTTGCTCGCCTACGAAAGGGGAATCTTCCCTTGGTCCGCCCCGGAAGACCCTTTGCTTTGGTGGTGTCCAGATCCACGTGCTGCATTGCGACCAGAAGACATCAAGGTGAGCAAAAGCATGCGCGCAGTCTTGCGTAAAGGGACTTACACCATCACTTTAGACACTGAATTTGAAGGGGTCATTCAAGGTTGTGCGCACAGACCAGACGAAGGCACATGGATCACCGATGACTTTATCCAAGCCTACATCGAATTGCACAAATTGGGCTTTGCCCACAGCGTTGAAGCTTGGACCCCTTCTGGCGATCTTGTCGGAGGTCTGTATGGCGTTTCTCTGGGCAGCATGTTCTTTGGCGAGTCCATGTTCGCGCGTTCACCCAATGCGAGTAAAGCCGCATTCATCACACTGACGCATCAGCTGGCTGCTCAAGAATTTGACCTCATTGATTGCCAGATTATGAACCCGCATCTGGCATCCTTGGGGGCCCAACACATCTCCCGGTCGTCTTTTCTAGATGCCTTGGAGTCGGCCATGAAACGGCCTACCAAACGGGGGAAGTGGACCCTTGATCCGCCAGTATGAAGAGTGACTTGACGGCACCCATCACGAGGGCCACGAAGCCCAAAGGCCTGGTTTGGAAAGCCCCCATTCAGTGGCTTCGCGCATCATTGCTTCGATTCAATGGATGGGAATGTGAAGGGCCATTTCCTCGGCCTGCTCATCAAGCCTTGCTCATACTGGGGCCTGGACTCGATCAAGGAAAAGGCCTCACCCTTCTGGCGGAGCACCGGATGAATTTTGAAGCCGTTTGGATCAGGTCAAATCCAAGTGAAGCACTTTCCGAACCGCTGCCCCATCAAAATTTGGCGCTCATCGACCATAAGTCCGGCCATCTTAACGCCTATTTAGACCAAGCTGCGGCCAGAGGTATTTCTGTTCAGCTCATCCAAGCGGCGCCTTCCGAAAAAAGAATCCGGTGTAATGCGCCGTTTTCACCCAGTAAATTTCGCGAGCGTGACCTTTCGTACATCCACCGGATGTTTAGTTACAACGATTAAACCTGTGTTATACAGGAAGTCATGCAGCGTTGAAAATTTGTCCATATCTGACCCGTGAAAAATCACCAGTTGGCTGTCGTCCTTGGCTATTTTGCGACTGAAGCCGGGGGCATTCCCCGAACGATTTACAGCAAAGCCAAATCACCACTCATGGACAAGCACGACTTGATGATTCTCGACATCGTTCAGCAGCACAAAAAGGAAATGCAAGAGCACATCCGTTTGTCTGCATTGGAGCGGAACTTTTGGAAACGCATCGAAGGTGATGTCACCTTGAGTGTGGGGCAGGCCCGTATCGGGGAACGCATCACCCGATTGTACCTGGATGGGATGATCCAAAACAAGAGCGGCTACATGTTGACCAAGAAAGGCCGGGAGGCTTTGAGCCTTGAGGGAGAAAGACTCACCCTCATGGTGTGAACAGATCTTCTTACATGAGCTCATGAAAAAGGCCATCCTTTCAGGGTGGCCTTTTTCATGGAAGCATTTTCGCTTCTATGCTGTATTACAAACGGTTTTATAGCCGCTTAATTCTCTTCGAGTATTTCGAGTTTTGGATACTTCTCTCTCCAGAAATCCAATTTACTTGGGTCTCTTACCGTAATGACGGTTCTTCCGTCCAGCCTCACTTTGATGTTCGGCTGTAGCTCCTTGGTCTTTTTCTTCTTCTTCGCCATGTCAGGTCGATTGCTGCACTAACAATGCAGTTCTATATAGGTTCGAATGAAAGGCATAGCTCTTGAACAACCAAGGCCTACAAAATCAATTGTGAAACTTTCCAAGACCGTTGTCCACAGTCACAACCCTTAGAATGTCTTCAGCTTGCCATCCTTGAAATGCGGAATCCGAATCCTGCGATGTATGCGTAACAGAGCGCGGGAAGCAGCAGTGCCAATCCAAATCCGGAAGCATCAACCAAGGCACCGAAAGCCGGCGGAATCACAGCTCCGCCCACAATGGCCGTGCACAAGACACCACTACCCTGTGGCTTGGCCTCTCCCAACTCAGCAATTCCAAGCGTGAAAATCGTGGGGAACATGATCGAATTGAAAAGACCCACCGCCAACAACAAGAGCAGTGCAGAAAGGCCTGTGGCCATGCTGCTGGCTACCACCAATGCAAGCGCTATCGTGGAGAACACCCCCAAGAGCAAGGATGGCTTCAACCGCTGCATCAACCCAGCGCCAATAAAACGTCCGACCATGGCCCCTCCCCAATAGAAGGTCAACAGCACTCCCAACTTTCCTTTGGGATCCAAATCCATGACCGATTGCCCCTTGATAGAAGCAGCCAACCCTGCCATGTTCTCCAAAAACGGATGGGACTGCATCAGCTCATGCACATTGAGGTTCAATCCATAATTGACCATGTAGCTCCCCAAGGCGACCTCTGCTCCAACATAGACGAAAATTCCGGCTGCACCTGTCATCAAACGGCGATTGGCCATAAGTGCTGAAAGACTTCCTTCATCTCCTACCCCTTCCAAGATGCGAGGGAGAGAGACTTTTCGAATGACAAAGGCGAGCGCTAGGAAAGCCACCGCCAGCATCACAAATGGCACTTGCACCGCGCCTGCCTCTGCCGAGCGATAGAGCTCCAATGCTGCCGATGACATGGAAGCCTGCTCCTGTCCGGTTTTGACCGTATCTCCCAGGAGGTAGCCCGCACTGACAATGGGCGCGATGGTGGTACCCAGCGAGTTGAAAGCCTGTGCCAAATTCAAACGGCTCGAAGCCCCCTCTTCTGGTCCCAACACTGAGATGTATGGATTGGCCGCAACCTGCAGAATGGTGATGCCTGAGGCGACCACAAACAAGGCCAGCAAGAACAAAGGGAAAAGGCGCGTGGAAGCCGCAGGGTAAAAAATCAGACACCCCATGGCAGCCAATGACAAGCCCGCCATAATGCCATTCTTGTAGCCCATGCGCTTGATCATCCTTCCGCCTGGGATGGAGATTAACCCGTAAGCCGTGAACCATGCAAACTGAACCAAACCTGCTTGTAGGTAGGTTAACTCAAAAACGTCCTTGAGGCGAGGAATGAGGGCATCCACCAAAACCGTGATGAATCCCCACATGAAAAACAGCGAGGTCACCGTGATGAACGCCCCTCTGAATTGCTTCGAATTGATCATGCCCAAAAGTAGACAAGGCAGAAGCGCTACAAGCTGTTTCAGCTCAACGCATCAACTCAATGGTGCCCGACAGTTCCTCTGCGTCGGTACGTGAACCTTTCCAGCGCAACCGGTAGTTGTACAGTCCGGTGGGCGCATAGTAATCGCCGCCCTTGACATTGCCCGTCCAAATTTCATCGGGATCGGTGCTGCTGTAAATCTCCTCACCCCAGCTGTTGAAGATGTTGATCTCGAAATAGACCACATCAGAAATGACCACCTGAAAACCATCGTTGATCCCATCGTTGTTGGGCGTGAACGCATTGGGAACGTAAATCATCACCGGGCCTTCCACCAGCGTGTAGGCACTGTCGCGGCACCCCAGCGCATTTGTAACGGTCAGCTGAGCGTAGTAGTCACCAAGACCGTCATACTCATGGGTGGGGCTCATCTCTTCCGATGATGCTCCATCACCGAAATTCCAATCGAAATCGCAGTTGGGACAAGGAGGCTCAGGCGTAGCGATGAATTCAATCCTCGTATCCGACAAGTAACTGGTATAAAAGTCACTGTAGATGTACTGTACCCCTACCTCAATGGTCTCCGTTAGGGTTTCACCGCATATGTCTGTGACTTCAATGGGGTAGCTGTATGAATTGCTCGGCGCCACATACTGGGCCTCTCCGAATGCCGGAATGCTCGACCAGTTGTAGACAAAACCGCCTTCTCCTCCGGTGGCTGAGGCTGAAAGTGACAGCGCTTCGCCGCGGCATATCACGGTGTCTGGACTGACTGTTAAGGTCATCGGGACGTCAGGGATCACCAACAGCGATGCGGTTTCGTCTGCTCCTCCGCAACCGTCCAACACTTCCACCGTGATGGGTGTGGTAACAAAGCTCTGAACCGTGACCTGGGGGTCGCTTCCTCCATAGGGCACTCCGCCCACAGTCCATTCATACGTATAGTCTCCCGCACCACTGA
>DDCX01000138.1:36784-39528 GCA_002336475.1 Flavobacteriales bacterium UBA1995 | reverse complement strand
GTGGATTGACAATTGTCCGTGACATCTACTGTAAAGGAAGTAGAAAGGCCGGCATCATAGATGTAGGTCTCATTGTCAGAGACAGGATTGAAGTTCTGGCTCCATTGATAGGTGTATACACCACTTCCACCATCTATGCTGGGACTCAATTCGAAGGACTCAGTGCAAGGTCCCACAAGGGTGTCAGGCAAGGTCACTTCCAATGCTGGACTCACAACAATGACCTCCGTTTCAACCGTCACGAACTGCCCGCATCCGTCGCTGACTTCCAGTGTCAATGACATGTCTGCATCGGTGGTCCAATTCAAGGTCTGACTGAAGCCCAAGAAGGAAAACCCTTCAAGCCAAGCGAAATTGAAGTAAGGCTCTCCGCCAGACCAATCTGGTGTGATGCTAAAGGGAACGTTGCAGCTCACCTCATAGCTGTCGTCCAATTCCACAATCAGCTCAGGAACGTCGATGCTGACATTCACCATGGCTTCTGCGGTGAGGCCGCAGGCATCTTCGACAATCACATGGACTTCAGAGGCATTGAGCCAGGTAGACAGAAAAAAACTGTTGCCGTAACCAAAAGCTGGAAGGCCATCCTGAAGCTCCCAAGAATATGTGTATGGAGGATTGCCTCCCTCGGCTACCGCAAAAATCTCCTGGAATCCGTTGCACGAAAGCACCACGTCACCACCGAGAATCTCTGCAGTCAGTTCTGGGTATTCCTCTACTGTGATCTCGAAAAGCCCATCGTCTGATGGCATCCCACAAGTGTCGCTCACCGTCACCATGCATTCATAGACCCCTGCGGCAACAGGGATGTAATTGATCGCATTGGTGTCCAGTCCAGGCTCGCAATCCCAATTGAACGTGTAGTTGCCGTATCCGCCGGAGACTTCAGGCTGCAGTTCTACCGAATCTCCGACACAGAGCTCTGTCGCGAAACCATCCACGACAAGGGGATCGGGCTCGTCAATGATGTCAAACTCGAAATAACTCGTCAAGCCTCCCCCATTGCATGCTGCGAGGTTGAGAATTTCCATGATCACCGTCTCCGAACCTTCTGCGATTCCATCTTCAAAGGCATCTAACGGAAATTCTTGGACGGTCACAAAAGGCGGGAAGAATACGGTGTCGGGCAGCAAGGTGAAGTCCACACCATTGGTGGCGGTACTCGAGCTGTAGTCGATGATGACCATCTCTTCGATGTCGATGATGGTCTCGAGCGGACGGGTAAACGTCAGCATCGCTTCACCACAATCTTCGAAGATCACAGGATTGTCCGTGACCAAATCTGCTCCAACGTTGATGTTGAGGTCAACCTCTACCACAGAATTCGATTCAAACGATCCCGATTCCAAGATGACAAATGACTCCAGCGCCGTGTCAGAACCGTCAGCAATGGCCAAGCGAATGTGGTACGTCTCACCGCATTCCACCAAACTCTCCGCGGTGAGCTTTACCGTGTAGCCATTTTGGCACAAGACATCGTTCGCAGGGTTGTCGATGTAATAGGCCGAATTGGTCACGTTGTTTACCGAGCTGATCGTGATGGCCAACTGCGGGTCTGAGTCTGGAACTTCGGCAAGGTTGATTGCATTGTCCGCATAAGGACCGTTGATGCCGGGGCCGCTCAAGAAGAAACCAAAAATATCGTTGTACTGGCTGTTGATCCAGGCCAAATACTCATCAGAACCAAAGACATAGTTGAACTTGATGCTGTCACCTGTTGCCACAAAATCAAACTCAATGGCACAAACGTCATTGACACTGGTGACGCCGAAGCTCTGTCCAATCAGTGGGGGAACGCTGTTGGCGATGTTCAACAAATCCGCATCGCCAGAGACTTCCAATCCATCCTCAATGAAATCGTCAATACACCCGTCATCGATGTTGGCAGGATTATTGGCGACCTCAGTAGAGAGGATCAAGCCCGCCTGAATGGGAAATTCTGTCGGGTCAAAACCTGTGATTTCTCCTATTTGAACCGGACTCCCCGTAAACTGAACGTTGGTGGCTTCTACGCCCGTTCCCAGCAAGACATCATTGACGTATTCATCTGGGGTCAAGGTGCTGTTTACCTCTAACTGGGCTGAAACAGAGGCGCCCAGCAGTAGAAGGGCACCAACAACCATCGTCCGAAGGACACCCGATAAAGAGGATTTCATAATGTCAATCATGATTGGCGCAATGTATCGATCATAGGACGACAAAAAAGGCGAAAGGTTGCGCACCTTTCGCCTTTTAAGACAACATTCTCTGAACGAGATGGGAATTGGATCTCTCCTCAGTTCACTGCGAACTCAGAGAGCTCTTCTCTCAAACGCTTTCGGGCGTGGAAAATGCGGCTCTTCACGGTACCCATAGGGATGTCCAATTCCTCTGCGATTTCATCGTAATGGAAGCCGTCGAGAAACATTGAAAATGGACGGCGGAAATCGTACTTCAATCGAGAAATGGCGGATTGGATGTCGTCGATGTTAATCAAAGACGTCACTGAATCGTGATGATAGTCTTGACCTGAGTTCAGGAAGTACTGGTTCTCCGTCTGGTCGACAATGGTATTCTGAAAGCGCTTCTTCTTGTAGTTGTTGATGAAGATGTTNNCGCATGATCGTATACAACCACCCCTTAATGTTGGTCCCTTCCTTGAAATTGTTCTTGTAACGCAGCGCTTTCACGAACGTTTCTTGAACCAAATCATTGGCGTCATCGCGGTCCCGTGTGAAACCCATGGCAAATCCTGAAAGGAACTC
>DDCX01000138.1:36596-36728 GCA_002336475.1 Flavobacteriales bacterium UBA1995 | reverse complement strand
AACAAAATCTTCGCCGTCACAATTTTCTGTTCATCTTTTTTTCTTTAACGATAAACAAAACCCCTCATTTGCCCGGTTTTAGGGCAATATGTTTAACCCAACAGCCCGAAGTGTTGACAAGATAAGGTGGTA
>DDCX01000138.1:36260-36529 GCA_002336475.1 Flavobacteriales bacterium UBA1995 | reverse complement strand
GGAGTGTCCACATTGGCAAAGACCCTGCCTGCCAAATGGAATTTGAGGTTTGTACCCGAGGCTTCTCTCAACACCCTGCGCAGGTAATCTGGAACACCGTTCTCTGCCGGGTAAGTCGTGCAATATGCCACGCACTTCAATTCGGGGAACTGGGTCGTCATTTGGACCAAATCCTCCAGGGGTACGGATTGACCCAGAAATAAGCTGCGGTATCCTGCCTTGCGCAGCAGGAAGTGAACCATCATCAAGCTGATGTCATGTATTTCACG
>DDCX01000138.1:22935-36208 GCA_002336475.1 Flavobacteriales bacterium UBA1995 | reverse complement strand
CTGGTGAGCCAAAGCATTCCAATTTCTCCCATGAACGGGAGGTACAGCCTGAGCATCAAATCGCTCAGTCCACTTTGGTCTTCGTAGGTCTTGGAGACGCTTCGGAACAACTGCTCATCGAAATTGAGCATGCTGATTTTCAGCATTCCCATCCAATGGTCTTCACTCGAGCCAGACGTGCCGAGGCTTCTAATGGCCGCTTTGATTTCCCGCTCCTCCATGGAAGCAATTCTTGAAATCTTGTGGCCGTTTTGGTTCAGCAATCCAACGTTGAGAAGACGCTTTAAATCTTCTGAACTGTAGAACCTAATGTTGGTGGAAGTGCGTCGGGGACTCAGCAATCCGTAGCGCTGTTCCCAAGCGCGAATGGTGTGCGCTTTTATCCCCGTAAAATGTTCGAGGTCCTTGATTGAGAATTCTTGCACAGCTGCTGACACGTAAGACAAACACCTAACTGGGACGTTTGTTCTCCTGCAAGATGAAGCGAACCGTAATTTTGGCAGACCCCCAGACATAGCCCCTATGCCCACAATCCAACTTTTCGAAGACGGACCCTGCAATCAGCTGCATCCTTTTCACCTTATCGATGGTGTACAGGGCATCCGATTTGGAGCCTTCACGCAGCAGGAACGCTGGCATTTGATGCTCCCCTCCCTAAATGTCGGTGTCCCTGACACAGCCAAGCTCAAAGTCAATGCACGCTGGGTTCCTGAAGAATCCGCCCGTCCGATTCTTGCAGCATTAAAGCCCGGTGAGAAACTGGTGCAAGGGAAAGATGTACTCGCGGTCTTTGATGGCGAAGAGGACAGCAACACGACCCGCGTGGAAGCATCCCCCCATCAAACCTTGCTCTGCAATGCCAATGAGCTGTTTGGACTTCTTGGCGACCGAATCAACCTCGATGTAGAGGCCCTGAAGGATCAATGGTCCCTCCAGCCTTTTAGCGCCTCCCCCCCCACTTTCGTTTTTGGTCCACTCGGCGCGTTTTTGGTCAGCTCCACAGCGGACATCAAAGCGGCCACAGTAGATGTTACATCAGGGCCCGTCATTGTGGGACCTGGGGCTGCCATAGAAGCTGGCGCACATCTCAAAGGCCCACTGATCATTGGCGAAGGTGCCACCATTCGCATGGGAGGGCGGATATCGGGACCCACCACCATTGGTCCCCATTGCAAAGTGGGCGGTGAAGTCTCCAATGTCAATTTCCAAGGTTGGGCGAACAAAGCACATGATGGCTTCTTGGGCAACAGCGTTATTGGACGCTGGTGCAATCTGGGAGCGGGCACGGAGTCCAGCAATCTGAAGAACACCTACGGAGAAGTGCGGCAATGGAATGCCCAAAGCCAAAGCATTCAAGGCACAGGATTGCAGTTCTGCGGCTTGCTCATGGGAGACCACAGCAAATGTGGCATTGGTACTACGTTTAATACGGGTACGGTAGTGGACCCTGCCAGCGCCATTTTTGATGCCGGATTCCCTCCTAAACACCTTCCTGCTTTCAGTTGGTACAATGCACGCACGTCCAACATGGAGATACAAGACCTGGACCGCATGCTCGCTACTGCTGAAAAGGTCATGGCCCGGCGTGGGGTGAACATGACCGCTATCCAACGTGACACATTGACACAATTGCACGCTGCACGCATTGCCGCGGGCTGAATCTCTGCCAACTTGACCCCATTCATTCTGTCCCGGACCAGTGGCCCGGTTTTAGCCCTTTGAGACGCGATGCAAAAAAAACAACCGTTTCCACAGCTTCTGAGCGACGAATCTGAAGACCATGTGAGCATTCCCCTCCTCAGTTCTGAGGACGAAGCGGCCATGGAGCTAGAGGACACACCAGAGGTGCTGCCCATACTGCCTTTGCGCAATACTGTGCTGTTTCCCGGGGTTGTTCTGCCCATCAACGTGGGCCGAGACCAGAGCCTTCAACTGCTCAAAGATGCCCACAAGGGTGGTCTGGACATCGGTGTCATGACCCAGCTTGATGGAGAAATTGAAAACCCAGAACAGGGAGACCTCCACGAGGTCGGTACAGTGGCCAGCATCATGAAAATGCTCAGGATGCCCGACGGTTCTAATACCGTCATCATTCAAGGCAAGAAGCGCTGCTCCATGGGGGAAGTGATCGAGACTGAGCCCTACATGAAAGCCAAAATCACACCGTTCCCGGATGCCGAGGACGAGTGGGATGACAAGGACCGTGAGGCCCATCAGCAGAGTTTGCAGGAAATGAGCATGGAGGTCATCCAGAACAGTCCTAACATTCCATCAGAAGCAGCCATCGCCATTAAAAACATTGACTCTTTGCGGTTCTTGGTGCATTTCATTGCCTCCAACATGAACGCGGAGAAGGAACAAAAGCAAAACCTTCTGGAGGTTCCTGGGCTCAAAGCCCGGGTGGAAAATGTCATGGAACTCCTCGGTGAGGAACTCCAAGTTCTCGAACTCAAAAATGACATCCAAAGCAGGGTCAAGACCGACATTGAGAAACAGCAGAGGGAGTTCTTTCTGCACCAGCAGATGAAGCAAATCCAAGAAGAACTTGGATCTGACCCGCACAAAGAAGACATCGCAGGCAAGAAAGCCAGGGCCGAAGTCAAAGACTGGCCTGAGAAAGTGGCGGAAACCTTTGTAAAAGAGCTCGGGAAATTAGAGCGCATGAACACCCAAAGTGCGGAATACAGCGTGCAATCCAACTACCTGGACTTGCTGCTGGACCTGCCTTGGAACATCACTTCCGAAGACAACTTCGACCTGGGCCATGCCCAGGAGATTTTGGATGCAGACCATTATGGATTGGAGAAAGTCAAGGAGCGCATCATTGAGCACCTGGCTGTCCTCAAGCTGAAAGGAGACATGAAGTCCCCGATCATCTGCTTGTACGGTCCTCCTGGAGTAGGAAAGACCTCCCTGGGGAAATCCATCGCAGAGGCCTTGGGCAGGGAGTATGTGCGCATGTCGCTGGGCGGATTGCGGGACGAAGCGGAAATCCGTGGGCACCGCAAGACTTACATCGGCGCTATGCCCGGTCGGATCATTCAAAACCTCAAGAAGTCGGGCACTTCAAATCCTTTATTTGTGCTCGACGAAATCGATAAGCTGAGTAGGGACGTCCACGGTGATCCGTCTTCAGCCATGCTCGAAGTCTTAGACCCTGAGCAAAACAGCACCTTCTACGACAATTACCTCGAGTTGGACTACGACCTTTCTAAGGTCATGTTTCTGGCCACATCAAACTCCTTGGCCACCATTCAACCCGCACTTCGGGACCGCATGGAAATCATTGAGGTCACAGGATACACCGTGGAAGAAAAAGTCCAGATTGCCAAGCGACATCTCATCAATAAGCATGTCAACGAAACAGGCATTACGGAGGATCAAATTGAAATTCCGGACGAGACCTTAGAAAAAATCTGCGCCGAGTACACCAACGAAAGTGGCGTGCGTGGGCTGGACAAGCGCATCGCCAAAGTGGTCCGCCACCGAGCGGTGCAAGTGGCCATGGATGTCAAGCACAGCACTTCAATTGCACCAGAAGAACTGATAGACATTTTGGGGCCCTCTCACGAAAAAGAACGCTACGAAGGCAATGACGTCGCAGGTGTGGTTACAGGGTTGGCGTGGACACCTGCTGGTGGGGACATCCTTTTCATTGAGACGAGCTTGGTGCGCGGAAAGGGCAAACTGACCCTTACTGGAAACCTGGGAGACGTGATGAAGGAGAGCGCAGTGATTGCATTGCAGTACCTCAAGGCACATGCTTCTGAACTCGATCTTGACCCCAAAGTATTTAACACTTGGGATGTGCACGTGCACGTTCCTGCGGGGGCCATTCCAAAGGATGGACCTTCTGCCGGCATCACCATGCTCACGGCTTTGGCTTCTGTATTTACCCAGCGGAAAGTGCGAAAATTCCTCGCCATGACAGGCGAAATCACACTTCGTGGCCAGGTGTTGCCCGTAGGGGGCATCAAAGAAAAAATCTTGGCCGCCCGCCGCGCTGGCATTCAAGAAATTGTCCTCTGTGAAACCAACAAGAAGCACGTTGAAGACATCCAGGCACGATACATCAAAGGTCTGCGTTTCCATTATGTAAAAACCATGACTGAAGTCGTTGAACGGGCTTTGCTCAAGGAAAAAGTGAACAACCCTAAACACATTACCCCCAGCGAATGAGCCTCAGAGCTGCCTGTGCTTTATTGAGTTTGATGGGGGGAACCCTGATGTGGGTTCCATCGTGGTCTTGGGGTCAATCTGTCCCCAGACCTGGACTTTTGGATCTCCCTTTGTCTGCTCGTTTTGCAGGATCTGCAGAAAGCATGGGGGCTCCTTTACAGGCCCAATTGGGAGACGCTTTGGGACAGGCTTCGCTGATTGACTCTACCCACGATGGCCAGCTGCATTTGGCCTACGTCGATTATTTCGCAGGTACAGCCATGTCATCCGCGCTTTACGCGCGCCAACCTGAGCAACGGAAGTGGTTGTGGCACACTGGGCTGCGCAATCTGGGATATGGCACATTTACCGGACGCGACCCTGTAGGGGTGGAAACGGGCAGCTTTTCTGCTTCTGATGTGGCTTGGGTCAGTGGCATCAGTGTGCCTTTGGACACCAACCTCACTGTGGCCACCACCCTTTGGGCAGGCCAAAGTGGCTTGGCAGAGCGTCGTTCTGCTTTTGCCCAAGTGGACATATCGGCCAACTATTACCGCAGAGACCGCCAATTGCGGTTGGCAGTAATGTGGCGCCCTTGGGGAGGCATGCGCACTTCCAATGCTGCTGGAAGCAGCGGCAGGTTCAGTCCAGACATGCGCATGTCCCTCACCAAGGGATTCCAGAATGCCCCTTTTGTCTTCTACACCACCTATGATGAAATGCAGCAATGGGACCTGGCGCCAGAAGGTTACTACGACGATTCCATTGACCCCTTGACAGGTGATACCCTCTCTTCTGGGACTTGGGCCTTTGGCGACCGATTGCTGCGACACCTCGCCATCGGAACCGGACTGAAAATCAGCGAAAATCTAGGGTTTCGGTTCGGGTATCACCACCGGCGCAGACAAGAACTGCGTCTGGCCAATGCCCCCGGAACAGCAGGTTTCGCATGGGGTATAGACTTCAAAGTCAGACGGTTTCACCTTGCGGTTGCCCGGAACACATACCATACTGCAGGAGCATCCACACACCTCAGCATTCGCACCAGACTCACCGAGCGGTGAGCACGCGCTGCATGGTTAACTTCGGTCGAGATTACACCCTTCTCTCCAGTGACATGAAACGCATCAGCATTGCCATAGACGGACTCAGCGCATCGGGCAAGAGCACCTTGGCCCAAAGCCTGGCAAAAGCGTTGAATTACATCTACATAGACACTGGTGCTATGTACCGTGCGGTGACCTTGTTCGCTCTGAGAGAAAAGTTGGTAGACCACGACAGCAACTTGGATGAAGAGGGCATGATTCGGGCCTTACCTCGGGTTTATTTGACCTTTCGGTTCAATCCGGGTGCGGGCAGGAGTGAAATCTGCCTCAATGGCCGAAATGTCGAAAAAGAAGTTCGGAGCCACGAAGTTTCTCGTCAGGTCAGCGTGGTCGCGCGCCTCCCTGAAGTGAGGGAGAAACTGGTCATTGCACAGCGCCGCATTGGAGAATCTGGGGGTGTTGTCATGGACGGTCGTGACATTGGTACCGTCGTACTGCCCAATGCTGAGCTTAAATTTTTCATGACAGCAAGCATACAGGCCCGCGGAGAACGGAGGCATGCAGAGCTTGCCCGCCGAGGCCGGGCTGTGGAACTCAAGGATGTGGTCTCCAACCTCGAAGAGCGCGACCGCATCGACAGCACGCGCGACCACAGTCCTCTGACGCAAGCCGAAGATGCCATTGTCATTGACAACAGCGACCTCTCCATTGAGCAGCAATTTGACCATATGATGGCCTGTGTGCAACACGTGCTCAATGCGTAGGACACCGTTTTGGGCCATACTGATCCTTGCGCCCGTCCTGTTTAGCTGTCATCCCGGTGAGGCCCAATCAGAAGGGCCCACAGCAATAAGGCCCGCGTTCTTAAATGGCGACACCGCATCTGCAATGGCGGTCATGGATAGCATGACGCTGCGTGAGCGGGTTTCCCAGCTGATGATGGTCCCCCTTTATTCCAAGCCTGGAGAGCCTGAATCCAAAATCGGTGTGCGCCAAGCGATTGAAAAATGGGGCATTGGCGGTGTGATTGCCATGCAGGGCGATACGCTGACCACCCGCCGCAACCTCAACGAGTTGGACAGTGTCTCCTCATCTGTAACCGGCTTAGACCTGCTGACGGCCATGGATGCGGAATGGGGCGCAGGTATGCGGCTTCCCGATGGCATAGCATTCCCAAAGGCGATGGCAATGGGAGCCACAGAAAATGAAGCCTTGGTTCAGAGGGCCGGGCTTGCGGCCGGTCAAGAGCTCCGCCGATTGGGCATTGACATCGATTTCGCGCCAGTAGCGGACGTCAACAGCAACCCTGCCAACCCTGTGATAGGAAACCGATCATTTGGTTCAAGGCCTGAGATGGTCGGCGCTCTGGCATCGGCATGGGCTGATGGGTTGCGCCAAGCTGGTGTCATGTCTGTGGGCAAGCACTTCCCCGGCCACGGCGATGCAGACCTTGACTCTCACTTGGCCTTGCCTGTGATTTCCTCCAACCTCCAGACGCTCTATGCGGTTGAACTCCCCCCCTTCCAAACGCTGATACAGCGAGGCGTTGACGGCATGATGACCGCCCACCTCGATGTGCCCGCATTGGACTCCACCACGGGGCTTCCCACTTCCCTCTCCCCCCTTGTGATCCAGGACCTGCTGCTGGACTCTTTGGGTTTTGAAGGGCTTGTTTTTACGGATGCCCTCACCATGGCCGGCGCCGCAGACCCTGTACCTCCGGGCACACGTGAAGTGGCCGCCCTCAGAGCGGGCAACGACGTCCTGCTTTTTCCTTCTGATCCGAGCTTGGTGTTGGACAGCATCGAGGCCGCCCTTGTGCGTGGAACGCTCGACACCTCCCGGATCAATGAGGCTTGTCTCAAAGTCTTGCTCGCCAAACAATGGGCGAAAAGCGAACCCACTCCACTTTCCGAAACCGACCTGCGCGGCCTACAAGAGGAAATCCGTGGACACATGCTGGTTCGTTTGGGCACAGGACGCACGCTTGAACCCGGCATCAAAACGGCCTTGGTGGTGGTGGGCAATCGCGGTGCAGCTGCAGAACGCAGGCTAAGGCTCACTTTTCCTGACCTCAAAGTCATCCGCAAAGGCAAAGGCTCCATTGGGAAAGAAGACCGAACCCGCATTGCTGCCGGTATAGCCGACTGCCCACAAGTGGTCCTGGCTTTTGTGGATGAGAGCAACCGACCCGCCCGAAACTTTGGACTTCCCGAGGGGGCAAATGCATTGCTCAGTGCACTGTCACAAGGGGATCATCGCTTGTATGTCTCACTGTTCACTAGCCCTTATGCCTTGACATTCCTGGACCCCGCCCCATCCCGAGAGTGGCTGGTGGCCCACCACGAAGACCCCTTGACCCAAGAAGCCGCCATGGCCGCTTTGTGCGGTGAAGGAGCTGCCCTGGGAAAACTGCCAGTAGATGTTGGGGTGTGGAACGCTGGGCAGGGAAGCCCTACTGCTGCCGTGCGTTTGCCCCGATCGCACCCCTCCCCTCCCATGGTGGAGATGGGATTGAGGCTGGACAGCTTGGCCGCCGCAGCCGTCGACCTCTCTTCCACACCGGGTCTGCGCATTCTGGTCGTGGTAGACGACAGCATCCGCTACGATGGTGCCCATGGCCAATTGGGAGACGCGGCGAAAACGCCTGTTCAGAGGCACCATGTTTACGACCTGGCTTCGATCACCAAAGTGGCCACCTCCACCCTATTGACCATGATGTCTGTTGAGAAGGGGGTGTTCACTTTGGAGCAACCGCTTTCAGCACTATTGCCTGCAGACGACGGTGCACCCTTGAACCCTGAGTTGGGCCAAAGAACCTTGCAGGATGTCCTGGCGCACCGCTCGGGCCTTCCAGCTTGGATTCCTTTTTATGTAGACTTGGTGGCCCATGAAGACTCTCTGGGGGGTGTTCTAAGTTCAGAACCGGTTCCGGGCTGGATTCCATTGTGTGAAGGTCAATGCATGCACCCCATGTGGTGTGACTCTATTCGGCGCACGGTCAGGGCCATCGAGCCCAAGCCCACCGGCCAGTACCGCTACAGCGATGTGGGCTATTACTTGCTCAAAGACATCCTCGAATCCCAATGGAATCTGTCGTTGGAAAAGCTGGCCGACAGCCTGATCCACCGCCCTTTGGGCTTGAAGCACATGGGATACCAACCGCTTGAATGGGCCCGAATGGAAGACATTGCTCCGACCGAATTGGACACCACTTTTCGTTCGGCTTGGGTGCGTGGCGCTGTTCACGACCCCGGTGCTGCAATGCTTGGCGGGGTTGCAGGTCATGCCGGATTGTTTTCCGATGCGCACGACTTGGCACTGTTGATGGAAGTGATGCGCATGGGCGGGACCCGAAACGGCATTCAATTGGTGAACCCTTCGACAGTGGCCCGATTTACTTCGCGCGCCTTTCCTGCTGAAGACAACCGTCGTGGACTGGGATGGGACAAACCGGGATTGGAAGAGGATACAGGCGCCAGTGGCAATGCCGGCTCATGGTCGAGTTTCGGCCACAGCGGATTCACAGGAACCTTGGCATGGACCGATCCTGAGGCGGGCTGGACGGCGGTCATATTGGGCAACCGAATCTGCCCTGACGCCACCAATCGCATCTTCATCGATGAAGACATCCGGACGAAAGCGCTCGGGATCATTGAAGATGCTGTGCAAAGTCCCCGTAGATTCATTGAACCCGGGCCTTCGGTTGGCCCACGATAGTACATTGCACACATGAGGATTGGAATGGTATGTTACCCCACATTTGGGGGAAGCGGTGTGGTCGCAACGGAGCTGGGCAAGGCCCTCGCTGCAAATGGCCATGAGGTCCACTTCATTACTTACGACCAGCCTGTTCGCCTGGGCAGCTTTAGGCCCAATGTCTTTTATCACGAAGTCAGAATTTCCCAGTACCCGCTGTTTGACTACCCTCCCTATGAGTTGGTACTCGCCTCCAAAATGGTAGAGGTTGTCCGCCAGCAAAACTTGGACCTGCTGCATGTGCACTACGCCATTCCCCATGCCTCCAGCGCCTACATGGCCAAGCGGATCCTCGCCGAAGAAGGACGGCATCTCCCGGTAGTCACCACCTTGCACGGCACGGACATCACCTTGCTCGGCAAGGACCCTGGGTTTGAACCGGTGATTTCATTTGCCATCAACCAAAGCGACGCTGTGACGGCCGTTAGCACCAGTTTGCGCAGCGACACCTACAAGCTGTTTGGCATCAACAAGGACATTGAAGTGGTGCCCAATTTCATTTGCCCCGCCCATTTTGAGGCGCTGCAAGGACACGACCGCAGCGAGTTCGTGGCCGAAGGCGAACATTTGCTGTGCCACATTTCGAATTTCCGTCCGGTGAAAAGGGTCGCAGACGTAATCAATACGTTCGCTTTGCTCGCCCAACGTATGCCGGTAAAGCTCCTGATGGTGGGCGATGGACCAGACCGCTCCGAAGCGGAACGTTTGGGGCGTGAACTCGGCATTGACGGACAGGTCTTCTTTCTTGGGAAGCTCAAAAACCCCTTGGAAGCATTGGCCATCTCCGATTTGTTTTTGCTGCCCTCCGAAAGCGAAAGTTTTGGGCTTGCGGCATTGGAAGCCATGGCATGCGGCATCCCTGTTGTGGCCACGGAAGCTGGTGGCCTTCCGGAGGTCATCCGCCATGGAGTGAGTGGCATGTTGGCCCCCATTGGAGATGTAGAGAAAATGGCAGACCACGCAGAGTTCCTGCTGGATCCCCAGCACCATGACAAATTCAAGCAACAGGCATTGAAGCGTGCCGCGGCGTTTGATCTCGCGCGGGTACTCCCCGAATATTTGAGGATTTACGATGGGGTACTTGCCCCACAATCCGCCGATTGATGGGAACCCGACTGGAAAAGCCCAAGGGCAACATAGGCGCTCGCGTGACCTATGAATGGCAAGACCGCGGTACTGAAGCCGAACAATTGCAGGTTAGCATCACGCAAGGAACCACTGCATCCAACATGGCCATGCTCTCTGTTTGGATGGTGCTGTGGCTCGGCTTAGAAGCCGCCGTTTTGTATTTCTGGCTCCAAGGTTCTTCAGAAGGCAATGCTGCCGTGGGATACGCCATTTATTCGGCCTTCTGGGCCTTCTTTGCGTTTCGCATTGGAAAGGTGTTGATCTGGCGAATGCGCGGAAGAGAGGTCATTACTGTGGACCGCAGGGGCATTTCTATCGCCTTGGTTTTTGGCCAAAGGGGCTTGCCAGACTTCTTTGCCCATGGCGCCTACAAAGGGCTGTCCCGGATTGAAGAAAACCCCACGCAAATCCTGCGCACCTTTGAGAAGGCCTTTTGGTCCATGGGTGGAGAAACGCTGCAATTCAGTGGTGGAAAGCGCACCATGGTCTTTGGAAAACAGCTCTCGGACCGCGATGCGGATGGGCTCCTGCGACTGATGCGCCCGGCCACCCAACGGCTTTCAAGAAAAGCCGATTCAGCCTGAGACCAGCGCCCTAACCGCTGCAGCATAGCCTTCGAGGCCAAGCCCGCAGATCACGCCCTGGCATACGGGGCTTAGTAAGCTTACATGTCGAAACTCCTCTCTGGCGTGAACGTTGGTGATGTGCACTTCGACAACCGGCGCATCAATGGAAGCCACGGCGTCTCGCAGGGCCACTGACGTGTGGGTGTACCCTCCTGCATTGAGGATCACCCCTCCTCCGTCAAACCCTATGGAATGCAAGTGGTCGATCAACCCTCCTTCTACGTTGGATTGAAAATAGGTGAGCTCAATTTCAGGGAATTGCTTGCGTAAAACCTCGAGGTATGCCTCGAATGAGGTATGGCCATATTTGTCGGGTTCCCTCTGACCCAACAGGTTCAGATTCGGTCCATTGACAATGTGAACGGCGTGTTTCATGTGTGATCAGGCCAAGGCCACTTCTTCGTGTGCATCTACAAACAAGATGTTGCCAATGCCATGGTGCGCCTCGAACAACTTCACCCCTTCGCGTCGGATGTCGGCGTCATTGAAACCGATGAAGGTCAGGTCTGCAAATATGCTGCGCTCGTCAATCAGAGCCTCCTTGAGGTCACCGGGCATCTGCTCGACCATTTCGATGTTTTGCTCACTCACAGGAATTCGACCCGCTTGAATCAATTCCCGCAGCGCCTCCTCTCTTTTGGCCCGGTCACCATCCCGGTAGATCGAAAACACCTGGATGTTCGAATCCCTCCAATCGGGGTGCCCTTGTAGCACATACGCCATGAGGATCATCAAATTCGCATTGGCGGAATCTTCAGGCGTGATCCAGATGTGAATGGAACGCCGCTCTCCAAAACCCCGAAAGCTTGACCGCAATAGGCAAAGGTCCAGGTTGGAGCCGCGAAGAAGGTCATAGTTCGTGACCAATTCTTGCGCGCTTTGGGGTTGCTCGTCGATGTATTCGAGGAGAATGGCATTGTTGCCTTGACCACTGATACCGGGAAGCTGCACGCTTTGGGCGATGGCCGAGGTGTATGATGGCGAGACAATGGTCGACACGCTCACCCGGCTCTTGACGGCCTTTCCCAAGTCGGCCAATCCTTGCTTTGCGCGGATGGAACTGCGGAACGTGCGGGCATCGAGCCTTCCCTCAATCAGGTGAACGTAGGTGCCGAAACCTTGTCGGTGGGCGAGCCAGCGCACCATGTCAAAGGCTCCCGGTCTTCGGAAAGTGTCCTTGCTCACCCCAAGCACCATGGGGCGCCAATCCTTCCTGTCGAGTTCAGCAGAGTCACGGCGCTGCAAAATGAGCTGGAGTTGGCGCGAGAGCTGGAAGAGCATGCCCCTAAAAAGGGCCACCATGCCGCGTTCTCCGCGGCGGGCCAGCCCACTGTAAATGCCCACCATGATCACCAAGCTTCCCAGTGCATAGCTGAAGTTCATCAGGAACATCAGGTAAAAACAGGTGACCGCACCAATCAAGCTCAACAACCAATGGGAGCGGAAGGTCGGACGGTAACTGGGACTGGCTGCAAAATGCTCGAACAAGCTCACCAAGCAAATGGCGCCGTACGTGACCATAAAAAACATGGAGATGATCTCCGCCACGGCATTGATGTCTCCCAATGAGACGAAAACAAACCCGATGACACAAGTGACGATGGAGGCGATGACCGGCTCGTTGTCAGACTTGCGGCCCCTTTTCAGCCTCAAGCCTATGGCCTTGGGAAAAATGCGGTCCAAGGCCAGGGCCTGCAGGGTGCGGGGGGCAATGATGACGCTTCCGAGTGCACTGGAAATGGCCGCTGCAGCCAATCCGATTGGAATCAAAGGCGGCCAGATCGCAATGGACTCCATGTAAAGCTGGTCTGAAGCCAACTGCTCAGGGGTCGCACTCACCCAGAATTTCAATGCCACAATGATGTACACCACAATGCCGGTAACCGTTGCCCACAGGGTCCCCCGGGGAATGGCGCGGGCGGGCTCCTTCAAATCACCACTCAGCCCCAATCCTGCCGCAATTCCAGTAAATGCCGGGAAAATGAACGTGAAGACCTCGATGAAGGAATAGCGCTCAATGGTTCGCCCATCTGCGGTGATGAAGGATGCGTCAATGGTGCGTAAAATGTCCAATTCGCCCTGAGGCTGGCCGGTCCCGAAGAAAAAACTAAGCAAGGCCACGACCAATACCGCCACCACGCCATACAGGGCTTTGACCCCTACTTGCGCTCCCTTGGTCAACATGAGCAAGGTCAACAATGTCATGAAGCCATAATTCACCTGCCACGGCGCAATCACAATGCCCCGGCTCACTTCGAGCCATTCCAGCAGGTCCCGCGTGGACACGGTAAAGGCAATGATGTAAAAGGCCACACTGATGGCTTGGCTCAGGAAAAGTGCAATGCCAATGGCGCCGCCGATGGACAAGCCAAATGAGCGGCTGATCATGTAATAGGCCCCGCCTCCTTCTACTTTCTGGTTGGTGGCAATCTCTGCCACTGCCAAGGCTGTAGGGATGGTAACCAGATGCCCCAAGACGATGATCGCCATGGTCCAGAGCAAGCCCACATGTGCGACTGCAAACCCAAAACGCAGAAACAAGATGGCACCGAGGAT
>DDCX01000138.1:1142-22842 GCA_002336475.1 Flavobacteriales bacterium UBA1995 | reverse complement strand
GTGCCCCATGAATTTTTCTTACCCCCCATCACATCTGCTCATCGTTCTTATGGCCCTCATCGCATGGCCCTGCCTCATTGCTGGTCAGTCTTGTCCAGCCGCCCCGCCCCTAACACCTCCGTGGCTTTCATACCCTTCACTGCCTTTTCGACACGTGGCCTTGACTGGCTCTGGGCAACGAGCAGCCAACGTTTACACGATGGATTTGGGCACCGCGTTGGGCAGGCCTTTTGTTTTTGTCGAAGGCATTGACTTCGGACTCACCAACACCTCGTCTTACCTGCAATTGGGTGATTTTGGATGGGCTGCCTTCAATGGCTGCTCGCCCGATCAATACCCCATGATGGCCAACATGCCCGTTTTGTTGGACTCGCTCATAACGCGGGGTTTCCATCCTGTCTTGGTCGATTTCGAGGAAGGAGCGGGTGACATCTTTGCCAATGCCGAGCTGCTTGTTGATGTGCTTGCCCATCTCAATGAGTACAAGACGGACGCCCGACCGATCGTACTCGGTGGCGCCAGTATGGGAGGACAAATTGCCCGGATTGCCCTGACGTTGATGGAAAATGACGGCGAGCCGCATTGTGCCCAGCTCTATCTAAGTTTAGACAGTCCACACCGCGGCGCGAACATTCCCATTGGCCTTCAACAGATGATTGGGGCATTGAACTCCAGCGGTGGCGCGGTTGTGCCTCTTTCTAACGCTTTGTCTTCACCAGCAGCCCGTCAATTGCTGTTAAAGCAAAGGCTACCCTTGTATCCCAGGGCGAATTACCAAGACAGTTTAGACGCCCTTGGATGGCCAGAATCGTGCCGGAACATTGGGATTGCCAATGGAGGACTTGGGCCAGTCGCAGATCAGAGTCAGCCGCTGTTGGATTACGAGTATGCCATCCTCTCTACAGAAGTCGTGGGCGACATCGGAGGACTTCTGGACCTTGAAATTTATGCCGATCCAGGTGCGCCGACCCATCCACTGGCCTGGCCTGCTGCGCCCGTTACGAGTCTCCTCGAAATGCCCTCGGGCGGAGGCTGGCCATGGCCACTGGACTTGAGCGTCGGCCACGATGAGATGGGCAATGCATTGTGGGGCGGATCTCTGGATGTCATGCCTGGCGGCACCCGTCCTTCCCTGCGTCAATTCGCTGAAGCCTTCAATGCTGCGCTCGAACAAATGGACCTGCCTTGGCCCCTCGTGATTCCTGTGATCGAGGCGGGGCAATATCAACCCCTGCACAGCTTTATCCCCACAGGCAGCGCCCTAGGTGCAGCTCCTCCGTGGTACGGCCTGTCCGCGGAGCAATTGACCGAAGCCTCCCCCTTTGATGAGGTTCACTTGGGCGACATCAACCAGCCACACAGCGAAGTCAACCCTGCGAACATTCAATTCGTAATGGAGCAATTGGATTACACCGAATGCCCCATTCTGCCAGGAAACCTTGAGGAAGAGGTGGTCCTCAATGCATCGGGCGACTGGTTCTTGCCACCACTTCATGTGCTGCAGCGGCTGTGTTTGCAATCCGCTGGCATGGAGTTCGGCGAATCTGCAGCCGAGCCCAACTCTCATGGTACGTTTGAAATTCAACCTTGCCCGGGCTACCTGTCCGTTGCCTCAGGTGGCATCCTTGAACTGGGAGGAGGTCTGCCTTCTGACATGTCTACTGCCCAACTGATCGTGCGTTCGGGAAGCACACTCCAGATTCACGGTCAGCTCACACTGCACCCCGGCAGTGAACTCGTGCTCGAACCCGGGGCCACTTTGCAGATTTCGGGCGGCATTGTTGACCAAAGGCCACACTCTATCGTAAGGGCACTACCCGGCAGTATCATCCATTCCGAAGGCATGGTCATTTGGACACAGGCCTACGACAGCGGATTCTTTCTCGATGCAGCTGTGCACCTCTCTGCAGACGGCATTTGGAACCACCACTTTGAGCCTCAAGCCCGTTTGTGGACTGCGGCGCAATGCCAATTTCAATTGGATGCAGAAGCCCATATGTCCATTCAGGCCCTTGAAGACGAGACGCACTGGATCTTGCAACCCGGCGCCACCGTCGACATCCAAGGAGAGGGTTCATGGCATCAAGAACGCTCCGGACTTCGGCTTCTTGGGGGAGCCTTGTGGGAGTCCAACATGTCGGAGGAGGTCCGCTTTGAGGATACACAGTGGATTGGAATCGAGGACGACTCCATCCATATTCATGGGCCGCTTTGGTTGCAAAACCTTGAGGGATCCACGATCAACCTGGCGCACCAGCAAGACGATTGCCGGATGGAACACTGCTCTTTTCAAGGAGGCTCTACCCTTCTGGACCACAACAAGGTCCGATGGAGATCCTGTGTCTTTGAAGCGCACCCAGTCACGCATGATTTTTTGGGCCCCGAGCCAGCGCACCTCATCGAAAACTGCCGGTTTATCGGCGCAGATGTCGGGCTGAACATATCCGGCCCAGGCCGCATCAGAATTGAAGACAGTGAATTTGACGCGCACGTTACAGGACTCATGGCCTCCACGGCAAGGGTAGAATTGGGTTGTTGTGCCTTTGCCTCCAATGACATCGCCATGTTCGCCAACAAGGCCCTTCTCGTCATGCAGCCCGAAGGCGGCGGCGGGTGGAACACCTTTGAGGACAATGACGTTCACATGAAGTTCCAACAAGCCCCCTTTCCTGAGCTGGAAGAGGGAGCCAACCATTTTGGCCAACCCTACTCTGGATGGGCCACAGGCTCCATCAACACCCTGTGCAACGGCAACGGGCTGGACTGGATGATCACCGGCCAGAGCTGGGACTGGCCGTTAGGTTGGCCTCAAATACAGAGTGGGCTGTGGGCTTGGAACCCAGGTGGTTCCCAAAACTGCCCCATAGCCGCCATTGACCTGGGGCCTATTCCGCCAAAAGAATGCGGCGAAGGCCGAAAAAAACGCAGGGAGTAATCCCGCTCAGTCCGCAATCTCAAAGGTTTCCAAAACCCAAATGTCATGGGTAATGGAGCGGTTGTTTTTGAAATAATAGACCCCGTGCTTGGCTACAGTCTTGCGGTAAACGTTGACTTCATTCTCAACCCGGACTGTGCGTTCTATGATGAGGGCATTGCCCTCTTCATAGCTGCGCTCTTCTACCCCTTGGCGAATGCCTTCTTTGGCCGGGACTTCAAGGTAATCCTCGGCTGTAGGAGCACTTCCGGATTCTTTTGCCTGCACTTTTCTCAAGGCTGCGGCAGACCGAATAGAGGCTTCTCCAGCAGCAAAAATTTTGGCCTGCGCGTCCACCCTTTCAACTTTTTGAATGTCAGACCAGCGGCCCAACCGTCGGATCGACTCACCCTCTCCGACTCTTCTGTGTTCAGCTGCCTTGCGTTCGATTTCATCAAAACGCATGATCCGAGCATCTACAGATGCCAACCTGAGGTCCCGGTTAAAGTTCGCATAGGCCGCAAGCATGCGATCCAAAGAGTCCACAAACACCGCATAACGCTTGGTCCGGTCCGCCAAATTGGTTCGGTTCAGCTTGTCCTTTCTGGTGAGTGAAATGAAGCGGTCGCGCCGACCGGCATTTCCCATCGCTGCCCAATCTTTTTCTTGCTCTTGGTGGCGGGTGGTCCTCACTTCGAGATCAACCACTCTGTCAGAGCGGTAACCCGAATGAGAGGCTTCTAAAGCTTCATGCGTGGTCGTCTGTTCACGCACATCCGCGTACGAAGATTGACGGCGGGTATCACTGTTGCTCAGCCAAACTTGACTCAATTCCTCTTGACGCTCCGAACGCGCATAAACCGCCAGTCCCCTTGCCCGAATCTCTGACTCAAGCGCATCTCGATAATAAGCTTCTGCATCATCCTCCTTCACATTTTGCATGGCCAAAACATAGTTTCGGCTTCTGTCAAGGCCTGCATCAGACGCCGCCTTGCGTTGCTCATTCTTGCGCGTTTCGGACTCCAAAGCGGCGAGCCTTTCTTCCTCCAAAATTTGTGCCTGCTCCAGCTCCATGGCTGCCGTTGCATCTGCCACAGCCTTGGCATTGGCTTCATTTTCTGCGAGCAAAGCATCGCGGTCGATTTCCAGATTCAAGTCCATCGAACTTTCTGCCTCAGGCTGCATTGAAGCCAAGCGGCGCAGCCTGTTCTTTGGATAGCGTTCTTCAGGACGCAATTCCAAAGCCGCCGAATACGCTGCTTCTGCTGTCGCCCAATCCTCTGAATCAAAGGCCTCGTCGCCGCGGCGAATCTGGTCTTCATATTCTCGGTTCAATGCATCGCCGCTGTCGTCTGCATTGTCTGGCACTTCCACGGGCTTCTCCTCTCCCAACTCAACAATCAAACCTTCGGACTCCGCGGCTCGCATGCGCGGGTAAACCTCATCGGGCATGACTTCGGAGGCCTGCTCGTACATGGTTTTGGCCCGAACAAAGTCTTGGCTATCAAAGTTTCGGTCCGCCTTTTCAATCAGATCCTCATACCGTTGCATGCGCCGCTCATCTTCTGCTGATGCAGCATCTTCAGACTTCCGAAGCCGGCGAATTTCAGCGAGATTGTCCTTGGGGGCGCGCTCTGCTGGCTTCAATTCAGAAGCCCGCTCAAAGGCGGCCTCGGCTTCATCCCAAGCCTGTTGCCCGAATGCAGCTTGGCCTTCAGCCATGGCCGACTCAAAGGCGACATCTTCTTCTGAGTCCTCCTCAGTGGCAGTAGCTGCGTCAATGTCTGCCAACAAATCTTTGGGCTCCTGCTCATCTGGGAAAATGCCACTTGCAGCTTCAAAAGCCCGCGTTGCTGTGACCCAGTCCTCCCTGCGCATGGCCATTTTCCCTTCCCGCATCTGGGCGTCGTAATCACTACGCGCCTCAGCTTCTTCTTCGGCGGCAGCCAAATTCTCCTGTGCTTCAGCCAGCATGTTCTCCGCGCGGGCATCCCCTGGGAGAACCGACAATGCCCGATCGAGCCAATTGATGCTTTGCGCCCAGCGCTCACGGCCGAATTCTACTTCGGCTTTCCGCATGTGCTCCTCGTACTCCTTATTTGAAGCCGCTTCGTCCCCCCCGCCAGCAGCCGCTTCGAGTGCGTCGTCAATTTCAGACTGCATGCGTGAGGTGTAGGGCAAATCCCAGGACAATTGCTCCTTGCTGGGGTCAAACGCGACCTTGCCAATGGGCTGTTCCAACAAACTCTCATCGAAGCCTGGAGGAATTTCAAACATGCTCATTTCTACTGTGAGATAGAAAGGACGTTCTCTAAATGCTTCCGGGATACTCGATGTTTGAAGTTCCACCTTTCTCGGACTCAAGTCCCCCATGGTGAACCTCAATTCATAGTCCGCACCATGGTCCAAAGACAGGTTGTATTTGCCGCTGGCCAATGTGGAGACCGCATCATAAGGCTGGCCATTCCGCAGCACCTCGACTTGGACCCCAGCCAATTTTCTGTTGCTGTCTTTGTCACGGACGGTTCCATCGACTTCGATGCTTCCTTGCGAAAACACCAGTATGGGCAACATCAACGACACCAGTGCCAACCACTGGAGCGTCTGAATTTTATATATGCTGGGCTTCTTGGCCATCTTTGTTACTTACAGGTCTGCCTCCTTCGAAGTACGGAAAAACCTACCGACTAGTGAAGGCTTGAACTGACTGTATTACGCAAAAGTATGCCCATAGGATACTGGGAAAGTGAACATTTGCTCGCACCGGCTGACTTAACCGTCATCGGCGCAGGCATTGTGGGCATGAGCACGGCCCTTCATTACAAGGCTTTGCACCCCCATGACCGGGTGCGCATCATCGAGCGCGATGTCCTCGGTGAGGGCGGCACAACGCGCAATGCGGGTTTTGCATGTTTCGGAGGTCCCGGCGAATGGCTCGATGACCTTGAGACTTTAGGGCAATCAAAATGGCTTGAGTTGATCCGCTTGCGCGCAGAGGGGTTGCGCGCACTGATCGAACTTCTCGGCGAGAAGGCCTTGGGACTAGAATGGTCAGGAGGTTGGGAGCTTTTTGCCGCATCTCCTTCGGGCAAGAAACGCAGCGATGAAGCCGGTCAAAACCTCGCTCTGCTCAACGATGCCGTTCAGCCTTTGATGGCCTCTATTCTGGGCCACTTGGCCCCAAACCCGCTCGACACCCCTGCCCTCATCTACAGCCCTTCCCGCGCAGCGCAGTTCGGAGCCCATTCTTGCATCCACCTTCCATGGGAGGGAATGTTGCACACAGGCCGCATGGTCAGTGCGTTCCACAGAGCATTGCAGGTTGCGGACATCCAATGCTTGAACGGCTGCACCGCTTCGTCGCTTGAAGCCCCAAGCGCGCCAGATGGCCCATGGAGCATCTGCACTCCTCGGGGTGTATTGGAGAGCAAAAGCATCGCCATCTGTACCAATGGCTTCGCCAAAGAAGTGCTACCCGAAGCCGAAGTGGCCCCTGCACCCAACCGCGTATTGGTGGTGAGGCCTGTTCAGATGCCCCCTCAAGGAGCTTACCACATCGAAGATGGCTATCTCTACTTCAGAACCTTGCCCGATGGCCATGTGCTGTTTGGCGGGGGCAGGCACTTTGGGGTTGAATTGCCCCCCTTTCCCCAACGCGATGAAAAGGCTGAAGCCCGATGGGATGCATTGTTGGAATCGGCAGCTGCGCAATGGCTTGGTCCCATTGACTCGGTCTCCCACCGGTGGACAGGCTGGCTCGGTGTAGGATCAGACAGGGAACCTCTGATTGGGAGCACTGCCCTTGGTTTGCACCATGCCGTGAGAATGGGAGGCATGGGGGTCGCCATGGGATGTGGCCTCGGCCTTCAGCTGGCCCTGAACATCAGTGCCGAAGGACACAACAAGGGCCAACGGTAACCTTTAGCACCTGCAGCGCGTATGGGGCGTGAATACCGCCTCATGTTGATCTCTACTTCCCTCCCCTCCCGTGGTACCCAGCACCTCTTGGTACTGGTTGCTGTTGCGCTTTTCCTGCCCTTATGGGTCATGGCACAATCCACAGGTTCGCAGCATGTGAGCCAGCCGGGCTCTGGAATTCATGCTGGATGGCAAATGGGGCCCGTAGCGCTCCACACCGAGCGGCACCAGTCATACGGAACCCACAATCTGGGCAACACGGGATATGGTCAAGCGTTGACCATTCAGACGGCATTGAATGGTCCATGGGAAGTTGAAATGAAAGCAGCCCGGAGCTCCATTGTGATGGATGATGGGGCCATGCGCGGCTGGAAGACCGAGGTGCAATCCGGCACAGTCATGGTCAACTGGGTATGGGAAGCCGCAGGATCTAGGCGGGATGCACACACCCGTTTCGCCACCATTTCAAAAGGGTTTCAGCCATTTATTGGCATTGGGGTGTCCCACATAGACCATGTTATGAAGCAGGATTTGGAGGACGCCTTTGGGCGCGAATACCACCTCTGGTCGGACGGAACATTGCGCGATATTGATGAGGCCGGCGACCATGGTGGCAACGCCAACATTCTTCGCCGCGACTACACCTACGAGAGTGATGTGGTCCAAGCAGAAGGTGCTCGTGGCCCAGGCCGATCTCTGGCCATCCCCGCTCAAATTGGCATCAGACTCGATGTCAGTCCAAGGGTGCGAGCGCGCATGGGCATAGGAGGTTGGCTCGGCCTGACCGACGCATTGGACGATCAGGTTTCGGGACGGGCGCTCTCTGGCGATGCCCTGGCCAGCGGATTCTTTGGTTTGGGCATCCGCTTGGGCCGGTTAAAGAAAAAGCCAGCCGCAGCCCCCGTCATCCCCGGAGTCTCTGCGGAAGACGCAGCCCTCCTTGCCTCGATGGACACTGACCGTGATGGCATTAGCAACCTCCATGACCGCTGCCCAGGCACCGATTCCGGTGTAGAAGTGGATGCCTCTGGGTGCCCTGTGGATACCGATGGCGATGGTTATGCTGACTACAAGGACGCAGAAATAAACTCACCTCACATCGATGTAGATGGACGTGGTGTGGCCCTCACTCTGGGCGAAGGCCAAGACAACCATTCCTCAACCGATAAATCGGGCTGGGATGTCGTAACCGGCCGGGTCACTTCTGATGACCGCACACAGTACACCCTGAACATTCCCACACCTGCTGAAGGATGGACGCTCGCCGAACAACACACCCTTTTGGCGTTTGAGCATTTGTCAGAATCGGAAAACGGCATGAAAGTCAAGGTCAGCGCCGACCCTCGTGAAGCAGGGCGGGCCGCTCATGCCGTTCGTGCGGCAGGCCTGGATGCAGAATTGATTGCTCCTGAAATTGAATCCCCTTCAGACGCAGTTGGTGGTGAGGCAACAGAGGATGCAGTTGAAATGGGCCACTTCAGGGTTCAAATGGGGGCATATCGCACCCCTGACCCTGCCGCATTGAATGCCCTTTTCGAAGGTCTTGAAGTCTTGAGGTTCAAGGGTGAAGACGGATTGTTGAGGATTGTGAGCCCCACCTTTGAAGACCGATCTGAAGCGTTGGCCTATCAGGTTCAACTCACAGCGCGGGGCTTCACTGGCGCCTTTGTCACAGAACATGCCCCTGATGGGACTTCAACAGCCCCGTCCTCAGGTCAAGCCCAACCTGAAGATGACGCACCACTTGCTCCGCAGTTTGACCCTGCCAAAATTGAATTTCGCATTCAACTCGGTGCTTTGAAAACCGAAATGGGGGTCGACGCCATGGACGGACTGCTGCACTTGGGCGACATCGAACACCGCAGCACCACCGGATGGCACCGCTACTTGCATGGTCGTTTTTCCAGCGCAGCTGAAGCCCGTCAGGAGCTCCCCATGCTGCTTGAGGCAGGATTTGAAGACGCTTTTGTTGTGGGTGATGTGGCCGGCCGGATCATTCCGGTCGCCGAAGCAGAAATCCTCCTCAATCAAGACTGACGGCCTGACGGGCAGCGATGGCCTCTGCAACGCGGATGCCATCCATTGCTGCAGAGGCAATGCCCCCGGCATAGCCTGCGCCTTCCCCGCACGGATAGAGTCCGGGAGCGCCTTCCATTTCGAGGGTAGCCTTGTCGCGTGTCATCCGAACCGGACTTGAAGTGCGGCTCTCAGGCGCCACGACGATGGCATCGGGATGAATGTACCCTGGCATTTTCCGGTCAAAATCAAGGATGCCGGCGATCAAACGTTCCACGATAAATGGAGGCAACAAAGCGGTCAAGTCCACTGAGGTCAATCCGGACAAATAACTACAAGGCGGCAGGTCCTTTGATCGCTTTCGAGCGACAAAATCTGCCAGCCTCTGGGCAGGCGCGCGCTGGTCACCACCGGCAGCTTCACTGCAAGCGCGCTCCACAGCCCGCTGGAATTCCAAGGCGCCCAATGCCCCGTGGTGGCCCAGGGCATCCAAGTCTGCCTCACTCACCGTAGTCACAATGCCGCTGTTGGCCCATGGATTGTTGCGCTTAGAAGGGCTCCATCCATTGGTGACCACCTCTCCATCCTCGGTAGCACAGGGTGCAATGACCCCACCGGGGCACATGCAAAATGAAAACACACCACCTCCTTCTGTTTGGGTAACCAAAGAATAAGCCGCCGGAGGCAGACCGAGGTCGTCGGCCAAAGCTGCATCCCGAAGTCTGTATTGTCGGGTATTGACCCAAGACTGGGGATGCTCAATCCGAACGCCCAGCGCAAAAGGTTTGCGTTCAACCTGCAATCCATCCTGCTGCATCCATTCAAATACATCCCTTGCGCCATGACCTGTGGCCACTACAACAGCCGCAGCGGCAACGCGCCCCTCTGCAGTGATCACGCCCTGCACAGCACCAGAAGCCTCCCGGTCCACCCCCGTCACCCTGCATTGAAAGCGAACCTCTCCTCCACAGGAAATAATGCGCTCGCGCATGCCCGAGATGATCGCGGGCAATTTATTGGTGCCAATGTGCGGATGGGTATCGACCAAGATGTCTTGTTCTGCACCGTGTTCGACCATCCAGCCCAGCACTTTGCGCCAACTGCCGCGCTTTTTGGCCCGCGTGTAGAGCTTGCCATCTGAATAGGTGCCCGCACCGCCTTCTCCGAAGCAGTAATTGGAATCCGGATCCACTTTGCCTTTTCGAATCAATTGAACGAGGTCTCGTCTCCGCTCCCTGACCTCCTTTCCCCGTTCGATCACGATGGGCTTGAACCCCAGTTCAATCAGCCTCAAGGCACAGTACAAACCTGCAGGACCGGCACCTACAACCACCACCGGCTGGGCACCTGCAACATTTTTCCACTCCCCCTTGACGAAGGAAAGTTCCTCCACTTCGACCCCGACTATCAACTCGACCACAGCAGGCCTTCGGCGTGCATCTAGGCTGCGCTTTAAAACGGTAAACTGCTTGCAATCAATGCCCTGCTGCTTCAACGCTGCAGCAATGGCTTCAGGGTCTCGGGACGCCTGAGGTGAAAGGCGGACCATTGCAGTGGCAGCTGCTTCGGGGTCTGGGGAAGGTCCTGATGTGGCGCTGTTCATTTCCGCGGGCAAAATACGCCCAGCAGCTACTGCGAGACGGACAAAGGGGCAGTTAGATTTGTGGCAATGGCCCCTACTCAGGTTCCCGAATTGCACATCGAAGACCGTGGCATCGCCCCCGATGTCATGCTTCAATTGCTCGATCACATCCTGTTGCCCAGGCTGATCGAAGAAAAAATGCTCAGCCTGTTGCGGCAAGGGCGCATCAGCAAATGGTTCTCTGGCATGGGCCAAGAGGCCATTTCAGTGGGTTGCGCTGCAGCCTTGGATTCCGATGAGGTGATCCTGCCCATGCACCGGAATTTGGGGGTCTTCACCACACGTGACGTGAGTCTCACTCAATTGTTTGCCCAATTCCAAGGCAAGGCCTCTGGATTCACACAGGGCCACGATCGGAGCTTTCACTTTGGTTCAATGGACCACCACATTGTGGGTATGATCAGCCACCTGGGTCCTCAATTGGGGATTGCGGACGGCATTGCTTTGGCTTCCAAAAACCGCGGCAGCGGCAAGGCGACACTGGTATTTACAGGAGATGGGGGCACCAGCGAAGGCGACTTTCACGAGGCCTTGAACGTAGCGAGCGTCTGGGAACTCCCCGTGCTGTTTTGCATCGAAAGCAACCACTGGGGATTGTCTACCCCCAGCAGTCAGCAATTCCGTTGTGCTCAATTCATAGACAAGGCCGCAGGCTATGGCATCCCAGAAGAAGATGCCATCCGGGTCAATGGAAATGACATTTTAGAGGTCTATGACACCGTGCGCAAGGCAGCCGCCTCCATCCGGAAAAACCCGCGGCCCATTATGTTGGAGTTTGACACATTCCGGCGCAGGGGACACGAGGAAGCGAGTGGAACCAAGTACTACCCAGAAGGCATCATCGAAGCATGGGAACAGCGAGACCCCGTTGACCGCTATGTAGAATTTCTCACCGACAAGGGGCACATCACTGCAGAGGAAGTCGAAGCCCGCAAAGCGGATATACAAAAGGCCATTGCCACTGCACTCAAGGCCGCTGAATCTGAGCCAGAGGTGGTGGCCGATGCGGACCATGAGGTGGAACGCTTGTTCCGCAGAGACGCACCTGCCCTTCGCGCACCTGGCTCGGAAACGAAAGAGCTGAGGTTCATCGACGCCATTTCAGAAGGGCTCTCCACAGCGATGGAACGTCACGATGAGCTCGTTTTGATGGGGCAAGACATCGGACATTACGGAGGTGTATTCAAAGTGACCGATGGTTTCGTTGATCGCTTTGGAGAAGACAGGGTGCGCAACACCCCCTTGTGCGAGAGTGCCATTATTGGATCTGGCCTGGGCCTTTCCATTGCAGGAATGAAGGCCATGGTAGAAATGCAGTTCGCTGATTTTGTGACCTGCGGATTCAATCAAATCGTCAACAACCTCGCCAAATTGCACTGGCGTTGGGGACAACAAGCCGACGTCGTGGTGCGCATGCCCACGGGAGGCGGTGTGGCGGCCGGACCCTTTCACAGCCAATCCAATGAGGCTTGGTTCTTTCATGTGCCCGGACTCATGATCGCCTACCCGGCATTCCCTGAGGATGCCAAAGGCCTGCTCGCCACGGCTTTTGACACCCCTAACCCCGTTTTGTTCTTCGAACACAAGGCCCTGTACCGCAGCCTCAGTGGAGAAGTCCCTACCAATGACTACAGCCTGCCCTTTGGCAAGGCCCGTCTGATGGGTACCCCTGATGATGCCCTTGTCGTCACTTACGGTATGGGCGTCCATTGGGCCCTTGAAGAAGCCGAGCGGATGCGCAGCCAAGGCTTGGGACAGATTGGTGTTTTGGACCTCAGAACGCTCGCCCCATTGGATTGGGAAGCTGTTTTTGAGGCCTCAACTCAAGCCGGTCGCGTATTGGTTTTGCATGAGGACAACCTGACAGGAGGCATCGGTGCAGAAATTGCTGCGCGGGTCCAAGAATCGTGTTTTGCCTACCTCGACGCCCCCGTGTCGCGTGTGGCTTCACTGGACACCCCCATTCCTTTTGCCCCCAACCTCGAAGCCGAATACCTTCCACGTCAAAGGCTGACCGCTGCCCTTGAGGCGCTCTTGGCATACTGATCGGATCTTTTCCACAGAACACGCACATCGCCGATTGGCGTTGAACTCCATGCTACTTTGACCGCATGGCTAAGGGTGAAACAGAGCGTGCTATTCGAAGTGTACTCTTTGACGTGCTCGATCAATGTGCCCGGCAAATGGATTCTGCTCCCAACAATCGGGCGTATCAACCCGTCGCCTATGCGGTGCACGCTGCCCTGGAAGACTTCGAAAGACAGTTCGCCAAAACCAGCCTCGACGACAATCACCACCACCAGTTGTTCAGGCGGGCGCAGGACATGGCGTTAGAATGGTTGCTCACCATTCAGGACCTCCAACGTGAGGCCCCATTTGCAGAAGGCCTAGAAACCTTGCCTACCTGGAACAGCAGCAAAACGTCCACAGGATCCTTGCCCAAAAACGTTTGATCAACGGCGGCGCATCACCTGTTGGGGATTCTTGATGGCCTGCTCGATGGTGCGGATGTCTGCCTTGAGCATGCCTTTCTTATCCAAGCGTTTGGCCTGAACAATGAGGGCTTTGGCCTCCTTTGTGCGCCGCTTCGAACTCTGGATGGCTGCGAGGTTCAACATCACAGCAGCCTTCTCTTCATCCCGCTTCAAGCCCACTTCCAATGCCTTACGGAATGCCTTTTCGGCTTCGGGTAAGCTAAACTCAAGCAGCAGGTTCCCTTGAAGAAACCAATACTGCCCGCGGTTGCGCGGCCACAAGTGCTTGGGGTTGATTCCCGCCAATACTTCGCGCGCCTTGTCCATCTTTTGCTGCTGGATTCGAAAAGCCACCAGCACCATCCTCAAGCTGCGCGCGGCACTCAGGCCAAAGACAACAGCCAACAATACCATGCCGATGCCACTGCCGGTGTATCCCGTCATGAAGCATTGGACGGCATAAGCCAAGGCCCCAGCGGCCAAAGCAATCTTGAGAATACGGGAGTCGAATGGGATGCGCATGTTGGACAGGGTACTTACAGCGGTGATGACCGGTTGCGAAACTAACGCGCCTGCCGCATAGATGGCATAAATTCGCAGCTTAGGAGTGCACCAAAAATGAACCTCATCCGTTTCCGCGTGATCATCGACATCGAAGAAGACGTCTTTCGGGACATCCTCATCGGCAAGTCAGCACCGCTCGAGGACCTGCACCGCGGCATTCTCGCTGCTTTTGACTTTGGTGAAGGAGAAATGGCTTCGTTTTTTCAATCTGACGAAGATTGGGGACGTGGACGTGAAGTGCCGCTCATGGACATGGGGGCCGACGACTCCGGAACTCCCTACCCTTCCATGCGCACTGTGGCTGTGGGTGACATGGTGGCAGCAGACAACGACCGCATGGTCTATGTCTATGACTTCTTGAGAATGTGGTGCTTCTACGTAGAAGTGGTGGGCATCGAGGAAGGGGACATTCCAGAGTATCCTTTGCTGGCCGAGGAATTTGGCACAGCGCCGGATCAGTATTCTAAGGAGGTCGACCTTTTGGATGGAATGGCTGAAGAGGCCCCTGAAGACGATGGTCCGTTGAAAACAGGTGACCCCGAATTGGACGCCTACCTCAATGAAGAAGAGGAAGATGAAGACGACGGCCCCAGCTTCACCTCGCTCGACGACTTGGACGAAGCAGCATATTGAATTCAACCCGAGGCCACATCCAACCGCGCGGAAATGCGCCCTTGCTCATCTCCATTGTGGGTCCGACAGCTGTGGGCAAGACGGGACTTTCTCTCGCCCTTGCGCAGGCGTTCAACGCTGAGATAGTTTCCGCGGACAGCCGCCAGTTTTACCGCGGAATTGCCATCGGAACTGCGCAGCCTTCAGCAGAGGAACGCGCCCTTGCACCGCACCATTTTGTCGATTTCTTGTCCCTTGATGAGGAATACAGTGCTGGACGGTTTGCGTCAGAGGCCATTGAATGGCTCCAAGGCTATTTTGAAAGGCGCTCTGCTCAAGGACTGCCCCGGGTAGCCATTCTGGTGGGCGGCAGCGGCCTCTATACCCAAGCGGTTCAGGACGGATTCGATGACATCCCGGCAGACCCAAAAGTGCGGGCAGCACTCAATGCACAGCATGCCGCAGAAGGGTTGGCTCCCTTGCTCGAAGAGCTCGAGCAGCTCGATCCTGAGCACCGCAAAATGGTCGACCCTTCGAATCCCCACAGGGTCATCCGCGCCTTGGAAGTGTGCCGCACTTCGGGCCAGACTTACACCGCGTTGAGAAAACAGCAGTCCGAGAGGCGGCACTGTCACCCCGGGGGTTGGTCGCGCTCTTCAGGACGTCCTTGGGACACCCTGACCATTGGTTTGGGGGCACCTCGATCCTTTTTGCACGACCGCATCAATGCACGTGCCCTGCACATGGTGGATTCTGGCTGGCTGGAAGAGGCGCGTGCGGTCATTCATATGCGCCATGTCAACGCCCTGAGAACCGTGGGGTACCCTGCGCTGTTTGAAGTTGTTGAGGGCACCATGGATATGGATACAGCAATAAGAAGAATTCAAGAAACCACCCGGCAATTTGCTCGGCGACAATTGACCTGGTTTCACCGCCAGTCCTGCGTGCAATGGGTCGATGCCCGGCAACCGGAGCGCGCCGTATCACTCGTACATGACTTTTTGAGACATGGCAGCCTCTAAAGCGCCTTCGGGACCTCAAAGGGGACTCGTGGGTTTCGATGATCAAACCATCGAAGACCTCGAATTTGCCGCCATCAGAAGGCTGTTGGAGGACCACTGTTCTTCTGACTCAGCGCGCAGAAAAGCCCAAACCTTGGTGCCCAGTGCCCACCGGCCTAGTGTGACCTCTGCCCTCTTGTCTACGGATGAATTGCGGCGCATCCGTGTCGAAGGTTACGCGTTTCCATCCCTTGTATTTGAGGAGATCCGAGGCGAAATCAAACTCCTCGAAGTCTCAGGCTCTGCCTTGACAGAGGCCGGTTTTATGAGGGTGTTGCAATGCACCCGCCTTGTCAATGACATCGTCGGTGCGTTGCAAGGACGCGAACGCGGATTCCCTCACCTGTGCGGCATGTTGGGGACGGTCAGCGAAAACAAAGAAATCGTCCAAGAAATAGAGGCCGTTTTCGACCCCAAAGGAGGGGTCCGCAGCCAAGCCTCTCCTGAATTGGCACGGATCCGCATCAACATGCAAACGGCACGCCGTCAGGTCAACCGGCTGTTCGACAAAGCCCTGCGGTCTTGCGCCAAACAAGGTTGGCTGGCCGATACTGCCGAAGGCTACCTCAATGAGCGGCGCGTCCTCGCTGTGGCCAGCACACACAAACGAAAAGTGCGGGGCTCTGCCCTGGGCACTTCCAAAACAGGTTCGGTCACCTTTATCGAACCAGCGGACTGCCACCAGGTCAACCATGAGCTGGAGATGCTCCGCGACGATGAGCGGAGAGAAATTGTGCGCATCCTCAGGGACTTGACCCAGCGCATTCGCAAACACACACCGCTGATCAAGGCCCAACAGCGCTTGCTGGTGCGCCTCGACTTCATCCAAGCGAAGGTGAAGCTGGCCCTGTCCATGGATGCCAGCATGCCCCACATCGTGAAGGACCTGCGCCTGGATTTGCTCAAGGCCCATCACCCCCTGCTGTTGATCGCCCACCGCAGCAAGGAACTGCCCGTAGAACCGCAGAACCTGACGCTTCATCAAGGACGCAGGATGCTGATCATCAGCGGCCCCAATGCAGGCGGAAAATCCATCACCCTCAAAATGGTGGGCCTGTTGCAGGCCATGGTTCAGAGTGGACTCCTGGTTCCCGTTCACCCCGACAGCGCATTCGGTTTGTTCAAACAAATTTTGACGGACATCGGGGACAACCAAAGCATCGAAAACCAACTCTCCACATACAGCTACCGGCTCAACAGAATGAAGGGGTTCCTTCACGGTGCGAACCGAAACAGCCTGCTGCTCTTGGATGAGTTTGGCACAGGAAGCGACCCCGAACTCGGTGGTGCCCTTGCAGAAGTGTTTTTTGAGGAGCTTTATAACCAAGGGGTTTTTGGCGTCATCACCACGCATTATGCCAACATCAAAACCCGCGCCACGGACATGCCCGAAGCGATCAATGGCAGCATGTTGTTCGACGCTGAAACCCTATCGCCTACCTACCATTTAGACCTCGGTCAACCCGGAAGCTCCTTCACCTTTGAAGTGGCAGAGCTCAATGGCATACCCGCCGACATCATCCACCGCGCCAAACAAAAACTCGACCCGCGAAAAGTGAGGCTCGACGGCCTCATCGCCTCCCTACAAAAAGAAAAAACGCGGCACGTCAAAATCACCGACCGCCAGCTCAAAGCAGAACATGCTGCGACAGAAGCGAAGCGCTCATTCGAGGATCGTGCGGCGCGCCTTGAGGAAAGGCAAGAGTCCGTTCAACGGGTTGGAAAAGACCAAAACGACGCGCTTGTGCGCGGCAAAAAACTGCAGCAGTTCATCGACCGGTTCACTTCGGGTCAGGCCAACAAACCGTTGCTGGAGGACATTCGCAAGTACCTGTCTGTTGAGGCCACCAAACAGACAGAAAAAGCCGATGCCGCAGCCCGTAAAAAGGCAGCAGCACAAGCGCAGAAGAAATCAAAGCGTACTAAACAACACACCGACCGCATCAATGTCGGCAGCACCGTTCGACTTAAAGAAGGCCGCCAAAGGGGTGAAGTCCTCGCTGTCAAAGGCCAAAAGGCCACCGTCGCATTTGGTGATTTCCGGACGCGCGTGGAGTTGGAAGACCTTGTTTGGGTGAGGTGATCAATCCAAGATCACCCTTCGGGTAACCTGAGCGCCATCGGACATGATTACGGTGACCAACACCAAACCTCGGGGGCAATCGCCCACCTCAAGGGTGGTGGCCCCTCCCCACCAAGGGGAAGTCTGCAAAATGCGTCCAGCAGCATCACGGACCACGACAGTGGCATCACCTGTCCATTCGCCCCTTGGCCAGCGGAGGTGCAGCACCTCACGGGCGGGATTGGGCTGAATGCGCAAGTCACGGGCCAAGGACATCTGTGCCACATCGGCCACATTCTCGCAGGCCTGAGCAGGCCCGCATGGAACGTCTGCATCGTCATCTGGGTAAGCCCCATGGAGCAACGTCGCACCACTTTGGGTGGGGTCCAACCACAGGTTTAGCTTCTCGTCATTGGGGTTGGGATTGTCGTCCCAGTGGTAAGACATCTTGCCGTAGTAGTCGGGCTCATCGGGCCCCGTTCCTTGCCCTACGCCGTTGTTTGTGCAGGCAGAGAGGCCGGCGGAAAGGGTGCCGATGGAAAGCCCCTCTTCATTGAACAGATGCGACCCAGATGAACCGCCTTCTGTCACCCCGTGATTGGTGATGGTTTCTATCCAATAAACCCTCCAATGCGAACCGAACGAACCTAAACTGATGCTCGATGTGTTCTGGGTGAAGGTGCTCACTTTCTTGACGTCTCCAGAAGGGTGGTGGATGCCCACTCCGCTGTTTGCGCCGGATCCGCTGGCGTCCCAACCTGCGTAGTACACGTCCCAGCTGGAAGGGATTTCATCCTCCACTTCGACCAGCAAAAAATCGGAGCCATCAAAATTGTTGCCTTGGATGTCGTCCGAATCGGCCAGACGGATCACACCGGTTCTGCGGCGGTTGAGGAATCCATTGCCTTCGCCACACTCCGGCCGCTCGTAATTGTAATACACCTTGAGCAGGGCAAACTCATCATCGGTGACCTCACTGGCACAGTGCAATGCAGTCAACATGTATTGGCGGCAGTCCAGCGCAGTTGTGTTGACCATGGCCCCGGAGCACAGGTAGGAACCGCCACTTTCAATGATGGAAAGGCGCACGGTCGCGTCCCTCTGGCACTCCCAGCCTACAATTTCTGGACATGCTACATCCACCTCGCAAGGCTGACTGCCACCACGTGCTCCATCTACGTCTCGAAACAAGCCCACTGCTCCTTCGATGTGCAGGCGAACCTGATCTGCTGTTCCATATGGCATGACCAAACGCAGCACAGCTGATTCTCCGGGCACGTCCCCTGTGGCCAGACGGCCATGGTCGTCATTGTCTCTGAAATCATAGGGACCTTCTTCCCAAGTGCCCGCTTCATTGGTCACCCACATTTGAACCCCCGGAGGCAAATGGAAATCGTCAAAATGAACCGCAATGCCCAAAGCTCCCGGCACCTTCACCGCGACAACGTGTGAGGTCGAATGCGCTTCGGGCCCCAAGGCTGCCCAATGCGGCAGCACGATTCCATAGAGGTGCTTGCCCAGCAGTTCTTCTTCTTTGTCTGCGCGCTCCCAAGCCCGGTCCACGTCCAAGGCCGGCAAAACAACTTCTTCACCCCATGATGCCAGAACCTCCTCAGGACAAGGCTGGAAATCTGTTTGACCCACAACACTGGCAGTCATTGTGATCAAGAATGCGGACAGCAGTCCGTGCAAAGCGTATGAATCAAACATCTTGTAGCAGGTTTTGAAGCGCGGTCTGCCCGCCAGCTTCATTGGCCAAGATAGCCGCGCCGATGCACCCGACCCATTTTTTTGGCATTTCTGCCAATGCAGAGGGACTGAGCCGCACACCCTCGCCCTTATCTTGCGAGCATGAGGAAAAACGCCATGAAATCGGCACTGGCTCCATGGATGATGATCGGCACCTTGCTGCTCACCACTGCTCCACTTTCGGCCCAAAAAGAAGTACAGGATCAAGGAGAGAAATTCAATACGCTCCTGTATTACATGAATCGGATGTACGTGGACTCGGTAGACCTCGATGGTCTTGTAGAGACCGCCATCCGGGGCATGCTCGAAGAGTTGGACCCTCACTCTGTGTACATCCCCTCTGAAGACCTCCAGCAAGCTGACGAGCCCCTCAATGGGAAGTTCGAGGGCATTGGTGTGCGCTTCAACATTATGAAGGACACCATCATGGTCGTCTCTACCATAGCGGGAGGCCCCAGTGAACGGCTGGGCATCTTGTCCGGCGACCGGATCGTAGAGGTGGATGGAGAGACCGTCGCAGGTGTAGGCATCCGCAACAAAGGGGTCATGGAAAAGCTGAAAGGCCCCAAGGGAACCCATGTCGATGTCGGCATCAAGCGCAGCAAGGTGGACGGCCTGATTTACTTTGACATCGAGCGCGATAAAATTCCGATTTACAGCGTCGACGCGTCCTACATGGTCGACAACCGCATCGGATACATCAAGGTCAACCGCTTCTCCAAAGAGACCATGTCCGAGCTCATTGAGGCTTTGGACAAATTGCAGGCCGATGGCATGAAAGACCTCATCCTCGACCTACAAGGAAATGGGGGTGGCATGCTCAACACAGCCATTGCCATGGGGGATGAGTTCCTGTCAGGTGACCGACTGATTGTTTACACCGATGGCCGCTCATTCCCAAGGGAGGACCGCATCGCTGAAGAAACAGGCCGATTCGAAAAAGGCCGTTTGGTGGTGTTGGTGGATGAATCCAGTGCGTCTGCAAGCGAAATCGTCAGCGGCGCCATTCAGGACTGGGACCGCGGACTGATTGTGGGCCGCAGAACCTTCGGCAAAGGCCTGGTTCAAAGGCCCGTTCGCCTCCCCGATGGTAGCGCCGTCCGATTGACCGTGCAGCAGTACTTCACACCTTCTGGAAGGTGCATCCAAAAGCCTTACGAAGATGGTGTGGATGCCTACCGAAGAGAGAAATACGAACGGTTCGAAAAAGGAGAATTGATGTCCCTGGACAGCTTGGATCTCCCCGACAGTCTGCGTTACAGCACCCTCATCATGAACCGCACTGTTTACGGTGGCGGGGGCATCCTCCCTGACGTCTTTGTCCCCATCGACACTTCGATGAACAGCGCCTATTTCACAGACTTGTTGCGGAAAGGACTGTTCAATCGGGCTGTTCTGGAATTCGTAGATGCCGACCGCAAGAGATTGGAAAGTGCATTGCCCGATCAGGATGACTATGTCTCTGACTACACCGTGAGTCAGGGACTGCTTGATCAGCTGATTGCCTTGGGCGAGGCAGAGGACATTCCTTTTGTAGAGGAAGACTGGAACACCAGTCTTCCTGCCATTTCGTTGCGACTCAAGGCCATTCTTGGCCGCAACATGTTCGATACAGCCACATTTTATGAAGTCTTTAACCCCATCAATCCAGTCTACCGGCGCGGAATTGATGTCCTAAAAGACGGCACTTACAAGGATTTCGGCATCGGCAACCGATAATTCACGCTACTGCACGGAACAACCTGTGCCCTTTGTGCACGGTCATCCTCGGGAGGACTTAATTTTACACCATACGACAACCCACAACATGAACATCCAACGTACCCTGGCAATGTTTGCCATCCCCATGCTGCTCGTCGCCTGTTCAAGCGAGAATGGAGGAGCGGGCGAAGAAACCGCCCCAGCCAACAGCGAAATGGCCACCGAAAAGGCGGCTCCAGAAGCAAAAATGGATCCCGCAGCTGATGCAGCCGAGGCGCCAGCCGAGACTGGTCCTTCCACCTCCATGACCTTTGCGGAGAACGCTTGGGATTTTGGCACCATCGATGAAGGCGACGCTGTCACGCACATCTTCACATTCACCAATACGGGCGACAATCCACTCATCATTGACCGCTGCAAGGGATCCTGTGGCTGCACTGTCCCAAAGTGTCCCAAAGAGCCCATTGCGCCAGGTGAAGAAGGTGAGATCGAGGTGAAGTTCAATTCCAAGGGGAAAAAGAACAAGCAGACCAAAACGGTCACGATCAATGCCAACACTGTTCCTGAGCAGACGCGCATCACGATTTCAGCAAACGTCACGCCTGCTCCGGCAGCGGACGGAGCTGGCAAATAATCTGCAACACACCCCATCAAAAAAAGGCCCTCGATCGAGGGCCTTTTTTTGTGCTGCAACATTCAACAGATGTCCCTGGTGTTGTCCAGAAACCGGGACCTCAATTATTGAAGAAGGTGGTCGATCGCGTCGGCCAAAAGCCGGTCCTTGTCGGTCACAACGCGGCCTGCATCATGGGTGTGCAGTTCTATGCGCACATAACTGTACTCGTTGTGAAAACTGGGATGGTGGGCATGCTTCTCGGCCAGAAATGCCACACGTGTCATGAAGGTGAATGCTTCTTGAAAATCCTTAAATCGAAATTCCCTGACCAAACGGTTGTCCTTCTCGAGCCACATTTGTTGCGCTTTATG
>DDCX01000138.1:141-1064 GCA_002336475.1 Flavobacteriales bacterium UBA1995 | reverse complement strand
CGTGCTGCGCTCAGGCTGGATCACGACGGGCCCAGAAACAGCCGCTTTTGAGCTAGAGCTGGCCCGTTTTGTGGGCGCCCCTCAAGTTGTGTGCGGTGGCTCGTGGACAGGTCTTGCCGGTGTCATTTTGGATTGGTTTGGCGTCGGGCCCGGAGACGAAGTCATACTGCCAGCTTACACGTATTGCGCCACCGCCAATGTGGTCTTGCACAGGGGAGCTACGCCGGTCTTGATCGACCTCCCCAGCGCAAATCTTCGGGATGGATTGAACATCACNNACCCTGCGGTGCATGGAAAACGGCGCTGACCGAATGGGTCGCTCAAAACGGCTTTGATGCAGGCCATCCCATGCAAGCAGCCTTGGGGCGCCCACTGCTCCTATCAGATGCCGCGCATTCCCTCGGGGCGATGACCCGTGGGGAATGTGTGGGGGCCGCCGCCGATGTCACCGTCTTTTCTTTTCATGCCGTCAAAAACATCACGACTGCTGAAGGCGGTGCAGCGGCCTTGTCTCTCCCACCGCCATTTGACAATGCCGAAGTGCACCGGACTTTAAAATCGCACTGCCTGCACGGTCAATCCAAAGACGCCGCCAGCAAATTCAACAGTACGGACAAGAATCCATGGCGCTATGACGTCACCCATCCCGGGTTCAAGTGCAACATGACCGACATTCAAGCGGCCATGGGGAGGGTCGCCTTGGACCGGTATCCCGCAGATTTGACGTACCGCATTCAATTGGCAGATCGGTATGACCACTTGCTTTCAGGTCAGCCTTCCATGGATCTGCCACAACGGAAAAGCGCCGATGGCACCAGTGCAGATCACCTCTACATCATTCAGTTAAAAGCGGGGCTTGCGGTCCACCGAGACGCCCTGATGCAGGCCTTGTCTGACCAAGGAATCTCCACCAACGTTCACTT
>DDCX01000138.1:0-129 GCA_002336475.1 Flavobacteriales bacterium UBA1995 | reverse complement strand
CCCCCATTGCCTCTGCTCACTGCATATGCGGACCGAGGCTTTGCGGCTAAAGACTGCCCCGAGGCCATCAAAACCTATGATGCGGCCATCAGTTTGCCCATTCACAGGCACATGTCGCTGGAAGACGTG
>DDCX01000098.1:16494-18321 GCA_002336475.1 Flavobacteriales bacterium UBA1995 | reverse complement strand
CAGCTTGCCGTCTTTGAAGAGGGCAACCGCTGGGCTGCTCGGTGGGTAGGGCAGGGTGTGCTTGCGGACACGCTCCACAGCTTCTACGTCAAAGCCAGCGAAGGCGGTGAGCAGTTTGCTGGGGAGTTTGGCATTCTCAAGGGAAGCCTTCACGCCAGGGCGCATGGAGCCAGCGGCACAGCCACAGACGCTGTTGAGGACCACCACAGAGGTGCCTTCCTCAGCGAGGGCGGCATCAACGGCAGCGGAATCCAAAAGTTCAGAGAAGCCAGCTTCGACGAGCTCGGCTTTCATGGGGTTGACAATCTCAGCGGGATACATGTTGTAAAGTTATTCTTTGTCAGCGGCTGTAGAAGCCAAGAAAAGCTCGTCGTATTGGTCTCCATGAATCGGGCTTGGAGCATCAATCATGACGTCGCGGCCTTGGTTGTTTTTGGGGAAGGCGATGAAGTCGCGGATGGTGTTGACGCCGCCGAGCATGGAGCAGAGGCGGTCAAATCCGAGGGCCAATCCTCCATGGGGAGGGGCACCATAGCGGAAGGCATTCATCAAGAAGCCGAACTGCGCTTCTGCTTCTTCGGGAGAGAACCCGAGCAAGTCGAACATGCGCGCCTGGACGTCCTTGTCGTGGATTCGAATGGAACCCCCTCCAATTTCCACGCCGTTGATGACCATGTCGTAAGCGTTGGCGCGCACGGCGCCAGGATCGGAATCGATCAGGTCCATGTGCTCGGGCTTGGGCGATGTGAAGGGGTGGTGCATCGCGTGGTAGCGATCGGTTTCTTCGTCCCATTCGAGCAGGGGAAAGTCCACCACCCACAAAGGCTTGAAGTCGAACGGATCGCGCAGGCCCATTTCTGATCCCATGTGCAGGCGAAGCTCAGCGAGTTGTTTGCGTGTGGCATCGAGGCCACCACAGAGGACCAGCATCAGGTCGCCGGGCTTGGCATCTGTATGGGCAGCCCACTTGGCGAGGGCATCTTGGTCGTAGAACTTGTCGACGCTGGACTTGAATGTGCCGTCGTCGTTGACCTTGCAGTACACGAGTCCCCTGGCTCCGATTTGGGGGCGCTTCACCCAATCGGTGAGGCCGTCGAGCTGTTTGCGCGTGAAGCTGGCGGCTCCGGGCACCACGATACCCAGTACGGCTTCGGCGCTGTCAAACACATTGAATCCTTGATTTTGGGTCACAGGAGCCATGTCTTGGAACTCCATCCCGAACCGGATGTCCGGTTTGTCGATGCCGTACTTCTCCATGGCGACATCGTAGGTCATGCGCGGGAAGTCTCCAATCTCGCGGTCGAGCACGGTGGTAAAGAGGTGCCGGACGAGGCCCTCAAACGTGTTCAGGATGTCTTCCTGCTCTACAAAGCTCATCTCGCAGTCCACCTGGGTGAACTCGGGCTGGCGGTCGGCGCGCAGGTCCTCGTCCCGGAAGCACTTTACGATTTGGTAGTATTTGTCGATGCCGCTGACCATGAGCAGTTGCTTGAAGGTCTGCGGGCTTTGCGGCAAGGCGTAGAACTGACCGGGGTTCATGCGGCTGGGCACCACGAAGTCGCGGGCGCCTTCCGGCGTGGACTTGATGAGAACGGGCGTTTCGACGTCGATGAAATCGATGCTGTCCAGATACTTCCGGGTCTCGATGTTGATGCGGTGGCGGAGCAAGAGGTTGCTTTGAACCGGACCACGGCGCAGGTCGAGGTAACGGTATTGCATCCGCAAATCGTCCCCACCGTCGGTGTTGTCTTCGATGGTAAACGGCGGCGTGTCAGCCGCATTGAGGATGGTCAGGCCAGTGATTTCGATTTCGATTTCACCGGTTGG
>DDCX01000098.1:3258-16480 GCA_002336475.1 Flavobacteriales bacterium UBA1995 | reverse complement strand
AGTTTGCGCGCCTGCAGGCACAGGTCGGCGTTGGTGTCCATGTTAAAGGCGAGCTGCGTAATGCCGTAGCGGTCGCGGAGGTCGACAAAGGTCATGCCGCCGAGGTCGCGGGCGCGTTGGACCCAACCGCTCAGGGTGACGGTTTGGCCGATGTGGTCGGGGCGAAGTTCGCCGCAGTTATGTGATCGAAGCATGGCGATGGTGGCGTCAGGATAGATCCTGAGCTGCGCCGCAAAGGTAAGTCCCGCCTGTTGGCAGTTGCAGAAGGTCGCGGGCGGTGTGCACAGTGAATTGGTTGCCACTTGCGCTGTAGTTTCGAAACATGGCATCAGAGGACAAGAATCCAGTGGAACGCCTTGAGGCGATGAAAGCTGAAGCCCGCATGGGCGGAGGCGAAAAGCGCATTGAGGCCCAGCATGGAAAGGGCAAATTGACGGCGCGGGAGCGCATTGCGTTGTTGGTCGACGAGGGCACTTTTGAGGAGTTGGGGATGCTGGTGACCCACCGGTCCAACCTTTTTGGGCTCGACAAGCAGCAGTTCCTGGGGGACGGAGTGGTGACCGGTTATGGAAAGGTGAATGGCCGTTTGGTCTACGTTTTTAGTCAGGACTTTACCGTTTTGGGGGGTTCTTTGGCCGAAGCGCATGCGGAGAAGATTTGCCGGGTCATGGACTTGGCCATGGACAATGGAGCGCCGGTGATTGGCCTCAACGATTCAGGCGGAGCGCGCATTCAAGAAGGTGTGGTCAGCTTGGGTGGATATGCCGACATCTTTCACCGCAATGTGCAAGCCAGCGGTGTGGTTCCCCAGATCAGCGCCATTCTCGGACCCTGCGCGGGAGGGGCGGTGTACAGCCCTGCATTGACCGATTTCATCTTGATGACCGAGGGCAGCAGCTACATGTTTGTCACCGGTCCGAATGTGGTGAAGACCGTGACCCACGAAGAAGTGACAGCAGAGGAGCTCGGTGGGGCGCGCACTCATGCGAGCAAAAGCGGAGTAGCCCACTTGACGGCCCCCAACGAAGTAGCGGCGATAGACCGCATCAAGGATTTGCTGAGCTTTTTGCCTCAGAACTGTGAGGAGATTCCCGCCTCGGTCCCTTATGCCGGGGGCGACGAATCGCGCCCCAAGTTGAACAGCATCATTCCGGAGAGTGCACAGCAGCCTTATGACATGCGGGACGTGGTCAAGGAGTTGGTCGATGGTGGCGCATTCTTTGAGATCCAACCGGATTTTGCGGCCAACATTGTGGTGGGTTTCGCGCGGCTGGGTGGCCGTTCGATTGGCATTGTGGCCAATCAACCTGCGGTGCTTGCCGGGGTGCTCGACATCGGAGCATCGACCAAGGCTGCGCGCTTTGTGCGCACTTGCGACGCCTTCAATGTGCCCCTCCTTGTCATGGAGGATGTGCCTGGTTTCTTGCCGGGCACGGATCAAGAATGGAACGGCATCATCACCAACGGGGCCAAACTTCTGTACGCCTTTAGTGAGGCTACCGTCCCGCGCATCACCGTGATCACCCGAAAAGCATACGGCGGGGCCTACGATGTGATGAACTCCAAGCACATTGGAGCGGACCTCAACTTTGCCTGGCCCACCTCCGAAATTGCAGTGATGGGTGCCAAAGGGGCTGCGGAGATCATCTTCCGGAAGGAAATTGCGGCGTCTGACGACCCGCAGGCCAAGCTTGCCGAGAAGGAGGCTGAGTATGCAGACTTGTTTGCCCACCCATACCGGGCAGCCGCTCGGGGGTATGTCGATGAGGTGATTGAGCCGGCCAACACCAGAACCCGATTGCTCAAAGGGTTTGCCATGCTCGAAAACAAAACGGTGCGTCGGCCGCGGCGCAAGCATGGCAACATGCCCCTTTGAGCGGCATGGCGGATGGGATTTTTGGCAACATTCCTCACGCTCAGCGGTTAACTTGGTCCAATACAAACGCAAGAACATGCTTCGCAATTTGACCCTCGCCGCCCTCGTGTGCGGCATGATGACGACGGTGTCGGCCCAGTCGACAGAACTCAATCAGCTGAACCCAGGAGACAAGGCTCCCTCGAGTGAGATGAAGATGACCAACATCGATGGTCAGGAATGGAGCTTGATCGACATCGCCGGTGAAAACGGCTTGTTGGTCATGTTTAGCTGCAACACATGCCCCTTTGTTGTAGGCCGTGAAGGCCGCAGTGAAGGTTGGGAAGGCCGCTACAATGAGGTGGCTGCAATCGCCCGCGAGCAGGGCATTGGAACGGTATTGGTGAACTCCAATGAGGCCAAGCGTAAAGGAGACGACAGCCTGGAGCAAATGAAGCTGCATGCGATGGAGGCTGGATACATCATGCCGTACGTTGTGGACAATGGACACAAGCTTGCTGATGCGTTCGGAGCGCGCACCACGCCACATGTATACCTCTTTGACAGCGACTTCCGCTTGGTATACCGCGGATCCATTGACGACAACGTCAACTCCTCGGATGAAGTCAAGGAACAGTACCTGCAGAACGCCATCGAACGCATGGCCGAAGGCAAGAAAATCAAGCCTGCTGTGACCAAGGCCATTGGTTGTTCCATCAAGCGGGTGAGCTGATTCCCTTTTTGATTTCATGAAAAAAGCCGCTCCCAATGGGGGCGGCTTTTTTTCTGTCCCTTGTTTGAAAGGGTCTGTAGGGCGTTTGATCAGATGACCAACAAGGCATCACCGTAGGCGTGCATGCGGTACTTCTCTTTCATGGCCGTTTGGTAGGCCTCCATGATCAAGTCATATCCACCAAATGCAGCGGTCAGCATCAACAGTGTGGATTGAGGCGTGTGGAAGTTGGTGATTAGAGCGTCTGCCAACTTGAACTTGTATGGAGGGAAGATGAACCGAGAAGTCCAGCCGTCATAAGTCTTGAGTTGGCGGAATGTGCTGTGCGTGGACTCCATAGCACGGACCACAGAAGTCCCTACTGCTACCACTTTGCCTCCGCGCTCAATGCTCTTGTTGACGGTGCTGACACAATCCTCTGGGATGATCAACTGCTCTGAATCCACCTTGTGCTTGGTCAAGTCTTCGACTTCGACTTCACGGAAGGTGCCCAAACCAATGTGGAGGGTCAGGAAGGCGGTGTCAATCCCTTTGATTTCGAACCGCTTCATGAGCTGCTTGCTCATGTGAAGGCCCGCTGTAGGAACGGCAACCGCTCCCTCTTCTCTGGCGTAGATCGTTTGGAAACGCTCTGCGTCTTCGGGCTCAACAGGGCGGTCAATGTACTTGGGGAGTGGGGTCTCACCAAGAGAGAAAATCTTCTGGCGGAATTCCTCATGGGTGCCATCAAACAAGAAGCGCAAGGTGCGGCCTCGGCTGGTGGTGTTGTCGATGACTTCAGCTACGAGGTCTTCGTCCTCGCCGAAATACAACTTGTTTCCGATCCTGATTTTTCGGGCAGGGTCGACCAAGACATCCCACAATAGGGACTCTCGGTTGAGTTCGCGCAACAGGAAAACTTCAATGACCGCGCCGGTCTTTTCCTTGTTGCCATACATCCGGGCGGGGAAGACCCGGGTGTCGTTCATGACCATGACATCGCCTTCGTCGAAGTAATCGATGAGGTCGCTGAACTTCTTGTGTTCGATGGTGCCAGCTTCTCGGTTCACAACCATCATCCGGCTTTCGTCCCGGTTGTCAAGCGGGTACTGGGCGATGAGTTCCTTTGGAACGTCGAACTTGAATTGGCTGAGTTTCATCCGCTCTACGCTCATGTCGGCAGGGTTTTCAGGGGCGGGCGAAGTTAGTCAAAGCCTCGACGGGGTTCAAGCTTCTCGAAGAAAGGAAGTTTATAAGCGTCAACCCGGTGTTGAAACGGGGGCCGGAAGGGCTGATATTCGGGCTTCAAAGTCTTCGATAGACCAGCATTGATCGAGTTTGAAAGCCCCGCTTGCCGTGCGTCTAAGCGCCGATAAGTGGGCCCCGCAACCTGAGACTTTACCCATGTCGCGCGCAAAAGACCGGATGTACGTTCCCTTGGAGCACAGGATGTCAAAGCCCATGGTGGGGTCATCCCAACGGGTGACGTCAAAGCGGTGAACCTTGACCTTGACAGGGCTTAGCCCGATTTCTTTTCCTTTTCGGGCGGCGACATACGCTTTTTGGCCGCCTACTTTTTTGGCGCTGAAATTCGGTGGGAGCTGGTCAATTTCTCCGGTAAACTCCAACGCGAATTCGCGAAGGGATTCCAAGTCAAGGCCGTCGGTGTTCCCCACTGGAATCAGTGGCATTTCGAGGTCATGGCTGTCCGTGTTGGCGCCAAAAGTGATGTGGCCATCGTAGGCTTTGTCTTCAGCGCTCAGTTCTGAAATGCGCTTGGTCATGCGTCCGGTGCAAAGGACCAAGACGCCGGTAGCGAGAGGATCTAAGGTGCCAGCGTGGCCCACTTTGATTTTTTTAAATCCACCGCCGCGGCGAATCAGGTGCCGCACTTTATTGACCACATCAAATGAGGTCCACTCTCGCGGCTTGTCGACGAGCAAGACTTGACCTTGGAGAAAGTCGTCCCACGATTGAAAGCTGTGTACGGGCCATCCGTTCATGGTGCGAAGGTCGGCACGTGGCGGTCAATTGTTGTCTGCGATGGATTCTTGTGGTGGCGAGGCTGCTTGATTCGGGCAGAAAATCAAATGTTTTGTCGCTGCTGGTGGGCGCATTGGGGGCTGTTTTTTGCCGAATTCTGTCCAGTGGAGGCCGTGTGTGGCGAACCCAAGGCAGGGGTGGCGGTTATCTTCGTGCGCCCCATGACCCTTCATGATATCCTCGCCTTTTATGATCACGACGCCCGGACGGGCAGCGTTGTAAATGCCCTGTCCTCACCGGGAGCCAAAGTCGAGGCGCGTGGCCTCATCGGCTCAGCCCGGGTATTTCTGGCGGCCCAAGCGGTCCAACGGAACGGAGGAGATCACCTGTTCTTGTTGGAGGACAAGGAACGAGCGGCGTACTTTATGAATGACCTGGAAAACCTGCTAGGAGAGGGGGGACATCAGGTTTTGTTTTATCCACGGAGCGCCAGGATTCCATACCAAGAAGAGGGCACAGACAACGCCAATGTGGCGATGCGGGCCGAGGTGATGAGCAAGCTCAGTGCCTTGCGTGGAAAGGTGTGCATTGTGAGTTTTCCTGAGGCTGTGGCCGAACAGGTGACCACCCGAAAGGAGCTGAAGCGCAACACTTACACGATCAAACGTGGAGACCGCATCAGCCAAGATTTCCTTGATGACATCTTGATTGACTACGGTTTCGAAAAGGTCGACTACGTCTATGAGCCGGGTCAATATGCCATCCGCGGAGGCATCGTGGACATTTTCAGTTTTGCCTTTGACCACCCTTATCGGATTGAGCTTTTTGGCGACGAGGTCGATGGCATCCGCAAGTTTGACCCCTCAGATCAGCTGAGTGTTGGAAAAATGGACCGCGCTGTCATTGTTCCAGATGTGGGCGACCAAATGCTCAAGGAAGAGCGTGAGCCGTTTCTGGAGTTTCTGGGCGAAAGCTGCACGGTATGGACTTGGGATGTGCGTGGTGTGGTTGATCACCTCGACAAAGAAGTCGATAAGGCCCAGGCTTTTTATGACCGGAGGACGGGACAGACCGAGGCTTTGCGTCCAGGTGAATTGTACACCACGGGCCTGAGCTTTGAACGTGGCCTGCGCCGCCACTGTGTCGTAGAATTTGAGGGAGCCGGAAGCTTTACCGATCGCACCATAGTGGATTTTGGCCAGAAGGAGCAGCCGGGGTTCAATAAGAATTTCGACCTCCTTGCCGAGCACTTGAAACACCGCCATCAGGACGGATATGCCACGTTTGTAGTGGCGGGACAGGGAACGCAGTTGGAGCGCCTACACGACATTTTTGCAGACCGTGGGGATGAGGTGAAATACACCCCCATTCCTGCGGAATTGAGCGAGGGGTTTGTCGATGTGGGCCTGAAGTTGGCCATCTACACCGACCANNACCATCAAGGAGTTGATGAGCTTGGAGCCGGGTGACTTTGTGGTCCACATTGACCACGGTATCGGGGAGTTTAGCGGCCTACAAAAAGTCGATGTGGGCGGAAAGGAGCAGGAAGCCATCCGACTCAAATACAAGGGGGGAGACATCTTGTATGTGAGCGTCCATTCGCTGCACCGAATCTCCAAGTTTACGGGCAAGGAGGGCATGCCGCCCAAAGTCCACAAACTGGGGTCCTCTTCCTGGGCAGCGACCAAAAGCAAGACCAAGAAGCGGGTCAAGGAAATCGCGTTTGACCTTCTAAAGCTCTACGCCAAGCGCCGCGCTTCCAGGGGTTTTGCCTACACCCCTGACACCTACCTCCAAACGGAATTGGAGGCGAGCTTCATGTACCAAGACACCCCGGACCAGTTGACGGCCACCGAGGCGGTAAAGGAGGACATGGAAAAGGAGGTGCCCATGGACCGCCTCGTATGCGGAGACGTGGGTTTTGGCAAGACGGAAATTGCCATTCGCGCGGCGTTCAAAGCGGCGACCGATGGCAAGCAGGTGGCTGTTTTGGTTCCGACGACCATCCTGTCGATGCAGCATTTCCGCAGCTTTTCGCGGCGCCTCAAAGATTTTCCAGTCAAGGTGGATTACGTGAACCGTTTCAAAACGGGAAAGAAAATGACCGAGACGGTCAAGGCGCTCGAGGCCGGGGAAATCGACATCTTGATTGGCACCCACGCGATTGTGGGCAAGCGGATCAAGTGGAAGGACCTTGGACTGTTGGTCATCGATGAGGAGCAGAAGTTCGGCGTGGCCGTCAAGGACAAGCTCAAGACGTTGCGGGCCACGGTGGACAGCTTGACCCTCACGGCCACACCGATTCCAAGAACGCTGCAGTTTTCGTTGATGGGGGCCCGTGACCTGAGCATCATGAGTACGCCGCCTCCTAACCGTTATCCTGTGGAGACCGAGATTGGATCGTTCAACGAGGAGCTAATTCGGGACGCGATTTCCTATGAGATTTCACGGGGCGGCCAGGCTTATTTCGTGCACAACCGCGTCGGCAACATCCGCGAGGTGGCCGGCATGATCAACCGCTTGGTGCCAGATGCGCGCGTGGGCATTGGCCACGGTCAGATGGACGGTGAGCAACTGGAACGGGTCATGTCGGACTTCATCGATGGAGCCTACGACGTTTTGGTGGCCACGACCATCATCGAGAGCGGCATCGACATCTCCAACGCCAACACCATCTTGATCAACGAGGCCCACACCTTTGGCCTCAGTGACCTGCACCAATTGCGCGGCCGTGTGGGCCGTTCCAACAAGCGGGCGTTTTGCTACTTGTTGGCCCCGCCATTGCATGCTTTGCCTACAGAATCCCGGAAGCGCTTGCAGGCCATGGAGCAGTTCAGCGAGCTGGGCAGCGGCATGAACATTGCAATGCGGGACCTGGACATCCGCGGGGCGGGCAACCTCTTGGGGGGGGAGCAGAGCGGGTTTATCACGGACATCGGTTTTGAGATGTACCAAAAGATCTTGGCCGAGGCCATCCGAGAACTCAAGGACGAGGAGTTCGCGGAGTTGGCCCAAGAGGAAGCGGACTCGCGTGAGCATTATGTGGAGGAGACGGTGCTCGAAACGGACCTTGCTTTGATGTTGCCCGACCATTACATCTCGGACATCTCAGAGCGGATCGCCCTGTACCGGGAGTTGGACGAGATGGACAACGAAGAAGGACTGCAGGCTTATGAAGCCCGTTTGCTCGATCGTTTTGGCCCATTGCCCAAGGAGGCAGAAGACCTGCTCGAGACCATTCGCCTGCGGTGGATGGCGCAAGTGGTGGGTTTTGGAAAGTTGGTGCTAAAGGGGGGCAAGCTTATCGGCGTCTTCCACGACGAAGAAGGGAGCGACTACTACAAAGGCGTGCGGTTCCAGCGGGTGCTGGACTACATGCAAGCCAACGTCAAGGGGGTGCAGATGTACCAGCGCAACGGAGCCTTGCGCTTGCGGGTTGAACCCGTGGACGACCTCAATGCGGCTATGGCTGTATTGCGCAAGCTCAGCGGCACGTTGCAACCCGTGAAAGCAGCGCCTTCAGCCGCCAGTGAACATTGAGCGGCCCGGGGGCTTGAGGCCCACAGTGGATTGCTGACCGCTCAGTCCTTGTCCTGTGGGGTCCAGGTTACGCCCGCCCTCACCCAACGCCCAGGTTGGTCTACGTTGCCAATGTCGACGTATTGGGCGTCGAGGACGTTGTCTATGCGCGCATGGAAGGAAAAGGGAAGTGATCCGGGTGTCCATTGAAGGGTGGTCCCCAGTAGGTTGACCAGACCGAAGTCTACTTCGCTTCCCTCGACGGGGTCAAAGTAGCCGCCATTGCGCTCTTGGATGCTCCACCGGATGTCGAGGAGGAACTGGGGCGCGAGGCGGTATCCAAACAGCAGGTCTGCCTTGGTATTGAGGACATCCAAAACGTAGTTGCTTTCGAAGCCATCGCTGGTTTCGTCTGCTTGAATGAAGGTCAGACCCAGGGTGAGGTACCTCAACGGGGCATCCGCGTTGTTGGCTTGGGCCGACAGGCTAAGTTCCTGGCCAGTGAAATGCACCTGGCGCAGGTTGGTGGCCTCGGTGATGGAAGAGCCGTTGAACCGGACCCAATCGATAAGGTTCCTTCCCCACCGGTGGAAGAGGTGCTGTGAGATGACAAGCCTGTGCCCGCTGGACAGGTCGGTGGTCAACCGGTAGCCAAACTCCAGATGCTCTGCTTCTTCCGGAAGCAGGTCTTGGCTGCCTTGTGCTCCTCCAACGGTGTAGTACAAATCGGTGTAGGAGGGCATGCGGACGGAGCGGCGGGCAGAAGCAAAGGCGACGGCGCGGCCAGATTCATCGATGCGCAGGGACAAGGATGCTTCTGGAACAAAGCGGGGTGCATCAGCGGCGGAATTGATGTTCCATGCGGCCAAGCCGCGTGCGGTGAGGCGGCCCCATTGCGCCAGTTGTCCAACAGCCAAGTCGAGGTTGGTGCGTCGGTCGCCCAAGGTGAAGGTGCTGTCTCCATCCCGGCCATATTCGGCAACACCCAGCCGGTTGCTGACGACCCCTTCTTGCCGGTAGTCGGCAGAGATCACACTTTCGCCTGCGGCAGAGGTCCACCTGGCAAGTCCCCGCGCGCCAGTGGTTGAAGACCGGTGTTGGTTGGCCCCTTGATACCAAGAAGGGGCGGCGCCGTCTGCTGAGACCAGTTGTCCACTGCCGTCATCGGTGTAGTAACCTTCTCCTTCCCGAAACAACTCAAACCGGTCGCGGTGGTTGCGGTGGTGCACGCCTGCTTCATAGGTCCAGTCCCCGGAGGCGTGCGTCCAAGAGAGTTGCCCTTGCCACAGGCCCACCTTTTCGAATTGCTGCGGAAAATTCGCGGTGTAAAAGTCTTGGGCACCAAATGCAGAGGACAGGTGGCCCAGGCTCATGTTGATGGTTCCCCAATCGGTGGTGGCTTGACCTGAATAGCGCAGCCTGTGCATGAGCAGGTCGGTGTTGTCGCTGTACCCTGTGGAAGAAGCCCGACTGGCACTGATGCGGTGGCGGAAGGTGGCATTGCCCCAATCCTTGCGCAGGCGAAAGCGGTTCCAGCCATAGCTGCCGCCTTCGGCACCTGCGGACATTCCGTTTTCTGAACCTGGCCCAGCTTGGAGAATGACGCCTCCGGTGACGCCTCCGCTGCCGAGCGCGCCCCCGCCGCCGCGCACAACTTGAATGCGTTGTATGTCCTCCGGGTCGATGGGAAGGTTGAGCAGGTGGTGGGCGGTGTGTGGCGCGCTCCACCTGATGCCGTCCACCCAAAGGGCGACCTGTTCGAATGAACCGCCGCGGATGGACAGGTCGGTTTGGGCTCCAAATGGACCGCGTTGTCTGGCGTCAACACCGGGAATGTTTTCTAAGAGGCCATCGACCGAAGGCTGTGCTCCGGCAGACAGCAATGCTGGACCCAAGGTTTGAAGGCTGCGGGGCAGGCTTTCAGGCTTGTCGGAAAAGCCCGTTTGAATCACGGCTTCAGCGATGATCAAGGTGTCTTGTGCAGCCAGGGGCTTGGACAAGAGCAACAGAAAAAGAGCGAATGGGAAGTGGGCCTTCATGCAGGGCGTTTTGGCACCACAAGCCTACGAAATGTTGCGGACGAATGGAACGGAACCGCCGCTGGAGTATCCGGGTCAGCGCAACACCTTCACCCCCGCAGGCTCGGGGATGGGGTGCGCAGAGGCCGCCATCATCGTCCGCAATCTTGCGATAGCGGTGGGGTGGCCTGTGAAAAGCGGTGTGCGTTGGTGTAGAGAAGTGGGTGTGATGTCCAACAAATCGTGGTGGTGACAGCAGGTCTCACCGCCCGCTTGTTTGGCGAGGAAGGCGAGGGGCTGTGCCTCATATAACATGCGCAGTTTGCCTTCGGGCTTGTCGAAGGAGCCGGGATAGAGATAAACCCCGCCTTGAATCAAGTTCCGGTGGAAGTCTGCGACAAGGGCGCCGGTGTATCGGGCGGTCATGCCCCGGTCGCGGCAATCTGCGAGAAAGGCGGAGATGGCTGGGTCTGTATTGCTGATCCGCGCGTCGTTGACGCTGTATACCCTCTCTTCTGCAGGAAACTGCATGTTGGGATGGGAGAGGAAAAACTCTCCAATGGAGGGGTCAAAAGTGAACCCATTGACACCTCCTCCGGTGGAGTACACCAACATGGTTGAACTGCCGTACAGCACATAACCGGCGGCTACGAGTGCACTTGCAGGCTGCAGGAAATCCGATGTTGTGGCGGGATCGATGAGCGGCGACTTGCGTCTGTAGATTCCGAATATGGTTCCGACAGAGATGTTGACGTCAACATTGGATGAACCATCGAGGGGATCTATGCAGACCATGTACTTGCCATAGCCACGCCCTTCGCCGCGTTGGCTGTGGTCTACATGGATGATGCCCGGTTGCTCCTCGGATACGATGCCCCCGACTTTCAAGCACGATTTGAGCACCCTTGTAAAGGTGTCGTCAGCATAGACATCGAGCTTTTGTTGGAGCTCTCCTTGAACGTTCTTGGACGTATTCCCATTGGCCTTGTGCACCCCGAGGATGCCCGAAAGACCGGCACTGTTGACGTGCCTATTGACCATCTTCGCCGCTGTCCCGATATCGGTCAGCAGCCTGGATAGGTCACCCGTTGCACCGGCGAAATCCGCCTGTCGCGCAACCACAAATTCTTGTAGCGTATTCACTCCGATCATTGCAAAGAGCGTTGGTATAAAGATAGGCCACGCCTTCCTGTATGTATTCAACAGGGGCGCAGAACTTGTCTGCGTCGTCTGTAGGAGCAAGGGAAATGAAACGCGGGGGGTCAGTTCTCTGCGCACAGAGCGCGCGTCAAAACGACGAAATCTGCCGGAGAAAGTTGTTCGGCGCGCAGACCCCTCCACTCCTCCGGAATGGACGCGTCATCGAACCCTCCTGCGCGAAGGGCGTTTCGGAGTGTCTTTCGGCGCAAGCCAAATGCGGCTTTGACCACCCTTTTGAGTGCCTCATAGGGCACATCGGGGTCGGTGTCGGGTGTCCTGACCAATCGAATGACCCCTGAGTCGACTTTTGGAGGGGGATCAAAAGCGCCAGGGCCCACGGTGAAGGCATATTCGCACGAGAAGTAGTTCTGTAGCAACACAGAGAGGATGCCGTAGACCTTGGACCCGTTGCTTGCACAGACGCGTTCGGCGACTTCTTTTTGGAACATGCCGATGCAGCAACTCACTTGTGACCTCCAGTCCAGTGCGCGAAATAAAATCTGGCTGCTGATGTTGTAAGGGAAGTTGCCGACGAGGCCAAAGGTCCCTGTCATCCCCAAAACTTCGGGCGATGACTTGAGCAAATCGGCAGCGTGAATGTGGGCATTGGCGATCCAATCCACACCACTGAGATAGCCGACGGACTCGGTATCGATTTCAACCACATGCACTGCGGTTCCAAACCGTCGGATGAGGGGTTGGGTTAAAGCCCCTGTTCCAGGACCGACCTCCAAAACCTGTTGCCCTTCTGCGATGTGAACCAACCCTGCGATCCGCTCAGACACTGCACTGTCTTTCAAGAAGTGCTGGCCGAGGTGTTTTTTGGCTTTAACGGGCCCGGAAGGTCCACGGGTTTTCATTGATCGCGAAGTTCGCCCTTTGCAAGGACAGTCATCGTGCTTCGAAAAGCGAGGGCTTTATCGCCAAATTTTTGGCCTCCTTTGGCGCGCATATTGGCGGCGAATTTTTGCTCATACCGGTCGAGATCTTCCTTGGAAGCCAGTTCATATTGGACCGTATATGTAGGGCCTAGGTCTTGCTCTGTGTGCAGCTCGCAAAACCGGAACCCGAGGAAGCAGCCGGTGCCCATCATGTCGCGTAAATGCTCGTTGAGCATCCAATTTAGCCAGTTTGAGTTTTGATTCTCCTCGACGGAGATGGTCACGTTATATATAATGTGTGTTTTGGGCATTTCTCTGGGTTTATGGAGGTTTAGATTGTGTATTCTAAAGTTTCGTAGAAGAAAATTGGTGTTTTATCGAATTTTGTCCCTATCTTCACACTTCGAGAAATCTTAACCGAGATGAAACTATTTCGCTCAATACTTATGTCGGCGTTCCTGCTGACAGCTTCTTTTGGTCTCCAAGCCCAGCAAAACTATGGGATTGCATACCAGGCCGTCGCCCGTGATGCGGGAGGTGATGCTTTGGAAAATGCCACCTTGGACGTCCGATTTACACTCCTTGATGCTGCATCCTCTTCGGTGTGGTCGGAGACGCACTCCGGTGTGCTAACCGATGAATTCGGTTTGATCAACCTCACGATTGGCAGTATTGCTGGTGCGGATGATCTGGCCGCAGTCGATTGGTCTGCTGGTGGCTACTCCTTCCAAGTGGAGGTGAACAGTGGTGGCGGATTCGCCTCCTTTGGCATGATGGCCGTGACGGCTGTCCCTGTTGCCATGTTTGCCGCCAGTGCTCCAGAAGGAACGGCTGACAGTTTGTCTGCTGTGCTCGCGCAAGAAATTGCGGACCGGGCAGCGGGTGATGCAGGATTGGCTTCAGACAATGCGACATTGGCTGGGTTGGTTGCTTCTAATGCAGGCAACATCGCCACCAACGAGTCGGGCGTTTCATCCAATGCAGGGGCCATTTCAGCGAACTCGGGCAGCATCTCCGCGAACGCTGGTGACATCTCCACGAACGCTGGGGGCAT
>DDCX01000098.1:0-3182 GCA_002336475.1 Flavobacteriales bacterium UBA1995 | reverse complement strand
GAACGCTGGGGGCATCTCCACGAATTCGGGTGACATCTCCACCAATGCTGGAGGCATCTCCACGAACGCTGGTGACATCGCTACGAATTCAACAGCGATCGGAACCAATGCTGGAAACATTGCCTCGAACACAACCGCCACCGGCACAAATGCTGGCAACATAGGTCAATTGCAGACTGACTTGGCAACGGAGACTTCGAACCGTGTAAGTGAAGACGCTTCATTGCTCGGACTCATTCAGTCCAATGACACTGACATCGCGGCCAACGCGGGCAGCTCTTCGTCAAACGCTGCAGCCATTGGCACCAACGCCGGAGACATCAGCCAGCTTCAAACAGACCTCGGTGCTGAAACTTCCAGCCGCCAGTCTGAGGACGCGACCTTGCTCGGTTTGATTCAGTCCAATGACGGAGACATTCTGGCATTGAACACATCAGTGGGACAGTTGCAATCCGATTTGACGGGCCTCACCACTTTGGTGAACGACAATGACCACTTTGACTTCTCTGCAGGAGTGCTCTCGACAGAAAGTGACATTGATCAGCTCAAAGTGGGTTCTACGGTAACCATGAACGCTACAGGTGCTTCAAGCGTACAACTTGCGGTTACTGGTAAGATTTTGACGACCAACATGACGGTTCAGAATGACCTGACTGTGAGCGATAACATTACCGCAGGTAGTGCCTCTTTTACGGGCAACGTACTGAGCACCGAGGCTCCTATCGCCGACGACCACTTGGCCAACAAGGGGTATGTCGACAACGTAGTGGACGCTGAGATTGCCGGATACACGCAAGCCATCGTAGATGAAGAAACCCGTGCTTTGGCTGCTGAGTCAGCCCTCGGTGCGCGCATCGATTCCCTCGACGGAGCCCACAGCAGTGAAATTGCCCAGGTTCAGTCCAATTTGGACGCTGAAATTCTCGCGACCAACGGCGACGTTTCCAGCCTTCAGGGGCAGGTCGATGGCAATGATGGAGACATCACCAACATTCAGGGTGCCCTCGACACCTTGGCCGATGATGTGAATGTGAACTCTGCTGCTGCGGTTTCCAATTTCTTGGCCATTCAGAGCAACGACGGTGAGATTGCATCGAACCTTGCTGCCATTGAGAGCAACGACGGTGACATCACAGCCCTTCAGGGTGTGGACGATACACTGGCCATTGATGTGAATGCCAATGCTGCTGCGATTGCGGCCAACGACGGTGACATCGCTTCTAACTTGTCTGCCATTCAGAGCAACGACGGTGAGATTGCAACGAACCTCTCTGCCATCCAGAGCAACGACGGTGACATCACCACCCTTCAAGGTGTGGACGATACGCTCGCTGTTGACGTGAATGCCAACGCTGCTGCGATTGTGGCCAACGATGGTGACATCGCTTCTAACCTGTCTGAGATCCAAAGCAACGACGGTGACATCACAGCCCTCCAAGGTGTGGATGATACGCTGGCTACTGACGTAAACGCCAACGCTGCTGCGATCTTGGCCAACGACGGTGAGATTGCATCCAACCTTGCTGCGATTCAGAGCAACGACGGTGACATCACAGCCCTTCAGGGTGTGGACGATACGCTGGCTGTTGACGTGAACGCCAACGCTGCTGCGATTGTGGCCAACGACGGTGACATCGCTTCTAACCTGTCTGAGATCCAGAGTAACGACGGCGACATCACAGCCCTCCAGGGTGTGGACGATACGCTCGCTTTTGACGTGAACGCCAACGCTGCTGCGATTGTGGCCAACGACGGCGACATCGCTTCTAACCTGTCTGCCATTGTGGCCAATGACGGTGAGATTGCATCAAACCTTGCTGCCATTCAGAGCAACGACGGCGACATCACGACCCTTCAGGGTGTGGACGATACGCTGGCTGTTGATGTGAATGCCAACGCTGCTGCGATTGTGGCCAACGACGGCGACATCGCTTCTAACCTTGCTGCCATTGTGGCCAACGACGGTGAGATTGCATCAAACCTTGCTGCCATTCAGGGCAACGACGGTGACATCACAGCCCTTCAGGGTGTGGACGATACGCTCGCTTTTGACGTGAACGCCAACGCTGCTGCGATTGTGGCCAACGACGGCGACATCGCTTCTAACCTGTCTGCCATCCAGAGCAACGACGGCGACATCACAGCCCTTCAGGGTGTAGATGATACGCTGGCTACTGACGTGAATACCAACGCTGCTGCGACGGTTTCCAACTTCATTGCCATCCAGAGCAACGACTCTGATATCAGCGACAACGCTTCTGACATCAGCACGAACACGGCTAACATTGGAAGCAACGACACCGACATTTCCAACCTGCAGACCGANNCTCGGCACAGATGGCGCATACACCGCCAACGGTGCTGCGAACTACATCTCAGGATCTACCAGCTTGGTGGACGCTGACGAGGACCTTGACGCTGCCATGAAGACGCTCCAGGATGACGTTGACGCCAACGAGTTGGCCAGCGACAATGCTGAAGGCGCTTTGCAGACCGAACTGGACGGAACCCAAACGGGTGCTGGTCTCGGAACGGACGGTGCTTACACCGCCAACGGTGCTGCGAACTACATCTCTGGTGCTTCTAGCCTTGCCAATGCCGACGATGCGTTGGATGCGCAGGCCAAGGTCAATGCGGACGGTGTAGCCACCAATGCTGCCGCCATCTTGAGCAACGACGGAGACATTAGCACCAACGCTTCTAACATCGGAAGCAACGACACTGACATTTCCAACTTGCAGACCGAATTGGACGGAACCCAGACGGGTGCCGGCCTCGGTACAGACGGTGCTTACACCGCCAACGGTTCTACCACGTACATCGCTGGATCTGCCAGCTTGGTGGACGCCGACGAGGACCTCGACGCTGCCATGAAGTCGCTTCAGGACGATGTTGACGCCAACGAGTTGGCCAGCGACAATGCTGAAGGCGCTTTGCAGACCGAGTTGGACGGAACCCAGACGGGTGCTGGCCTCGGAACAGACGGTGCCTACACCGCCAACGGTGCTGCGAACTACATTTCAGGCTCTGCCAGCTTGGTGGACGCTGACGAAGACCTCGACGCTGCCATGAAGACGCTCCAGGATGACGTTGATGCCAATGAGTTGGCCAGCGACAATGCTGAAGGCGCTTTGCAGAGCGAGTTGGACGGAACCCAAACGGGTGCTGGCCTCGGCACGGAC
>DDCX01000112.1 GCA_002336475.1 Flavobacteriales bacterium UBA1995 | reverse complement strand
CCACCCTTTTGTGGAACGGTCTCCCGAGAAATTCCGATGTGCCTCGTCCAACATGTGGCGGACCTGCAGGTTGTACCGGTTGTTCTGATCGTACATCATGTCACGGCCACTCAATCCTGCTTGGGTCAGGCAATATGCCAGCTTCTGCTGGTCATCAGAAAGCTGGTTCCAACCGCCCACTTGGTAACGGATCAGTTTCAAATCGGCGAATTGCTCGGTCTGCCAAACGAAGCCATTGGCGTCGGGCTCGCTGGCTGTTTTGTCCATGGCCTCTGCAGGTGTCCCGTCCTCTCCTAAGTCGGGACCCGCTGCTCCACAGCCCATCATGAGCAGTGCTGGGATGAATAATGCGAGGATCATGGTGGAAAATCCACCGTTGTTGTGGGAATTGTTGTGCATCGCGCTTGGCTTGATGCGCGAAAATTAGTCAATCTTGTACGCTGTTGGGGGAAACCATCTCATCTCCGACGGATTGTCAACGTCAAAACTGCTTTGAAGCGCACCACACGGCTTCTTCTTCGCTCTTTCTTGGGGCCTTTCGTCATCACTTTTCTTGTGGCGTTGTTCTTTTTGGACATGCAATTCTTGTGGGTCTATGCCGATGAGCTCATTGGAAAAGGCCTCGCCATTCATGTGGTGCTAGAATTGCTGCTTTATGCTTCAGCCCGTTTGGTCAACCTCGCATTGCCACTCGCCATCTTGATGAGCAGCATCATGACGCTGGGCGCCCTTGCCGAGCATCAAGAATTGACGGCACTGAAATCTTCAGGGATGCGGTTGGGCCGCATTTTGAGGCCGTTGCTCATCTCCATGATGTTCGTCTCAGGAGGAGCTTTGATTTTTGCCAATTACGCCTGGCCTGTGGCCAACCTCAAGTTCCGGACGCTTCTGTACAGCGTGACCCGCAAAAAACCCACGCTCAACTTAGAAAACGGGGTGTTCTACAATGGCATTGAGGGGTATGCCATTCGGGCTGCTGAAGTCAATCAAGAATCGGGTGAGCTTCAAGACGTCCTCATCCACCACCATGGCGGAAGCCGAGATGGAGCGGGACTTGTCATCAAGGCCCGAAATGGGACCATGCGCACGTCCCCAACAGGACGGTTTTTGGTGCTCGACCTGAATGAAGGCTCGAGCCATGAAGACAGAACTGAAACCGGGGTTCGGCAGCGTGACCGGACATATCCCCACCTTAAAACCCTCTTCGAATCCCAGCGCATTCGCATTGATTTGAGCAGCTTGGACTTTGCAAAAGCAGACGAAGCACTGTTCAAGCGTGCATATGAAATGATGAGCCTGGGGCAGCTAGAAGCTGCGATTGACTCTTTGGAGAAGGAGCGCGCCCAAATGGCCGTTGCACTGCAAGACTTTGGCCAGCGCAGCATGAACAAGCCCGTGCATGCCGATAAGCCCATATTCGGACTGGACACCACGGCCATCCATGCAGATTGGCTGGCACGCTTGGGGCCCGCTGCGGAGCGAAGGGTGCACGATGCCGCCCGAGACATGCTGCGCAATGCGATCCAAACCGCCCAAAATCAGCGGGACGATCGGATGTCCAAAAGGACACTCTCTGACCGCCATGCCATCGAATGGCACAGGAAGCTGTTTCTGGCATCCGCCTGTGTTTTGCTCTTCTTGATTGGCGCCCCCCTTGGCGCCATCATTCGAAAAGGCGGGCTTGGATTGCCCACTGTACTGGCCATTCTATTGTTTGTGCTGTACTACATCATCACCATCATGGGAGAACGCATGGTGCGTTCTGGAACCCTCACTCCCGCCTGGGGCATGTGGCTGGGCACCCTGCTGATGATTCCGGCAGCGGTTATGCTCAACTTGCGTGCAGCCCGAGAAATTTCATGGCGTCCGTTCGCACGGTTGCGCAACAGCCGATAACTTCACCACCTATGCGCATTCTCCAAATTTGTCACAAACCGCCACGACCATCTGTGGATGGAGGATGTTTGGCGATGAATGCCATTACAAGCGGATTGCTCAACAACGGAGCAGACGTCAAATTGCTGAGCGCTTTTACCCGAAAGCATCCGTTGACGCTGGATACACTCGATGCTGAATATGTAGACCAGGTCAATTTAGAGGGTGTCCCGCTGGAGACTGACCTCGACTTTAGAGACGCTTACATCGCTTTACTCAATGGCGACTCTTACAACATCTCAAGGTTCTACAGCCACCAATTCGCCATGGTCTTGAAGCGGATTCTCTCCCGCTCCCGCTACGATGTGGTTCACCTTGAAAGCCTCTACACCACCCCGTACATCGACACCATCCGCATGCATGCGCCCACGGCGCTGGTCTCGCTGCGCAGCCACAACCATGAATTTCAGATTTGGGAACAGCGCTGGAAGGCCACACGGAATCCAGTGAACCGGCTCGCCTTGCGGCATCTTACCAATACACTCGAGCGCTACGAAAAAAGCGTACTGAGTAAGGTGGACACCATTGTTTCCATCAGCTCCACGGAGGGTATGGGCTATCGAAACTGGGGATTTACGGGGCCCATTCACGTGGCCGGGTTTGGCATTGAAACGCCCAAATCCCTGCATGATGTGGGTTTCTCCTCCGAGCAACCCAGGACCAAAAATGGCGTCAAGATGTTTCACCTCGGGGCCATGGATTGGGCACCCAATCGAGAAGGCGTGGATTGGTTCCTCGGAGAAGTGTGGCCAAAGGTTCTGCAAGCTCATCCACGCTCTGAATTCCACTTGGCTGGGAAAGGACTGAGACCGGATGTTTGGACCGATGTGCCCGGTGTTGTCAATCACGGAGAGGTGGAAGATGCCGCAGCCTTCGCTGCACAATATGACCTCTTGGTTGTCCCTCTCCTTCGCGGTGCAGGAATCCGCGTGAAAATCGTAGAGTCATTTAGCCGTGGGATTCCCGTGGCTTCCACGACCATGGGTGTCCAGGGCTTGGAAATCATGCTGCCTGACAGCTTGGTGCAAGCAGAGCCCGGCGATTTTGCCGATGCATTGATTGAATTGCTGAAAACGCCCGAGCGGTTAAATGAGCTTTCAGAAGCGGGGCGCTACGCGGCAAGAAGGTGTTTTGACCAAGACAAAATTGGAGCCGACTTGCTTGAATTTTATGGGCAGCATGTCCGGATCTGAACAGAAACCGAGGTTGGCGGTGTTGACCCCGCGTTTTCCTCTCCCCCTCAACAAAGGAGACCGGTTGAGGATTTTTCACCAACTGGAAGAGCTGCACCGTCATTTTCAAGTGGACTTGCATTGCCTGACCTTTCGCAAGATTTCCACTGAAGATCTGAGTGCCATCCAGGGCCGGTGCGAACAGGTTACCGTCCACAAGCTCAACTGGTGGAAGGCCGCATTCAGACTGGGTTGGTCTGTTTTTTCGAGGCGCCCTTTTCAAGTACTCCTCTTCACCGAGCGGCACCTTGTCCGGTCTATTCGCAAGGAAATCTTAAATGGACAACCTGATGTTCTGTTGGCCCAGATGGTCCGAACGGCAGAATACGTGAAAGACCTCGACGCAGTGCCACATGTCCTGGACATCATGGACACCCTTCACGCTGGCGCTGAACGGGAAGCAGAGCGCGCGCCGTGGTGGAAAAAACCACTGCTTCGTGAAGAAGGCCGCCGGCTTTTGCGCTACGAGCACCGCATGCCCCAATATTTCGATGCATGCACGATCATTTCTGAACAAGACCGGCAGCTGTTGCCCCACCCTGACAAGGAGCGAATAACGGTGGTGCCCAATGGAGTGGACACGGATTTCTTCCATCCGGAAGCCTCACCTCCTCCACTAGAAGGCGCGCACCACAGGCAATATGACGTTTCGTTCTGTGGAAACTTGGGCTATGCTCCGAATGTGGTGGCCGCTCGGTTTTTGGCTCAGGATGTCGCCCCTGTTTTTGAGCGCATTACAGGCAGGCCCTTGGTCTTGCTCATTTGCGGCGCTCAACCTGCAGCGGCTGTCAAAGCACTGTCCTCCGATCATGTTGACGTGATTGGAGATGTGGCCGATATCCGTTCAGCCTATTTGGCGGCCCCCATTTTTGTGGCTCCGATGTTGGTCAACACAGGACTTCAAAATAAACTGCTAGAGGCCATGGCTTTAGAACGGGCTTGCCTGACCACTACTCGCGCCTTGGGGGCGCTGGGAATCGATGTGGGTGACGCTGTTGCAACGGCCAATGACGCCAGCACTTTCGCAGCTCAAATCGCTGACTTAACCCTAGATGAGGATCGCCGAATGCGCATGGGACGCGCGGCCATTCAAGTGGTTCAGACTGCATTTACATGGTCGGCTGCATCGGCCCCTTTGGTCGGCTTATTGCACAATCAAGCCCGTTCCTTTCGTGCAGGGCGTGCCTAGAACTTATTTTCGCAACATGCAAAAGGCCATTCCAGTATTGAATGCCAAAGGATTTCTTGACGGGGATAAAGATGCCCAGTCGCGCTTTCCATTGGAATTGAGGTCCGCTTTTGAGACGTATGGGTTTGTCACGCTCGAAGGCCATGGACTCGCTGATGCCCACATCAAATCCGCTTATGGCAGTGCGCAACGCTTTTTCGGACTCCCTGAACAAGAAAAGCGAGACACCAGTATTTCAGGCGTTGGTGGAAATTTCGGATACACGCCTTTCGGTCAAGAACACGCCAAAGATGATGCCCGTGCTGACCTCAAGGAATTCTATCATTTTGCCCAAACCAGGTACGATCAGCCGGACTGTCCTTCTGTTCCTGAATTCATTGCTGACGGAAGGTCATTGTATGCCAACCTCGAAGCACTGGCAGCCCGGCTGCTTGAAGCAGTGGCACTGTCCCTAGAACTGGACCGCCACTACTTTGCCGACTTTGTAAAAGGGGGCAACAGCATCCTGCGTGTGTTGCATTACCCTCCGGCTCCTGATGCTCCTGAGGATGCACCTCGGGCGGGAAGTCATGAGGACATCAATTTGATTACCCTCCTCGTAGGCAGTTCTGCAGACGGTCTGGAAGTGCTCGACAAAGAAGGCGATTGGATACCCGTTCGCGCACATGCCCAAAACCTGACGGTGAACGTGGGTGACATGTTGCAAAACCTGACAGGGGGGATTTTACGTTCTACCACCCACCGTGTTGTATTGCCCCCTGGACCACAGCGGAACCAGTCCCGCTACAGCCTTCCTTTTTTCCTGCATCCTGTCGGCCCGATGCCATTGAACCCCATCATGGGAGACGATGAGGCCTATCCGGCATGGACAGCGGCAGAGTTTCTCGATCATCGTCTGCGGGAGATCGGGCTGAAGTAATGCACACATTTGACCCTTGGCCCTGGCAAGTGGTAGGTCCTCTTATTGCAGGTGTCATGTCTTCCCTGCTCCTGATTGGAAAGCGATTTGGACTGAGTTCCAACCTCCGCACGATGTGCTCTATTGCAGGTGCAAATCGATTCTCCGACTATTTCAAGATGGATTGGAAGTCACAGTCGTGGAACCTCGTATTCGTGCTTGGAACAATCGCGGGAGGTGCTGTAGCACGGTTTGCACTGCTCAAGCCTGGCCCGGTCATCATCAATCCAAAGACAGCGCTTCGTTTGCGTGCATGGGGCATCGATGATGCGGGAACATCCTTTGCCCCGGACATCCTGTTTGGACCGGAGGCCTGGAGCAATCCCGCCGCCCTGGCTTTTTTGTTGATCGGAGGAGTGCTTGTTGGATTTGGCACACGTTGGGCCAATGGTTGCACCAGCGGTCATGCCATCAGCGGACTCAGTGCTTTTCAATGGCCCAGCCTGATTGCGGTCGCGGGTTTCTTGCTCGGCGGACTCATCGTGGCCCATCTCATTTTGCCCTTGTTGATTCCCTTGCTCTGATATGCTACGGATCTTTTTACTCGGCCTCGTTTTTGGAATTGCGCTCACCATGGGCGAAATCATCAGCTGGTTCCGCATCCAAGAGATGTTTTATTTTGAATCGTTTCACATGTTTGGAGTGATCGGCGGAGCCATGGCTGTTGGCATGCTTTTTAATCTCGCGGCGAGGCGCTTCAAATGGGGAACGGAATCAGGAGCGCCACTTGACATCCACCAGTATACAACCGGCTGGAAACGCTACATATACGGAGGCACTGTGTTTGGCATGGGGTGGGCTGTTACCGGCGCATGTCCGGGCCCTTTGTTCATCACATTGGGGGCTGGTTATTGGCCCATTCTGGTGGCCATTTTCGGCGCTTTGCTGGGCACATTTTTGTACGGACTTCTCATGAAGCACTTGCCGCATTGACTGCTCGGGAGCCCCATAGGCTTTCTTAAGATTCACCGCATCTACTTTTTTCAGTTTTCGGGGTTAATTGGGTACACCACCTTTTGACCCCCTATGAAAATCCGGTTACTGCCTGCCCTCTTTATTTCCCTTTTTTCCGCCATACTTGGAGGCGCAGTCGTGCTCCAATTTGCACAGCAACCACCTGTTGTCCAGACCCTAGACTCCAAACCTCAGGCATTGCTCACCCACGGACAGCCTGCCCCTGTCCATCCCGCATCTGTGGTTTCAACAGAACCCTTTGTTGGAAAAGCAGCGGCTCTCCCCGATTTCCGCAATGCAGCAGGCCAGGCGCTCGATGCCGTTGTCCATGTTCGCACCGCCCAGACTGTAGCATCCAACTACGGTTGGTACGATTGGTCCGGCATGTTCCAAAGACAAGCACCCCAGAGTGTACCGTCGGGATCCGGAAGCGGAGTGATTCTGTCCGAAGACGGATACATTGTGACCAACAACCATGTCATCGAATCGGCAGACAACATTGAAATCGGACTCAACGACAACCGAACCTTTACAGCCGAACTCGTGGGAACGGACCCTACCACAGACATCGCTGTGCTCAAGATTGATGCCTCTGGTTTGAAAGCCCTCGAATGGGGCAACAGCGATGCAGTTCAGGTGGGCGATTGGGTCTTGGCCGTTGGCAACCCCTTCGACCTGACCAGCACGGTCACCGCTGGAATCGTTTCGGCAAAAGCAAGGGACATTCAATTGCTCCAACCGGATTGGGACCGCTCGCTGTTTCCCATTGAAAGCTTTATCCAAACCGATGCTGCGGTGAATCCCGGAAACAGTGGCGGCGCGCTGGTGAGCGATCGCGGAGGGCTGATCGGGATCAATACTGCCATTGCCTCCAGAACGGGAAGCTATGCCGGCTATGCCTTTGCCATTCCCGCGAGCCTCGCCCAAAAGGTTGCCCGCGACATCATTGAATTCGGAGCTGTGCAAAGGGCATTCTTGGGCGTGAACATCCAACCTGTCACCGAAGAAACGGCCCGCCGTTTGACATTGCCCTCGGTGTCGGGGGTCCTTGTTTCCGGTGTTACAGATGCCAGTGGAGCCCAAGATGCAGGGATGCTTGTAGGCGATGTGATCCTCTCTGTGGCAGGAACCCCCACCCCCACTTTGCCAGAATTGCTCGAACGCGTCAATCGGTTTAGGCCTGGCCAATCTGCCACCGTTGAGGTCTGGAGAGATCAGAAACTGATGGCATTACAGGTAGAGTTAGGTTCTAGGGAAGGTTTGCTGTCACAGCGTTTGTCAGAAGATGACTCCCCGCGGGATAGCCCGCCGCTCCAGGCACCTGAAATGCCTTGAGGGGGCGACATTGTCCCTTACCTTAATGACCATGGCACAGCGCTCTTATTCCCTTCCATTTTTTCCTTTGGGGGTCTTTTTATTGCCCGGAGAGCGCGCCGGCCTGCACATTTTCGAACCACGTTACAGACAGCTCATCCAGGAGCTCGAAGAAGCCTTGAACAGTGGCCTTGAAGGATCGAACCGCTTTGGCATTCCGTTTCACTTCGAAGACATGACCGCATCCACCGGATGCTTGGCCAAGTTGGTAGAGGTAAAAAAAGAGCACCCTGGAGGCCGCAAGGACATTGTTGTGGAATGTGTGGGGCATTTCGAAACCCAGCGGTTCCAGCAACAAATGGAATCCAAGCTCTATCCTGGGGGGCATGTGGTCAATCGGGACATCAATTTGGATCATCCGCTAACACCGGATCAGAGGGAGCGCATTGGCGAAATCAAAACACTCCTCAAAAAGAACAAGGATGTCGATGTGGATCAGTTGTCTCACAGCACCATACTCGACCTGACCCAATGGCTCGGCCTGCCGCCCACACACAAGCACCGGCTTTTGGTGTTGAAAGGAGACCAACGCGCATTATTTCTGGATGGTGTTTTGCGGTGGACCAAACTCGTTTTGCAGCAAGAAGTACATATCCACAAGGGATTCTTCCCGAATTAAGCCCCCGTCAAAAATCGGACCGGGCTGGGCAGGGCTATCTTTGACGAGATTGTCGATAGCTATGAAAATCAAGACCAACAGCGCCTTTCAATTTGTCGCAGGTAGCCTGACCTGCGTTTTTTTATCATTGGCCTTTGCGGGATGTGATGGCATGTCGAATTCTTCAGGGTTTGGAAACGGTCCTGCTATTGGAGATTATCAGGATCCCTTGCATCCTGAATACATGGCTACTCCGACCAAAGTGCATTTTCCCGACAGCGCCCTGGTCTTCTTGAGCGAGGAGAATTACTCCGAGTTTAAGGAAGACCTGTTCGGTTTTATGGACTCCAACAATGGCGCCCGCTATGCGGAGCATTTCAGTGACTACTACATCGCAGAAACCTTTACTACCGATTCCATCTTCGACATGTATGTGCGCATGTGGGGCCAATGGGACAGCATTGGAGTCTCCACCCGATTTGACCACTGGTCACTCCTGTATTGCTCTCCTTTCTACGAAGGTGAGATTTACGATGTGGCGCTCGCTGAAATCAATTTGAGGCACCACATGGTGTTTCAAAAGCGTTGGACAGGCAACTACAAGAATTTTGGCCGCACGCTCGGCGACCGCTACCCCAATGGCAGCATTGCATACATGGACACCACTTTTGTTGATGTCGAGGGTGACACCATTTACAGGCGACACATCACTGCCAATGCGCAGCGCTTGCTCTTCGCTGCACGCGCCCATGATTCAGACACGACACGGGGAGGCGGCATTCGCTGGCTGAATGAAGGTTGGCAAACGGTCCCATCAGTGGCCGATGTTATGGACTCCGCAGCTGTGACACAGGCTTTCAGGCACCGAGAAAGTTTTGGGCTGAATGTCTCCAGTGAGACGGACTCTACCGGTCTAGACTAACCGAATTTTCCGCGGTCCATCCTGCGCTGAATGATCCAAACCCCACTGGCACAACATGCCGGAAATTGAACTCAACATACCCAATGAATGGGGACAGCTCGAGGCTGTGATTGTGGGTCACGGCCGGCACATGGGGCCAAGGCCAACATTGGAGACCGCCTTTGACCCTACTTCCAAGTTTCACCTGGCACAGGGGTCCTTTCCCACGCAGGCTGAAGTGGCCACCCAATTGGACGGATTGGCCGAACTGCTAGAAGAGGAAGGCGTCTCTGTTCTGCGCCCTTCTGACTTGTCCGATGTAGAGCAAGTTTTTGCCCGGGATGTGGGACTGGTGATTGATGGAACATTTATTCGGTCTCGTACAATCGAGGCCCGCCGTGGAGAATGGGATGGGGTCGCCCCCCTGCTCGGGAATACGCCTTGGACGGCCTTGCCTCCTGAGGTTCGCATGGAAGGTGGTGATGTCATCGTACTCGATGGAACACTCTTTGTTGGAGTGACGCGACGTTCCGAATGGACGCACCTGCAGGTATCCCGGACCTTGCCTTCGGCGTTGGACTTTTTAGCATCCACCTTTCCAAACCGCGAAGTGGTCGGGTTAGAATTGCACAAAGACGACCACGACCCTTTGAAATGCGCCCTGCACTTGGACTGCGCATACATGCCTTTGGGCGGTGGGCATGCGATTGTCTGTCCTGAAGCTTTTGTTCATGAAGAGCAGCTGAACACCCTCAGGAACAGGCATTCATTTTGTGTTGATGTCACATTAGAAGAGGCGGCTCTTCTGCAAACAAACCTCTTGCATACCGCACCCGATACATTGCTGATTGACCCTGGGTTTACCAGGATCTCAGAGGCATTACTGGATCTGGGATACCGGTTGATTCATTGCCCCCTCGACAAGGTGGGGCACATGGGCGGTCTGTTCAGATGTTCCACCTTACCGCTTCGCCGTTCTTGAAGTCCATTCAACATGCCCACTGAAGATTCACAAGCCAGGCAATCCACCAATCTCATCATGATGATCCGCCCTTCGGCTTTTCGCATGAACGAGGAAACCGCGGTGAACAATGCTTACCAAAGCGAAGCCCCTGGTCTCAGCAATGCCCGCGAGTGCGCAGAAGACGAGTTCAATGGGGTCGTCAAGGCATTGCGCCAACACGGCGTCAAGGTCGCCGTCTATGACAGCGACCCTGAGGACGACACACCTGACGCTCTGTTTCCCAACAACTGGGTCAGCTTTCACCGCGATGGACGGGTTGGGCTCTACCCCATGTTCGCGGAGAACCGACGTCGTGAACGCAGAGAGCCTGTACTGCACAGCCTGTGCATTGACCACGACCTCGAACTGGAATCCATTGTGGACTTCACCGAATTTGAACAACACGGCGTTTACCTGGAGGGGACTGGCAGCCTGATTCTGGACCGGGTGAACCGAAAAGCATACGTTGCCATTGGCCCGAGAACCGACCGCCAAGCAGCTGCACATTTCTGTGATGCATTTGACTACGAACTCGTTGACTTCACTGCGCTTCAGACCTCAGGGGACACCTCTGCCCCCATCTACCACACCAATGTCATGCTGGCAATAGGCTCCTCTTGGGCCGTTGTGTGTGACTCGATCATTCCCGATACAGATGAAAGGGAGAAAGTCATGGAAGCATTGACGGATGGCGGACGCACTGTGGTGCGCATTACACCGGAGCAAGTCAACGGGTTTGCTGGCAACGTACTCGAAGTGCTGAACGGTGAAGGCCGCCCTCTGATGGCCATGTCTTCGGCCGCTCACCAGAGCTTCACCCCCGAGCAGCGCGATGTTCTCGGCGCCATTGCTCCAATGGTCCATGCCCCCATCCCCACCATCGAGCAGCTTGGAGGCGGATCAGTCCGCTGCATGCTCGCTGAAGTTTTCCTGCCCCACAACGCACACTGATCATGCGACTTGACCCCCTGCTTCAATCTGCAGCAGCCACCGCTTTTGAGCGTTGTTTTGGCAGCGCGCTTGCGCCCGACCAATTCAGCGTCCAGATGACGCGCAAAGAATTTACTGGAGACCGCACCATTGTCTGTTTTCCCCTGGCACGTCACAGCAAAGCCGCACCTGACGCTACCGCAGAGCGTCTGGGCGAAGCCTTGGTCTCCGGCGATGGACCGGTGACCGGTTTCAACGTGGTCAAGGGTTTTCTCAACCTCGAAATTGAAGCTTCTTACTGGTCCGAGTGGCTCACCGGAGAGGCTGCTGGAACCGACTATGGCCATAAGCCATCCGGTAGCGCTCCTCGGGTCATGGTGGAGTACAGCTCGCCCAACACCAACAAACCCCTTCACCTGGGCCACCTGCGCAACAACTTTCTGGGGCACTCTGTGAGCCGCATTCTCGAAGCTGCAGGCCACTCCGTGACCAAGGTCCAAATCGTGAACGACCGCGGGATCCACATTTGTAAATCCATGGTGGCATGGCGCAAATTCGGACAGGGCGAAACGCCTGAATCAGCGGGCATGAAGGGCGACAAGTTGGTCGGGAAGTATTACGTTGCCTTTGACCAAGCCTTCAAAAAAGAAACCGCGCACCTCATCGAAGCAGGCCGCTCCAAAGAGCAAGCCGAGAAAGAAGCGCCCTTGATCCTCGAGGCCCAAGAAACGCTGAGGCTTTGGGAACAAGGCGACGCCGAAACGGTGGGTTTATGGAAAACCATGAACAGCTGGGTGTATGCTGGATTCGAGGACACCTACCGCACCATGGGCGTAGAGTTTGACAAACTCTATTACGAAAGCGACACCTACCTCACCGGACGAGACCGGGTATTGGAGGGATTGAAGCGCGGCGTTTTTGAGCAAACCGATGACGGTGCCGTTTGGGTGGACTTGACCGAAGACGGTCTGGACCGCAAACTCTTGCTGCGCGGCGATGGCACAGCGGTATACATGACCCAAGACATTGGCACAGCATTGCTGAGGTTTCAGGACTTTCCAGACCTGGACCGCCAAGTGTATACGGTGGGCAACGAGCAAGAGTACCACTTCAAAGTGCTGTTCCTGGTGCTGGGAAAGCTTGGCTTCCCCCAAGCTGAACGCTGCCACCACCTGAGCTACGGCATGGTCGAGCTTCCTGAAGGCAAGATGAAATCCCGCGAAGGGACCGTCGTCGACGCCGATGATTTAATGGCAGAGATGTTTGGCATTGCCCGTGAAATTGCACAGGAGGCCGGCAAACTCGAAGGCCTAGATGATGAAGCCCAGAGGGAAGTCTTTGAGCGCGTAGGACTGAGTGCCCTGAAGTATTTCTTGCTCAAGGTCGACCCCAAAAAGAACATGATGTTCGACCCCAAGGCTTCCATCGACTTTTACGGAAATACAGGGCCCTTTATCCTGTTCAATTATGTTCGGGGTCGGAGCATCCTGCGCAGGGCACACGATGAAGGACTCGCATTGCCCACCTCTCTCACCACGGTCCCGGGGCCCGAAGAAATGGAGCTGATCGGATGTCTTCACAGTCTACCCGATGTCATCTCCGAGGCAGCCTCGACCTACAACCCCTCATTGGTGGCCAATTGGTGCTATGACCTCACAAAAGCATTCAGCAGTTATTACCAAGAGCACCCCATCTTGGCTGCTGAAGATGAGCCAACCAGAGACTTCCGACTGGCTCTCACAGAGCGGTTTACCCGAAGCCTCAATACGGGCATGCACCTGCTTGGAATCGCCCTTCCTGAGCGGATGTGATCAGCCCACTTTGCGTCGCACAACCTGATTCACAAAGGTGAACTCCACGTTGCCTATTGGCTTCTCGGGGGCATCCAGTGATTCCTCGTGCCGTCCTGCGGTGCATTGAATCTGAGCTTCCCCTCCCTCCCAGCGGAGTGCACACGGGCCTGCTTCTTCCATTTCAATCACCACCACCAATCGTCCGTCCTTGTGCCAAGTACAACCTGCAACTTGGGCATACGTTCCTTTGATGCGGTCTCTGCTGAGCATGCTGACAAAGCGCTTGTACAGCACATACAACAGCATGGCCATCAGGCCGACAAAAAGTACTTGTGAAAGAAGGTCCAAGGTGTGCGTCATAAAGGCTCGGGTCTGTTGAATTCAGAGGGCAAAGATGCCCCCTATGGCTTGCACCGATTGGTAACGGTGAAAAACCGCATCGGCGTTGGCCACCACTTCGTGTATGGTCAATGCCATGTATTTCCCGCCGCCACTGGTTTTGCGCTCCACACGCACTTCAGGAGGAAATAGGGCGAGTATGGCTTCGGTTTTTTCCGATTGGTTTGGAGCGATGAATTTGAACATGTATTCAGATGGCCAATCGTGATGGGCATCCAAGCGCGCCCTCAATCCGGCCAATTCTTCGTCCTGCATGGTGCCAAAGTTATTCCTTGACCAACAGAAAGGGGCACCCTGTATGGGCGCCCCTTTCCTTCTCATACCCGCAATGGGCTGGTTTTGGTCAAATGCGGATGTTGTTACTCGGCACAATCCGATCCATAAATCTGGAAGAAGTCGAGCAAGTCGTTGATGTTGATGGAACCATCGCCGTTCAAGTCACCAGGGCAAGGTGGCGTGTATTCACAGCTGCCATCGTTGGTGTTGGCCAACGGATTGTAGTTCTCTGCCTGTGAATCGGTGCAGCCTTCGAGCGGAAGGATACAGCCTGAGTCAAAGTTGGCTGAGGGGTCGTAATTCAAAGCCGTTGGATCCGTACAACCGGGATAGAGACAAGATCCGTCATCGGTCACTGCAGTGTCGCTGTAGTTGGCGGCGGCAGCATCCGTGCAACCCTCTACAGGGTAGGAACAGAATCCACTGACGTTGGCGTTGGCGTCATAGTTGTCCGCTTCAGGGTCCATACAACCGAGGAACAGGCAAGAACCATCGTCCTCCAAAGCTGACGCATCATAGTTGACAGCTCCGGCATCGGTGCAGCCTTCCATCGGATAAGAGCATTCGCCCTCCACGTTGGCAGAACTGCTGTAGTTGTCCGCTTCGGGATCCATACATCCGAGGAACAAGCAAGAACCGTCGTCATCAGAGGAGCCTGGCATGTAATTCAGGGCCGTATTGTCGGTACACCCTGCCACCTCGAGCTCGTCGCAAATCCCGTCGCCATCGACATCGTTGATGCAGGTCGAGCCGTCGCAATCATAGATGCCTGTGTATTCACAGCTTCCATCATCGTTTGTGGCCTCCTCAACATAGTTGCACGCTGTGGCATCGGTACAGCCACATGAGCTGTTGCCAATGGGGAACGTGAGGATGAGGTCATTGTCACCGTCACCTTCTGGGAAGATCTGCAGTGAAATCTGGCCACTGATGGTACCGTTGGTCGTGAATTGACCGAGCAACACCCGCAGGTCATCTCCTGCGATGCCATTGGTGGCACCATTCAGGGTAAACCAAGCTCCACCGAACATCCCGTCAATGGCGATGTTGCCGCCGGCTTCGAAGGGTGAAATCCAATTCGCTTCATCGCT
>DDCX01000103.1:23267-23458 GCA_002336475.1 Flavobacteriales bacterium UBA1995 | reverse complement strand
ATCGTGCTCAAAGCAGCCGATGGACGCCCCATGCACAGGGAGTCTGACCTGATTGACGTGTGGTTTGATTCGGGCAGCATGCCGTATGCCCAGTGGCATTATCCTTTCGAAAACAAGGACCGCGTGGACGGACCTGATGGTGGCTTGGCCTTCCCAGCGGACTTCATCGCGGAAGGGGTCGACCAAACCCG
>DDCX01000103.1:22866-23189 GCA_002336475.1 Flavobacteriales bacterium UBA1995 | reverse complement strand
CAGAAGATGTCCAAGCGCCTGGGGAATGCAGTGGACCCTTTTGAGACCCTCGAGCGGTTTGGGCCCGATGCCACGCGCTGGTACATGATCACCAACGCGCAACCTTGGGACAACCTGCGGTTTGATACAGAGGGCATCGCCGAAGTACAGCGCAAGTTTTTTGGCACGTTGCACAACACCTACGCCTTCCTGGCCTTGTATGCGGGCATCGATGGTTTCGACCCCACCTCAGACGCACCAGCTGTCGAGGCCCGTCCAGAATTGGACCGCTGGATTTTGAGCAGGTTGCACACGTGCATTGAGGAGGTACAGGCCTCTTTTGA
>DDCX01000103.1:0-22800 GCA_002336475.1 Flavobacteriales bacterium UBA1995 | reverse complement strand
GGCGCCGGTTCTGGAAAAGCGATTCAGACGCCGACAAATCGGCGGCATATGCGACGCTGCACTCCTGCCTCCAGGCCGTTTCGGTGCTGATGTCGCCCATTGCACCCTTTCATGCCGACCGCTTGTGGCAGGACCTCGGCGGATCGGATTCCGTGCATTTGGCCGATTGGCCCGCAGTAGATGGACAGCTCCAAGATGCAGAATTGGAAGCGCGCATGGGCCTGGCTCAGAAGTTGAGTTCACTCACACTGAGCCTGCGCAAGCGAGAAAAAATCAAGGTGCGCCAGCCCCTGAAGCGCATTTTGGTGCCCGTCTTGGATGCTGGCTTTGGTGACCGGCTTGCAGCAGTTTCTGAACTCGTGAAAGGCGAGGTCAACGTCAAATCGGTCGAACCGCTTGCAGAAGACAGTGGAATCTTGACCAAAAAGCTCAAGGCGGACTTCAAAAAGCTCGGGCCGCGTTTCGGCAAACAGATGAAGCAGGTGGCTGCAGGCATTGCCGCGCTGGATCAGGATGACATCAGGACTTTGGAGCAAAGCGGGTCCATCGCCTTGAATTTGGCGGATGGACCGGTGGAGGTGATGCTCGACGATGTAGAAGTACTGACAGAGGACATTCCGGGTTGGCTGGTGGCCGGCGAAGGAGGACTGACGGTGGCGCTGGACATTGACATCACCCCTGAATTGCGTTCGGAAGGACTGGCCCGCGAGTTGGTCAACCGCATTCAACAACGCAGAAAAGACGCGGGATTGGAAGTCACAGACCGCATTGTATTGACCTTGGATGGCCCCACTGAATTGCAAGAATCTGTGGCCTCCAATTTGGACTATATTCGAACCGAAACTCTCGCAGAGCAATTGGAATGGGCCCCCATGGGACCCGAGGTGGAGCGCGAGGAACTGGAAGCACAAATGACCGTGGCCATCGCTATGGTCCCCATTCAATGAAACATGGCTGAAACGCGATTTTCGGACGCAGACCTTCAAGAGTTTGCAGACCTCATCAATGAGAAGTTGGAACAAGCCCGTTCTGACTATGACCAATTGCAGCGTTCGCTTTCCTACGAAGACGACAACCGCACTGAGGACACGGCGCCCACCTTCAAAATGATGGAGGACGGCAGCGAAACCATGAGCCGCGAGGAGACGGCCCAACTGGCGGCGCGCCAGCAGAAGTTCATCATGAACTTAGAAAATGCATTGCTGCGGATCAAGAACAAAACCTATGGCGTTTGCCGGGTCACCGGGAAGTTGATCGCCAAAGAGCGCCTGAGGTTGGTCCCACACGCCACGATGTCCATTGAGGCCAAGAACCAGCAAGACAAGCGTTGAGCGCAGATCGACGTCCAGCTTACGTTGCCGGCATCGCCCTGGCTGTATTGCTGTTGGACCAGGCCGTCAAGGTGTTCATCAAGTTGAGCTTCAGCTTGACCGAACGGGTGGCCTGGATTCCGGGAGCATTTGACATCCAATTCATAGAAAACGACGGCATGGCCTTTGGATGGGCGTTGCCCGGCGCCACGGGTAAATACCTGCTGACCGCGTTCAGGATTGTAGCGGTCGTTTTGCTGTCAGTGCATGTCGCCCGAGTGGCCAAGCAGGGCGCTCCCCGCGGGTTTCGCCAGGCCCTCGCTTTGATTCTTGCGGGTGCAGCGGGCAACATCGTGGACAGTGTCTGCTATGGAAAGCTGTTCAGCCGAAGCTCTTTTGGTCAGTCTGCCAACTGGTCGTGGCACAGCGAATGGGGCAGCTATGCGCCATGGTTTCGCGGAAACGTGGTAGACATGCTGCACATTACTGTGCGGTGGCCGGAATGGTGGCCCGTGGATGCCTGGTCAGGACAAGAGGTCTTTCCACCCATCTTCAACATAGCTGACGTGGCCATCACATGCGGTGTCGCCTGGATTGTGTTGCGACAAAAGAGCTGGCTGGGAAGCAATGCGGGATGGGCACAGACGGCTGAATCAGAAGCTTCTGACGTCCATGAGGAGCCCCTCGAAAGGGCGCCTGATGTTTCCGTTTCTGACCGCTAAATCCTCAGGATTTGGGTGCTTCAACCCAATCGCCATGCGTTTTGATCAGGTCTATGAGTGCGTTCACAGCACCGTCTTCAGGGATGTTGCGCTCGACCACTTCTTTCTCCTTGTAGAGTGTGATTTTTCCGGGGCCTGTGCCGACGTATCCGTAGTCGGCGTCGGCCATTTCACCTGGGCCGTTCACAATACAGCCCATGATGCCGATTTTGATGCCTTTCAAATGGTCTGTGACGGCCCTGATGCGGGCGGTGGTTTCCTGAAGGTCGAACAGGGTGCGGCCGCAGGAAGGGCAGCTGATGTATTCGGTGCGGCTGATGCGGGTCCTGGTGGCCTGAAGGATCCCAAAAGCGGTCCGGTTCAGAAAGCGCAACCCCCCTTCGACTCCGACCGCTGCAGCAATGCCTACGCCATCGCCAAAGCCGTCGAGCAGCAGGCCGCCCATGTCAGTTGAAGCGCACAATTGGATGCGCTCAGCCGGGGTCGTGCCGTATTCCTGGTGAACGATGACGGGCATGGTGCAGCTGGCATTGTCAAGGAGGTGAAAAGCTGAGCGCAATGCAGACAACGCGTCGGCACGCGCAGCAGAGAGCAGCAGCACTGTGGGGTCACCCTGCCAAGCTTGAAGGGTGGCAGCCCCCGCAGCATCGAGGTTTACAGCATCACATCGCAATACATTGAAGGTGCTGTCCAGTGCGTTGGCTTCACGGGCCTCTGTGTAGCCGTCCCAATCCCAAATTGGATGGTGACGCTCGGGGCGCTGTGGGTCCAGCCTCCAGGCATCGGCGTCTTGGATGGCACGGATCCAACCGGGCAGCGCAAAATCGCAGGTCCGGCGGCCAATCATGATGAGGTCGCAAGCAGCATCTTCTGCTTCCCACTTGTCGAGTTCGGTCTGATATCGGTGGCCAAGGCCATACAGCCCCGCGGCAGTCAGAGGCCTTTCGGCCAAATCATGGCACACCACGGGGACCTGTCCTCCACCCACGGGCCCCACCGAATGGGTGGTCCTGCGCCGATAGGCATAACGGTCTCGGTCTGCAGCAGCAGGCGTAAAATTCGGAAGGGGGGGCGCTTGGAGGGCTTCTTCTGCCAATTCTGCCAGCATACGCGCCACGGGGATCTCAGCTTCTGGGGCCTCGGTGAGGGACACCCGGATGGTATCGCCAAGGCCCTCGGCCAGCAGCGTCCCAATGCCCACGGCGCTTTTGATGCGGCCGTCTTCACCTTCACCGGCTTCGGTCACACCCAGGTGCAAAGGATAGGACATCCCTTCATCGGCCATGCGGTCGGCGAGCATGCGGTAAGCCTGCACCATGACCTGCGGGTTGCTGGCTTTCATGGACAGCACGATATCGTGGTAGTCCTCATCCCTGCATATGTGCAGGAATTCCATGGCGCTTTCCACCATGCCGAGGGGGGTGTCTCCGTAGTGGCTCAGGATGCGGTCTGACAGCGAACCGTGGTTGGTGCCGATGCGCATGGCCCGCCCCAGGGCTTTGCATTTGCGCACCAAAGGGGTAAATCGTCCACGGATGCGCTCCAATTCGGCGGCGTAGGTTTCCGGGGTGTATTCGTGCGTTTCGAATTTTTTCTTGTCGGCATAATTGCCGGGGTTCACTCGAATCTTCTCCACGTGGTCTGCGGCGACTTCTGCCGCATTGGGCGTAAAGTGAATGTCAGCGACCAACGGAACGCCACGGTGCCCGGCGGCATCCAGTCGCGCCCTGATCTCTCCCAAGGCTTCTGCCTCCTTCTTGCTCGGAGCGGTAATCCGTACAATTTGACAGCCGGCCTCAATCATGCGCAGGGACTCCGCCACTGTGGCGTCGATGTCCATGGTATCGGCTGTTGTCATGGACTGGAGTACCACGGCGGCATCGCCCCCCACTTGAACGGAACCGATGTGAACGGGCCGGGTCGCTTTTCGTCCGGTAAGCTGAGGTTCAGTGGCTGATGTCATGTGGTCCTTCTAATCAGGTACAAGTCGGGATTTTTGGGCCACAAGGATGGTCGTGGACTTCCCGACGGAAAGTTAACAAGGCTCTGCCATGGCGGTTCAGGACAGTTGGCAGTTTTTGTGTCTACGCGGTCGTGAACCTGTGGGGCTTCCATCGGTTCCCTCTTAGCTTGGGGATGCAACCCCACGGTTTCCCATGCTCGGATTTCAATTTCACGCTACCCGCCCTGACCAAGACCGGCGAACCCCTTTCCAAAGGCTGTTGGAGCTGTTCACGGAGGTGGTGACCCACACCAGCGGAGACGTTGAGGAGGCCATGGAATGGATGAGGGCATTGGATGACCAGCACGGATTGACCGAGCCGGATTACACCATGGACGACTTCTTCGAGGAACTCAAGGCCAAGGGCTACCTCAGGGAGGCCACAGAATCGGAAGGGGGCAATGTCCAATTGGGGTCACGTGGCGAGCAGCACATGCGCCGCCGCGCTTTGGATCAGATTTTTGGCAACCTGCGCAAGGGAACCCAAGGCAAACACCGCTCCCGGGAGCGCGGCCAAGGAGACGAACCTTCCGAAGACCGCCGTCCATACAGGTTTGGAGACAAGCTTGACCAAGTGGATTTCGGTGCCTCATTGCGCAATGCCCAGATCCACCATGGACCAGGGGCCGCAAGTGGACGGGGAGGGTTCATGCTGACCGAAGACGATCTGGTGGTGGAAGACCGCGAGCACCGCAGTACCACAGCGACGGTGCTGATGATTGACATCAGCCACAGCATGATCCTCTATGGCGAAGACCGGATCACACCAGCGAAAAAAGTCGCCATGGCATTGGCGGAATTGGTCATGGTCAAATACCCCAAAGACACCCTTGACATTGTGGTTTTTGGCGATGATGCTTGGGAAGTGAGCATTGGTGACCTGCCGTACCTGCAAGTGGGCCCCTTTCACACCAACACGGTGGCCGGGCTGGAGCGTTCCATGGACATTCTGCGCCGGCGAAAGACCCCTAACCGTCAAATCTTCATGATCACCGACGGCAAACCCAGCTGTCTGAAGGAGCCTGATGGTTACTACAAAAACAGCTTTGGGCTCGACCCCTATATCACGGGAAAATGCCACAATCTGGCACGGCAGTGCAGAAAGCTGGGCATTCCCATTACGACTTTCATGATCGCCACTGACCCCGCGCTTCAGCGCTTCGTTTCCGATTTCACGGAAGCCAATGGGGGAAGGGCCTTTTTCACAGGGCTGAAAGGCCTTGGCGACACCATTTTTTCAGACTTTGAACGGAACCGACGCGGCAAAGCCCGTTGAACACCACCCTCATCCATGAGCATTCCCCAACCCACTGCAGCCACCCTCGGCGCCCTGCGCGCATCGGGATACATCCCCCGTACCATCGGAGAGGAACTGCGTGCCAACCTCATCGACTTGCTGTCTTCAGGAGGTCCGATGTTCGAAGGCATCATCGGTTACAACGATACCGTCATTCCGGAGGTCCAACGGGCCATTTTGGCAGGCCACAGCATGAACCTGTTGGGCTTGCGAGGACAAGCCAAGACACGCATTGCCCGCGGTTTGACAGGGTTGTTGGACGAATGGGTGCCGGTATTGGAGGGCGCGCCCTTGCCTGAGGACCCCATGGACCCCATCACGCCGCAAGGCCGCGCCTTGATTGAGAAACATGGCGATGCTGCACCCGTTCGCTGGATGCACAGAAGCGAGCGTTATGTCGAAAAACTGGCCACTCCTGACGTGAGCGTGGCCGATTTGATCGGCGACATCGACCCCATCAAAGCGGCCAATGAAGGGCTGGATTACAGCGACCCCCGGGCCCTTCATTTTGGCCTTATTCCGCGCAGTCACCGCTGCATTTTTGCGATCAATGAATTGCCGGATTTGCAACCGCGCATTCAAGTCTCGCTCTTCAACATTCTTCAAGAAGGGGACATTCAGATTCGGGGTTTCCAAATGCGGCTGGCCCTGGACATTCAGTTCGTGTTCACAGCCAACCCCGAGGACTACACCAACCGAGGAGCGATCATCACCCCGCTCAAGGACCGGATACAGAGCCAGATTTTGACGCATTATCCGGCCTCTCTGGAGGATTCCATGGCCATCACCGACCAAGAGGCCCAGTTGGCAGACGGCCAGCGTGAGCGTGTGGCCGTCCCCGGTCAAGTGCGACGCATTTTGGAAAGGGTGGCTTTTGAAGCGCGGGAAAGTGAGCACATCGATGAGCGCAGCGGCGTTTCTGCGAGGTTGACCATCAGTGCGCTTGAGCACTTGGTTGCTGCGGGAGAATTGCGCACCCTGCGCAATGGAACCTCCCGGACTGCGGCGCGGTTGACGGATTTGTTGTCGGTCATTCCGGCGGTCAATGGAAAGGTGGAACTCGTGTATGAAGGGGAACAGGAGGGCCCGGCTGGAGTGGCCCTAGCATTGGTTCGACAGGCCATTCGGCGGGAGTTCCCGGCAGTATTCCCCGATCCGGAATCCATCAAAAAAGGCAAGGTCGAAGACCCCTATCAGCCCATCGTAGCGTGGTTCAACCGGAACGAATTGGCTTTGCTCAAGGATCAGACAGACGAAGATTATGAAGCGGCGCTGTCAGACGTAAATGGGCTCGGTGAAGTGGTCGACAAATACTGTCCCAATCTGCCCTCAGAAGACCGTCCAGCAGCCATGGAATTTGTGTTGCACGGATTGGCCGCATTCAACGAGATTGGACAGTCCATTGTCGGCAGCGAGGTCACCTTTGGAGACCTGATCGGCAACCTGTTCGACCCGACGGAAGAAGATTGAGCCACAACACCCCGCCACAGCACCCTGCCATTGTTCTGACGACAGTGCGTCACAAGGACGGTGTGTCCATCGTGCGCGTGTTTTCGCGCGAGCATGGGACCGTTGGGTGTCTTGTGCGGGAAGGGGTCAAGGGTTCCAGGAGGTCCCGCAACCTCTATGCCCCGCTTTCCCTGCTCGACCTGGTGGGATTGAGGCTCATCAAAGATGACCTCTTCAAGTTCGACCGGGCGGAGCGTATGCTGGCACAGGACCTCACAACGGGCGAAATCCCCCGGGGCGCGTTGGCCATGTTTTTGGCGGAGTTCATTTTGCGCACGCTGGACAATGGCACCCCGCATTGTGATCTTTTTGATGCGTTGTGGCGCACGACTCACCGCATTGAGCATGAGCCTTCAATTGGGCGGATACATCTTTCTTTTCTAGTGGAATCGGTGGTGGTGACGGGATTGATGCCGGATGCCCCGCACGTGGCGCCAGGGGGCTTTGGGCGGTTCAATTTGGCCAACGCTGAATGGGAGTCAGGACCTCCGATGGGAGAGGATTACCTTTCGGTGGCTGAAGCGGAGCACTTCCTCAGAATTCAAGGCATGAATTTTGATGAGGTACAGGCTGAAACGCTGTCCCACGATGCCCGAAACTTGCTTGTACTGCAGCATGTGCGCTATCTCCAGCTCCATCTTTCTTCGCCTCGGCCCATCCGTTCGTGGGAGGTCCTCAGCACGGTATTGGCTCCATAAAAGGCCGGTTCTCGCTGGAATAGCGCTGGGCATGGTCCTCTTTGTGGGGGTCACTGCGCCAGTGATGGCCCAAGTCATTGAGGTTAGGGATGAATCTGGGCAACCTGTCCCTGCGGCGATCATCCGCAACAACAATGGTGAAGTCCGCATGACGGACATGGAGGGCAGACTGCAGTTGGACAGCCTCATTCGCCAAGGCGATACTTTGCAAGTCAGGAGCATGGGCTTCAGCACCCAATCGGTGGCCATGCCCGAGTTGCAATTGGATGTCGAGATCAACCTTGTCCCCGATCTGGTGAACCTTTCTGAGGTGGTGGTCGCCAGCGTCCGGCCATTCCGAGAGATGGCTTCAGCGGCAACGGTGAGCCGAATCTCGGCCAGTGAAGTGGCGCGTGAGGTTCCTTCCAATGCCGCTACCCTGCTGTGGCAATCTGGACAGGTTCATGTACAACAGAGCCAGCAAGGCGGCGGGTCCCCGGTACTGAGGGGCTTCGAGGCCAACCGCATTTTGCTCGTGGTCGATGGCGTCCGGATGAACAACGCCATATACAGGAGCGGGCATCTGCAGAATGCCATGACCGTAGATCCATTTATTCTGGCGTCGACGGAGGTGCACCACGGAGCGGGCTCGGTCCAATTTGGCAGCGATGCTTTGGGAGGGGTGATCCATTACCGAAGCCGCTCTCCGCGATGGGAATTTGGATCCCGGGCACGCGGGCAAATGGCTTTTTCAGGTGCTTCAAGGAGCCCAACCATTCACGCGGATGCCGAAGTCACACGGGGGCGTTTCGCGGTGCTGACCAGCGTGACCCACCGGCGGTTTGGCAACCTGCGTATGGGGGCGTGGCGGCCCCACGGCTCGGAAGGGTGGGGGAGGATTCCTTGGCAGGTTCGCACCGCCACTGATGGGCTTGAGGTGACCGACTTCGCTGAAGCCAACGCCGACCTTGATGTTCAGCCCGGCACAGGATTTGACCAGACAGACGTTCTCCAAAAGGTGCGGTTTGGTGAGCGAGAGCGGTATGTGGAGCTCAACATTCAGCACAGTTCAAGTTCAAATGTTCCACGGTTCGACCGCCTCAATGACGCGACAAGCGATGGCGGTCCGAAATGGGCACAGTGGGACTATGGGCCGCAAAAGAGAACCTTGGTGTCTGCTCAATTCGCGGGTAGGGTGAGGCCCCTCGGCCAGGTCTCTTTGACTGCGGCTTGGCAGCAGATTGAGGAGTCCCGACTCAAAGCCAGGTTTGGTGCACAGGACCGGGAGGTCCAACGCGAGCGGGTGGGCGTGCGCAGCCTTTCGTTGGATGTAGACCGAATGCTGAGGAATTGGCGGACGGCAGTGGGCGCATATTGGAGCATGGACGACGTCCATTCCGAGGCTTGGATGGAGCGCAGGGCGGACGGACTGAGGTTGAGCACTCCTGCATTGACGCGGTACCCCAATGGGGGCTCAGAAACGGGGTCGTTGGCTGTTTACACTGGCCTTGAACGCCGATGGAACCGATGGAAAGTGGAGGCTGCAGCGCGGTACACCCGGGGCTGGCTGCAATCAAGGTTTGATGCCCAGCCCGGTCTGGAATTGCCATTTCAACAGGTTTCCTATAACCGGGGGGCCCTCACGGGAAGCGGAACCTTGCGTTGGACACCCCGTCAGCGAACAGGAATACACGCTGTCCTTTCGACGGCTTTCCGCAACCCCAACGTAGACGATGTGGGCAAGGTCCGCGCGAAGGATGGGTTCGCCATTGTGCCTTCCGATCAGCTCAAGCCAGAGCGGCTGGCCGGTTTGGAAATGGGCGGGTTTTGGAGGAGCAGAAACGGACAAGTCAAGGCTGATGTTTCGGGCTTTTACACGCGATTGATGGACGCGATTGTGCCGGTTGACACGGTGCTTTTTGACGCCAATGGCATGGCATTTGAGACCATCGTAGTCGAGGGAGATACCGGTTTGATTCAGGTCAATGCCAACATTGGCCGGGCGGCCATCAGTGGTTCGCAATGGCGCTTGTATTTCTGGCCGGAATCGGGCTGGCGTTTAAAGGCCACAGCCAATTTCACAAGGGGGGTAGATATGCAAGACGGCGGGCCTTTGGCACACATTCCGCCTTCATTCGGGCGCCTTTCAGGCCGCCGTTCATGGGAGTGGTTGTCGGCAGAGGCACATTGGATGTGGAGCGGACGCAAAGCGATAGAACGATACGGTCCAGGAGCAACGGACAATCCGGCAGAGACCCTGCCCGAGGGCAATCCCGCATGGTGGACCTTGGGCGTGGATCTCGAAGGCCGCTTGACCGAACGCACCACGGTTTCCGCAGGCGTGCACAACATCCTCGACCGACACTACAAGGTTTTTGCTTCGGGCATCAGTGCTCCGGGGCGTGACGTGCGCCTGGGTATCCGCTGGTCGCCGTCGAGCTGAACCCCGCTATCTTCGGGTTATGGAAGTGCAATTGATCCGCGAGCCCATAGGCCAGGAAGCCCTGGCCGCTCGATTGGCGGAACGGGCTGACCGGGGAACGTTGGCCCATGCCATGTTGTTCACTGGTCCCGCGGGTCGGGGAGGCTTGGCCTTGGCTTTGGCCCTTGCTCGGAGGCTCCATTGCACCTCAAAGGGGCCAGAGCGGCCTTGTGGAAGCTGCCCTTCTTGCCAGCAGCACAATCAGTTGCAGCACCCGGATCTTCACTTCACTTTCCCGGTCGTAAAACCACCAGGCAAAGACAAAGCCTTGAGTGCCGATCAGCTGGGCACATGGCGCACCCTGTTGATGGAAGAGGGCCCCCATTTTGACATGGTGGACCTGCGTGACCGGATGTCCCTTGGAAACAAGCAGCCGTTCATTTCGGTCCACGAAGCTTCCGACATCTTGCGCCGACTTTCCCTCACAGCGCATGCTGGAGGATGGAAAGTACAGGTCATCTGGGGCGCGCAATGGATGCGCACGGACACGGCCAACAAACTGCTTAAGGTCATCGAGGAGCCGCCTGCCAAAACCGTCTTCATCCTCTTGGCCGACAACACCGAGAACATCCTGGCCACGATCTTGAGCCGCACCCAAATTGTGCCCATCCCACCGGTTGGTGATGGAGAAGTAGGCCGTTGGTTGAATGGACTGGGCGCCTCAGGGCAGCAGGTTACGGACGCCATCGGTTTGTGTGAAGGAGACCTTGCCAAAGCGCGAAGGTTGGTGCGGGAAGATGCCGCAGGGGAGTTTGCGATGTACGTGGATTGGATGCGCACAGCCTTTGCCCGAGATGGACGCAAAGCCGCTGGTTTGGCCGACGCTTTCCACGACCTTGGAAGGGAGAGCCAGAAACAATTTCTCCTCTATGCCTTGCACATGGTTCGGCAGTGCATTGTGGGCAATTATGGAGCAGCTTCGGCTGTGCGTCTTCGCGGTTCTGAGCGGGGTTTCGCTGAAAAATTTGCCGCCTATATCCACCACGGTAATGTGGTGGACATGCAGGCCGATTTGGAAAAAGCGCTGCGCGATGTTTCGGGCAATGTTTACGGCAGAACTGTTTTTCTGGATTTGAGCATGCGCATGATGGAACTTCTCCATCGGCCACGATAGACGCTCGCCGTCGCGCGTTATCTTCGGAACAGGCCCGAAACTGGTTTCGGGTTTTGATGACCGAGAGAGAAGATGGGATGTGCCTCATGCAAGAAGGGACCGGACGGCAAGCCAATGGGCTGCCGATCCAACGGCAATTGCGGCAATTGCGGCTGCGATGTGATGACCGTATTCGATTGGCTCGAGGGTGTCCCTATTCCCGAAGGGCAACGCGCATTTGACATTGTAGAGGTGCGGTTCAAGCGCAACCGCAAGGGCTTTTATCGCATTGGCCAAGGCCGCAGAGTGCAGACAGGGGATGTGGCTGTTGTCGATGCCGTTCCCGGCGAAGACATGGGCATAGTTTCTCTGACCGGTGAACTTGTGCGCGCCCAGATGAAAGCCAAACGCGTCAAAGACACCCACGAAATCCGAAAGGTGGTCCGCAAGGCGGACATGAACGACATCACAGTTTGGCAGGCTGCCCGCAACCGCGAGGATGACACCCTTTCCAAAGCCAGGCTCATCGTTGCCGAACACAAGTTGGACATGAAGCTCGGGGACGTAGAGTTTCAGGGGGATGGGACCAAATGCACCTTTTACTACACTGCTGAGCAGCGCGTCGATTTCAGAGAATTGTTGCGCGCACTGGCTTCTGCCTTTAATGTCCGCATCGAGATGCGTCAAATTGGCGCCAGGCAAGAGTCGGCAAGACTAGGGGGCATAGGGGTTTGCGGAAGGGAGTTGTGCTGTTCGACTTGGCTGACAGACTTCCGCAGCGTCTCCACAGGAGCCGCCCGTTATCAGCAACTGTCGCTCAACCCACAAAAGCTAGCCGGCCAATGCGGCAAACTGAAGTGCTGTTTGAATTTTGAGCTGGATCAGTACAAAGAGGCGGTGGCGAAATTCCCTCCTCCCAGTACAAAATTGATGACCAGAAAGGGCAAGGCAGGCCACTTCAAGACCGACATTTTCGGAGACCAAATGTGGTTCCAGTATTTCGACGAACCAGGGGCTTCTCCTGTGCCCATCGGGTTGGAGGACGTTCGGAACATTATGGAAATGAATGCCCGGGGCGAAAAGCCAGACGACCTTCAAAAGTTCGCCATCCTTGAGGAAGCCGCACCAGAAGATGCGCTTTACGGGGATGTCGTTGGCCAAGACGATCTGAACCGCTTTGATAACAAAGGCGGCCAAAGGAGAAAAAGCGGTCGGGGGCGCGGCAAGAAAGGCAATGGCCAACCTCGGGCAGCATCAGACGGAAAGCCACAATCCAATCAAAACGGAGGGGACAAGCGCCGCAGCAAGCGCCGCAAGGGCCGAGGCTCTGCACCAAAGACATGAACAAGGTTCTGAACACTGTCGCTGGTGTGTTTACCGCAATGTTGGTGTGGTCCGGATGTGGTCCGGGGCCCGTGGCATCCGATGCTGCTTTGGTTGATCCTGCAGGTTGGTCTTCTCAAGACACCCTGCAATTGACATTCGAAGTCAAGGAACCAGAACACCGACACGACCTGCAAATCGGTCTGCGGCACAATCAGGAATATCCCTTCTCGAACCTCTATTTGTTCGTTCGCTTGACCTATCCCAATGGGCGCACTCTAACGGATACGCTGTCGTGCCCCTTGGCTGGGCCAGATGGCCAATGGTATGGAACGGGGCGCGAATGGGTAGACCACCGGATCGGCTACAAAAAAGGCGTGGCTTTCCCTTTGGAAGGCCGTTACACGTTAGACATTGTTCACGCCATGCGGCGCGATCCATTGCCGGGGCTCAGCGACATCAGATTCGCCATGTTCGACCGTTCGCAGCCTTAAAAAGCGCTGTGCGCCTCACTCTTTTGTGGGCAAGGGCAGGGGAGCTTCATTGGACACAGGCCGACCGGCATCTTCCCAGCCGTAAAAGCCATTGCGCAGATTGTAGATTTCTCCGAACCCGGCTTTTTGAAGCAGTTTCATGGCGTCTTCACTCCGACCACCCGCGGCACAATACACAGCGATGGGTCGGTTTGTGGGCAGGGCTTCTGCACGCGGCTTGAAGTCGTCTTCGAGAAAGTCCAAGAAGCAGGCTCCTTCAATATGGCCAGCGTCCCATTCTTTATCGGTACGTACATCAATGAGCAGCAGGTCGTTGCGCTGGGCGATCAGTTCGATGAGTTCAGTATCGCTGATGTCGCGGGCCACTTTTGCGCCTTGGTCCACCACAGAACTGGGGGGGTCTGTTGGGCTGTTGGCAGATGAGCAGCCAGCACCTTCGATGGAAATCAAGGCCAAGATGGCCGCCAAAAAGGTGCAATGGAGAGAAACTACGGGACGAAACTGGGCCATGCGCCAAAACTAACGTCTTGTGCGTTTATTCCCCGGAATCGTCGTGCAGCGGAAAGTTCTGCCCCAGCGGACTATTCTTGGACTTAACTTGTGAAGCCTGCAAGCACATGATGAACTTCTTTTCCGCTGTTAAGCCACTCGCGGCTTTGATGATGCTCACTTTGGTGGGTTTGATTGTAAACGCCCAAGAGCCACTTCCCTGCGGTCAACCGGGTGCTCAGGCTGATTTTGATGCGGCCCATCCAGGTGCCGCAGCAGAGCGTGAGGCAGACGAACAATCCGCGCGGGCTTCGGCGCAAGCCTTGCTAGAGAGGGGCGCTCAGGACAGCGAACTCTACATCATCCCAGTGGTGTTTCATGTGATCCATGACAACGGTGAAGAGAACATCAGCGATGCGCAGATTTTCGATGCCATGGAAATCCTGAATGCGGATTTTCGGAAGCTCAACGCTGACACGGGACAGATTGTCGCGGGTTTTGTGGACATCGCCGCGGACATTGATGTCGAGTTCAGGTTGGCCAAACGGGACCCCCTAGGCAATTGCCATTCAGGAATCAACAGGCTGCAAGACCCGCTGACTTATGAGGGCAACAATGAGATGAAACAACTCATCCATTGGCCAAGAGAAAGCTATATGAATGTCTACGTGGCAGCCAGTGCTGCAGGGGCAGCCGGTTACACCAACTACCCTTCAGATTGGGGAGCCAATACCGATGGCATCGTATTGAAGCACGATTATGTGGGCAGCATTGGCACCAGCAATGCTTACCGGAGCCGCACATTGACCCACGAATGTGGACATTGGCTCAACCTCCCTCATACTTGGGGAAGCTCCAACAATCCCAACGAAGAGGACAACTGTGAGGTGGATGACGGCGTGGAGGACACCCCGCTTTGCTTGGGCAGTCCCGTCGGTTTTTGCGACCCAGAGCGCACGACCTGTGGATCGTTGGACAACGTACAGAATTACATGGAGTACAGCTACTGCAGCAGGATGTACACCTTGGGACAGCGCGCGAGAATGCGGGCAGCACTCAACAACAGCACCGCGGACCGCGATGAATTGTGGACGCCTCAGAACATTGAGAATACGGGAGTACTAGAAGAGGAGCTGCTCTGCCGGGCAGAATTTACCGTGGACCGAAATGTGGTGTGTTTGGGGAACCCTGTGCAGTTTGTTGACGCCAGCTTCTTTGGCATCACAGGCTGGTCTTGGGACTTCGGAGATGGCACCACCCTTGAGGGCACCTCGGAGTTGGAGCAAAACCCTTCGCGTGTTTTTTCAGAAGCAGGAGAATTTGAAGTGTATTTGACGGTCTCAAATGAGTCCGGGTCGGTGACTTCTCAAGACCCTGTTGTCATCCGGGTTTTGGATGATGGAATGCTGCCTTCTCCTCTGGTTGAGGGCTTCGAATCTGCAACAGGCCCATGGAGCGAAGGCCAATGGGAGGTGCAGACGCTGGATGGACAGGCATGGCAGATTCGAGAGACCACGGGCTACTCTGGTGCGCGGTCATTGTACGTGCGCAACCGCCAAAACGAAGGAGGAGAGATCACCCGCGTCACATCTACCACCTATGATGCCGCTGGTATGGCGAGCCTCTTCATCTCCTACAAGTATGCATACAGCCACCGCACAACGGGTGAGACGGACGACAGGCTCAAGCTGCAGGTCAGCAAGGATTGCGGGGACACTTGGAATACCCGCCAATTTCACCGCGGCATCATCGACCTGCCTACAGCCGAAGACCACGGCGGAAATTTCTATCCATCGGGTACAGACGAATGGACAGGGCACATTGAAGAAGTCACCAATGACATTTATATGGTGCCCAATTTGAGGGTGCGCTTCGAGTTTGAATCCAAGGGCGGGAACAATGTTTTCTTGGACGACATCAATGTTTACGGTGTGGATTCACTGGGCAATGTGCAGTCGTTTGTAGATGACATGGCTCCAAATGACCTTTCCCTTGACGTCTTTCCGAATCCCAGCGAAGGCCAGGCCACCGTGGCGGCTTTCTGGCCAGGAAGCGACGCCGAATTGGATGTTCGTGACGCGACCGGAAGGCTGGTCTATCAGGAGAAGCTGCTCGGAAATGGCGGTCGCCGGGTCACGCTCAACGGTTTGGCCCCAGGGGTTCACTTTATTGGGTTGACCTCTGGAAACCGGCACACGGTTCAGCGCCTCTTGGTGTTGCGTTGACCGCAGCCTGCGGGTCTTCTTGGGTTACAAGGGCTCACTGCAGCCCAAATCAATGGAGGATTGGGAATCGTTGTTGGGGAAGCAATTTCCACTGAGCGTGTTGGCCGGGACATACCGGTCTAACGCGGGATCATACAGTGCTTCTACCAAGAACCGCATCAGTTGGCTTTGCTGCTCTTCTGTGATTTCAATGGCATCAAATTCAGTGGACAAATAAGGCGTGACTTCGGGTTTAGCAGAGGCGCCAGCCAATTTGTAGTCTACCACATCGGCCAAGTCATAAAACGTTCCACCATGGCCGAAGAACCGGCTGTCCATGAGGTTGTAGAGCTGCGGAGTTTTGAAGGCATACTTGTCGCCATCGGCCCCGGTGAAGCCGCCACGGCCCAGTGCCGCATCTTCGCTGGACATCCCATAGTCATCAACGTTGGCGTCGAGGACGTCGTTGTTGGGCATGTCTGGCATGCCCAAGGCGTGGAAGCCGCCGTCCGAGAGCGCAGGACCGTTGTGGCAAGTGCCACATTGGGCCGCCCCAAAGAACACCATGGCGCCGTCTTTCTGCGCCGGAGTCATGGCCGTGTGCTCACCGTCCAACCACCGCTGAAAAGGCGATTCGTTGGACATGATCGTCCGTTCGTAAGCGGCAATGGCCAATCCTGCCATCTCAACGCCGTAACGGTCTTCTTCTGCCACTTCAGGAAAGGCGGCGTCAAACAATGCGACGTAACCAGGCATGCGGTTAAAGAAGGCAGGGGTGGGCGCCATTCTGTGCACGGTGAGGCCGGCAATGGCTTGCGTTTCGAGTCCGAAGTACCCTAAGGAGTTGACCTCGAGAGGAGTGCCTTCAGTCCAGAGGGACTCTGTCCCCACATTGGGTCCATGGGCTCCAAATTGACCGTTCCATAGCGTGACGGGTGTAAAGGCGCCGTTCATGGCAGTGGGTGACCGCATCGGTTGGCGATCGATGTCGCTGGGGTCATAGTCGGAAGAGATTACGCGTTCTTCTCCGCGGATTCCAAATCCAACGCCACCATCGCCCAATCCTTGCTGTATGCCGGCTTGAAAACCAGCAGATGCGTGGTGGCAACTGGCACAACTAAAGGTCCTCGTGCCGCTCTCTTCGACGCCCATGCCCAAGGCAGTCTCGTGGAACAACATGCGCCCGAGTGACACTTTTTGAGAGGTCAAGGGATTGTTGGGGTCTTGAGGGATGGCGTCCAAATCATGGGGGTCGGGCATGTGAAGTTGACTGTACCCCTGCTGGCCGAGGGCGTCGATGATCGTGGCCAACATTTGGAAGTCTTTGTCTACCGGATCTGGGTTAACCGCATTGCTTGGGTTGCAGGAGGTCAACAGCACAACAGTGGAGACGACAAATGCGGTCACGCTGAATACATGGGACGGATGGAAATGTGTCATAGCGGCAAGAACTTTGAGTACAGGGCCAAAAGAGACCCCGTTCTTGCGCTTTGGAAATGACCATCGATTGGTGAAGCGATGACCCTTGTCATTTTGGGAAATACAGCGCGGAGAGCTGTGTTATTCCTCAGATACGGCTTGCAGCCAATTGCGGTAGGCGCCAAAAAGCTTGGATCTGCTCACGAACCCTACGTACTGTCCCGATTGCAGGACAGGCAAGTTCCAAGCTTGTGTCCGGTCGAATTTGGACATGACTTGGTCCATGTGGTCAGAGAGGTCCAGTGTGGCCGCTGGAACCACCATCAGGTCCTGCACGGTAAACTCCAGGTACCTCTCGCGGTCAAACATGACCCCGCGGATTTCCTCGAGTGGGACAATGCCCACAAGCCGTCCTTGTGGGTCGAGCACAGGGTGGATGTTGCGGCGGCTTTTTGCCACCACTTCGACGAGTTCACCCAGGCTCATTTCAGGCCGAACAGGGTCGAAATCCCGCTCGACTTCATCGGCGAGTTTCATGAGCGTCAGAACTGCTTTGTCTTTGTCGTGGGTAATCAGTTCCCCCCGCTCTGCCAATTCCTCTGTGTAGATGCTGTTGGGGCGCATCCAACGGGCAGTTTGGAAGGCGATGGCACTGGTCAACATCAGCGGAATGAACAGGTCATATCCGCCGCTGGCCTCAGCCGCGAGGAAAATGGCGGTCAAGGGTGCCCGCAGAATACCGGCCATCAGCCCGGCCATGCCAGCGAGCACAAAGTGACCCCCAATCAGGTGCCAGCCAGGGAACACAAGATCAGTGAGTGCCAAGTACAGGGCGCCAAGAACAGCCCCGCTAAACAAGGCCGGAGCAAAGACACCGCCCACCCCTCCAGCACCAACGGTAAGCCCTGTAAGTGCAGGTTTGCATAGCCAGAGCGCCCCCAAAACGGCCATCATCCGCAAGGTGTTGTCCGGAATAAAGTTGACGCTTTGCGTGGGATCAAGTCTGCCGGTGCGGCCCCTCAGCAGGTCATTGATGATTTCAAACCCCTCTCCATAAAGAGAAGGGAAAGCCACAAGGGCCGACCCAATCAGCACACCCGCGACCAAAATCCTTGCTCCTGGGTGACGGAAGCGCCGCATGGCCCTTCCCGCACCCCGATACACCGCACTGAACCAAACAGAGGCCAATCCGCACAGGATGGCAAAGGGCACAAAGGCCATAAAAGTCCCGTCCCATTCTGGCAGGTTGCGGCCTGCTTGTACCAGTTCCTCGGGGTCGATGAACAGCGTGGTGGTCAGCAACGCAGAGAGGGAGGCAATGAGCAAAGGCACCAAGCTCGCCGTGGTCATGTCAATCATGATCACCTCAACAGCGAAGACGATGGCAGCCAATGGTGCGCTGAACATGGCAGCAAGTGAGGCCGTAGCAGCACATCCAATCAGCACCAGGCGGTGCCGGTAATCGAGGTTAAACCGTTCTGCAGCTTCACTGGCAAAAGCGGCGCTGCTCTGGACCGTCGGAGCTTCGAGACCGGCACTTCCTCCAAACCCGACAGTGATGAAAGAGGCAGATACGGGGCTGATCATGGACATCCGCGAAATCCTGGCGCGCAACCGTGAGATCGCATGAAGGGTAGCGGGAATACCTGGTCCTGGGTGTCGGTTCGAGAAGACTTGCCGCACCAAAATGTGGGTCAACACCAAGCCAATGGTGGGCAATACAAAACGGATTTCCCAGCCTTGCCCCCCCCCAGAAATCCAGGGCAATTGTCGAAGCCAGCCGATTCCGTTTTTGAGAAAGACCGCCAATAAACCCGAGATGACCCCGATCATGGCGGCGAGAATGAAAACCACATTGGATGGCCCAAGTCCACCCTGCCACGCCTGTTGAATCCTCGGCCATTTCATCAGCCAAAAGGCCAATTTCTTGAGCCAAATCAAGGCGGGTTTTTTCATGGTCATCCGAGGCGAATGCGAACTCCACAAACAAGGATGTCATCGACCTGGTCTTCTTCGGCCTCACGGCGCCAGTTTTCGATGCGGCTGTGCAGCTGATCTTCTTGCTCTTCTACAGGCATCACGGCCATTTCTGACAGCAATCCCCTGAACCGTTTTCGCATGAATTTCCGGCCTTTTGGACCGCCAAATTGGTCTGCGTAACCATCTGAAGCACAGTAGACCATGTCCCCATCGTGAAGCGGCACCTTGTGGGTGGTATAGGCATGTGTGCCCGGCTCAAAACTCGCGATAGCGCGTTTGTCGGGCTTCAGCTCTATGACCTCTCCGTTGCGCACGATGTAGGCGGGGGAGTTTGCACCAGCATACTCAAGTATTTCCTCTTCTAAATTGATGCTTATTAGCCCAATGTCCATCCCGTCGGGTACCTGATCCGCTGCGTCGAGACCACTCCCTTCTCCACGGTGCAGGACGGTACGGGCGAGTTCATTGAGCCGGTCCAATATTTTGCCCGGCTTGGTGTACACTTTGCCAATGTGCTGCAAGGCATTGTGCCCGAGCAAACTCATAAAGGCACCGGGAACGCCATGTCCCGTACAATCCACAGCTGCGAACATCCGCCATGCATCGAGCTTGTGGAACCAAGGGAAGTCACCGCTAACGCCGTCACGCGGCATGTACAACACGAAGTTTCGGTCGAAAATCAGCTTACGGTTGGGTTCGCTCGGGAGGATGGCGCCTTGGATCCTGCGGGCGTAGTCTATGCTGGAAGTCAAGTCATTGTAGAGCCGCCCAATCTCTTCACGCTGTACCTCCAGCTGAGCCGTCTGTTTGGAAAGGGTTTCTGTGCGTTCCTCCACTTTGGCCTCCATCTCTTTCTCGTAGCTCGCGAGGTCATCGCGCATGGCGAGCAGTGTTTTGCCCAAAACATCCTCTTCAGAAAGGGGGGTATACGTAGCGTCAAATTGACCTCGACCTACTGCAGCACTGAATTCTCGGGTCCGTCGAAGACCATCGGCCAAACGGTCCAGAGCCCTTGCCATTTCTCCAATTTCATCCTTTCTATCGGGCATCGAGAAGGGGTGGTCAATGCCCCTCGACAGGTAAAGCAATCGGGCACGCACCTTGAGCAAGGGCATGCGAATGGCACGGGTAACACCGCCTGCAATGCCCAAGCCTGCGAGCAGGACGAATAGGGAAATCCAACGCACGAGGGTGTCCAACCGCTGCCCACTGGCCTGGACGGCCTCATCAGTGACCGCAGCAGATTCGGAGAAGTGCGCTTCCAAAATGACAAGATCCGTTTCAAGAGAGTCGAGTCGGGAGGTCAAATCAGAACCGGGAGAAAATGGATTGTCCAAGAGTTCGTCCACCTGCCAAAGGCGGTCAAAGTCAACCTCGAGCTCGGCTTTTCGGGTGCCCGGCGGGACCAACCCTTGTAAGGCATCCAACAGGGCATCTGCCGCAATGTGGTGCTTGAACAAGCGTTCATGGGTTGCCGATTGATGGGGAGCTGCACGGCGCAGGGCTTCTAGTTTTCCAGCAAACCCCGATTGGAGTCGGTCTAAGGACTGGTGGGCGTCTACATGCAAGTGACTGGGCTCAGGGAGCCTGGCGGCCAGCAGGGCATAAGCCCTCATGGCCTCCACCCGTTGCAGCAGTTTGGACACTTCGCCCTTGGCTTGGTCCCATTTCAAACTCTGGTCGAGCAGGTTGGCTTGATCTCGCGTGGTGCGCGCCGTCAGAAAAAAAAACACCGCCAGCGCCAAAATAAACAGGCCGAAACCCGCAAATATTCGTGCACCGATAGAGTGGAGCCACTGCCTCATGATCAGTGTCCTTCCAGTTCTTGGATGTGTGCCTTACACCACTCGATTCGATCTTGGTTGAGCAAGGCAGTAGAAACGATGGCCAATGCTTCGAAGCCGTCGGATTGCGTGTCGTCTTCAGCAATGGCAGACTCCAAAAGGGTGGAGGCGACGAGCCAATGTCGAGAAGCCTCCTCTAAGGCGCTGTCAACGGCGTCAAGGTCGTCTTCAGCTTCCTTGAACTCGCGGACGCCTTGGTTATAGGTGTGCACGGCCAAGTTGAACAGCGACCGGTATTTGTCGTGGCTTCGGGTCGCAGCGAGGGTGTAGTGTTGTGTGCCCAAACTGAACCATGGGCCGGCGCCTTTGCGCTCCAGATCCTGCGCTTCGGTCATGGCAGTTTCTCCCAATTGTTGCTGCATCAGGACCCATTCTGCATCGGTATCTTCCCCTGGGTTCAACGCCTCTTGAATCGCCGAATATTGGCTAAAGAATTGCTCGGCCTTCACAGGCTGACCGGGGAGGAGGTTGCGAATTTCCAGCTGAACATCCGCGAGATAGCTTTCGCCTAAGAAGAATAAAAGTGGCCGCCACCAGTCTTCAAGGCGTTTGGTGCGGTCCATTCTTAAGCACCTCTGCACACTTTCCACAGCTCGGGACCGCCTGGGGTCTTCGGGCTGTTTTCCGTCTGCGACATAAAGCTCTTTCAGCACAAAACCTTGGACATACCAGGTCATGGCATCGTTGCTTTCTTGGCCGGTGAGAGCCTCCTTAATGACAGCTTCAGCTTCAGCCAGGCGGCCAGCATCGGTGAAGGCAATGGCTTGGAGCGTCAGCGGCCCTTGGGCCAAAGCAGCATGATCCGTGAACAGACCAAAGAGCAGCGCTGCAAGGGCTGAAACGTACCAGCAGGACTTTGGATGAAAGGGAAGGAAGGATAACAAAGCCTTCATGGGCACCGGCGTTGCATGAAGTGAAGGGGGAGGTCCAGCGGCTTGGAGGCCAGAGCAGCTTCATCGGGGTCTACACACAGCGACAAGGTTTCACCGTTTTTGGTGCGCCGGAATGCGACGTCATGACCGGGAATGGCTCCGCCATCAGTGACAATCAAGGCGTTTTTATTCCCTCTTTTGAGCCATTTGGACAAGCTTGTATTGAGGGATGGCATGACTTCAGGATTGTCGGATCCGCCTACAAACAGCATGGTAAAGTCCCTTTTTTCGTTCGCCAGCGCCGAGGTCTCGATAGAGATGATGTCCACTTGTAAACCGGCGATGGCTCGGCCTTTGAGTTGTTTCCCGAGGTCTTCGGCGAGGTCGGGCCAGTTTACAATGGCGATTCGAAAGCGGTCTTGTTTTGCGATTTCAGGCCAAAACATCTCTCTCCCGAGCAAATAGAGGTATCGCCCATAAATCACCGCCCAAATCGGGGAGCGGTCAATTTCGGGGTCGGGATTAAAGCAGCAGTCAGCCTCGATAACCGCGGCACCTAGAGCGGTCACAAACACCCCATTTTCCCAAGCATCTGTATGCTCCAATAGCGGTGTCGCCGTTGCCCCTGAGTTCGAAACTGAGGGCAGCACGAAGGCCAAAATGGCTGCGTGTAGGATGTGGATGGACCGAGACATGTTGAACCGCGCACTTGCAAAATACACCGTGCGACCTGACTTAGGCTTCAGGCTGCAATTGTTCGAGGTCGCGATCAAACAAATACAGTCCCCCTTTGTCCTGACCAATGAGAGCAAGCTTGTCTAAGATGTTGCGGGCCAAGGCCTCCTCCTCAATTTGTTCTGCGACATACCACTGCATGAAATTATGGGTGGTGTAGTCTTTGCGCTGCAAACACAAGTCAACCACACCATTAATGCTTGCGGTGACCTTCGTTTCATGTTCCAAAAGGGTAGAAAAAATAGCGGGCAGGTCAGAGAATTCTGATTGAGGGGCATCCAAGGCAGGTATGATGGACTTCCCTCCCCTTTCGTTGACAAAGCGCATCAACTTGAGCATGTGTAAGCG
>DDCX01000135.1:4601-20668 GCA_002336475.1 Flavobacteriales bacterium UBA1995 | reverse complement strand
TCGTTGGCCCTGTATGAGGTACCCACGAGGAAGTCCAAGTTGTGCTTGTCTTCAATGGTCGTGGTGTAGTTGGCGGTGTTTTCCCACTGAATGCCTTGGAAGTTGCCGGATCCCTGTCCCACGTCGTTGGTGAGGTTTTGAGCAGCAGGGTGGAACTCATAGCGCGGAGTGAAGTAGCGGTAGTCGTACCAATTGAGGTCAAATCCGACATCGGTCTTGACACGCAACCCTTTGAGGGGCTCGGCCTCGAGGAAGACGTTCCCCAAGATTTGATCTGATTTGTTGTCTCCTCCGGCGAGGTAAAGCCGGCTCAATGGATTGATGTACTCCTTCTGCACCCAGGGTGACTGCGCAAATCCGAACTGTCCCGCCTCGTCATAAATGGGGGTGAGGGGATCGTACGCAAAGGCATCCGATTGGACGCCACCAAAGGCGCTGTTGGTGCCGATGTTGTTATTCTGTGTCCGGTTCAGGTAGAAGTTCTGTCCGATCGTCAGGAGGTCTTGGACCTTCTTGGTGGAATTGTAACGGAGCGCATAGCGGGTGTAGTTGGACTTCTCCCCACCGATGACCCCATTCTGGTTCCAGTAATCCATAGACATGTATGAGTTTTCACCCGATGCGGTCACCCTGTGGTTGACCACCTGCGCGGAATTGAAAATGGCCTCCATCCAATTGGTGTTTCCTTCGATGGCATCGCCAAAGTCAGGAAAACCCAGGATGTCGAGGGCGGAAGTCTGGTTGCTGTTGGCAAACTTCTCGCGCATCAACACGATGTAGTCTTCTGACCCGAGCATCTCGGGCAGCTTCCAGGGGTTGGAGTTGAGGTAGCTGTTGGAATAGGTGATGCTGCCTCCGCCTTTGCTGCCATTCTTGGTGGTGATGATGACCACGCCATTGGCTGCTCGCGCGCCATAAATGGCGCTGGACGCGGCGTCCTTCAAAACGTCTACCGACTCAACATCGCTTGGGTTGAGGTTGTCGATGTTGCCGACCTGCAAGCCATCGACCACGTAGAGCGGTGAGTTGTCTCCATTGGTGCTGATGCCGCGAATGAGGATGCTCTTTCCCGATCCAGGCTGACCGCTTGATTCGTTCACGATCAATCCTGTGGTCAAGCCTTCGAGGCTGGATGTCACATCTGGAACTGCAATGCCCTCGATGTCTTTGGCCGTCACTTTAGAAATAGAGCCTGTCGAGACTTTCTTTTTCTGCCGGCCGTATCCGACGACGACGACCTCGCCGACGAGTTCTGCATCCAAGTTGAGGGTGACAGAAATGGGGGCGCCCGATGTGACGTTCAATGTTTGGCTCTCATAGCCGATGAAGCTGAATTTCAGCCCCACTGGAAGTCCATTGACCTTCAACGAAAAGGAGCCGTCAATCCCCGCTGTTGCACCGTTGGTGGTGCCATCTTCGAGGATGGTGGCTCCTATGAGAGGGTCACCGGATTCACCGTCTATGACGGTGCCTGTGAGGGTGAGGCTCTGGGCGTGAACAGTGTTTTGAAGACTGAAAAGGAAGCCCAATGACAAGGCGAGGGCGCAAAGCTGCCATCGCATTTTGAGGTGTTGCATGAAAGGTTGATTTGATCTAAACCGCTATGAAGTTCGGTGGCTTCAGACCATTAGGAAAGCCAATTCCGGATTCAAGTGTACAAAGTACACAACGAAGGTATAAAATGATGGCAACCTGTAGGAATACGTTGAAAAACAACTGTTGAAAATCCGGTCTAAAAACCTTGACTTCTAGAGCCGTTGGGGTGCAACCCGGGATGCGGAGCGCCTTTCCGTGATCAAAACAGCCAGCGGTGGCCTGCTGTGAGCATGGCCATGGAATAAAAGCTCAAAGTCTCCAACTCCCCGGGCAACGATCCAGTAAATAAGAGCGGGGAGATTTCAAACGAAAAAGCCCATTCGGAGCACTTGATGTCTGCGGCACTTTTTCCGCGACGCTCGAGGCGTTGAAGCTTGCGGCGGCTCACATCTCGATTGCAACGGTTCGAGGGTAGTGTGTTTTGGATGTAGACATGGGTAGGGAATACCCGCAAGCCTGCTGAGAAGTGACCGCCTTTTGCTCCTCTGTGTCCCACTCCGACTTTGGCCGTAAAGACGCTCGGGAATGCCAGTCCAATTTGGGTGTCAGTAAACCCGTTTTTGCTGAAATAGGAACGCCTTCCCATGAGGACTGAGGTCCCGGGGAAAACAGCACCTTCAACGATGAATGCGAGCCCCCAATTGGATTCGATGTAGGGTTCTACGCGTTTTTCTTCTTGGGCATGGGTGCTACTGACGGTTGCTAAAAATGCACCAATCAGTGCTATCGACTTGATGGCAGAACAGGATGTCTTCATGGCGTAATACTGGAGGAAAAGGTCGCATTGTTTTCAATGTCGGTTCGGTCCATACGCATCTTTCGGAACTGGCCTGTGTGGTACAGCGGGGCCTGGTTGTCATAGAAGGCGCTGAAGACATTGCCGGACTGGCCAGTGGGGAGGATGCTCTCGGCGGCATCCACATCAGCGAAGTCGATACCGATGCGCATAGAGGGGCCGGAAAAGACCTCATAGTTGACTTCCTTTTTCAGTTTGAACTCGTATTTGCACAGGGCATCCTTTGCTGCAGGAAGGCCATAGGGCCCCACGCTGAGCCAGTTGCCGAGGAGGGGTATATCTGCCATGGCGTGGCGGTGGGAAACGGTGTGCAGCCGTTCATAATGCCATGCGCTCGGATCTGTGCCGAGGGCGCTTTCTAAATCTGTATAAGCCAACAGGAAAGCTGCTGAAACGATTGCGGCAGCGTTGTCGCGGGGGGCAGTGCTGACATCGTCCCACCAAGGTGAACCGGGATTGGCAAGGAGTCTTGGGAAGGAATTCTCGCTGACTATGGTTTTGTGCCAAGCTTCGAATTTCTCTGCGGCGTTTTCACCAGCGGCTTGATGGAATTCGTCGGCCATGGCACCCTCGATGGTGCGGTACATCCAGCGGTAGTAAAGTGTGGGCTCTGTTTGCCCGCCGGTATGGCTCCCATCCCACTGACGGAGTTGGCTCAATGCATTTGCCTGCGCAGGCTCCCAATTGGTTTCCGAGGCATCGGCGAACGCCACGAGCATGGAGCAATTGCCCTTGTATACGGGTGAATGGTGGTCGAGCTGCAAGGACTGTGCCCCTTTAAGGGTCCAGTCGTCTCTGGCCTCCATGGCTTTAACGATCCCTGCTCCACGGGTGTTTCCAGCGTAATAGTGGCCAGGATAATGCACCCCTGCCACGCTGTCTGGGGCATTGTTTGCGGAGTAGACATAACCTGCCTGGGGGTTGACCGATTGGGGATTTCGAGAAAAGGGGTGCCAGCCCAAGGGGTCATTGGCGGGGTTGCTGCCATCGATGGCGGTTTTGGTGTTCACGTGGTCTGGGCGAATGGGAAGCTTTGCGCTTGCCCACCAAGCGATGTTGCCCTCTTCATCGCCGTACATGAGGTTGATGCCTGGGGCGTGCATGATGGAGGCAGCGTCTTGAACCTCTTCCATGGTGTTTCCTCGTGAAAACCCGTAGAAGGCCTCGTGGATGCGGTTTTCGGGATATTGGGTAAAGGTCCACCACATGGCAATGCTGTCTTCGATTAAAGGGCCGTGGTGTGTTTTGCGCAGCTTGAAAGTCACGTCATCCTCCCCAGCCACTTCGATGGTTTCCATGTTGACTTCGATGTCCCTCCAGCGGTCGCCTTGCAGGTATTTGCCGTCTTTGATGGTTTCTCGGTAGAGGTCGATGTCGTCGTTCACAAACATCGTAATGCCCCAAGAATGGTGGCGCGTGTGGCCAATCGCGGGAAAAGGCAGGCCACCGATGTGGTTGCCATAGTATTCAACTTCGGGCGTCACAATGTGCGCTTCGTACCACACCGATGGCTGCGAGTAGGCCATGTGGGCATCGTTGCAAAACAGCACTTTGCCGCTCGCCGTCTTGTCTCCGCTGATGACCCAAGCGTTGGATCCCAGCCACTGCGGAACGGGGCGAAGGGCATCCAAACGGTGCACTTTTGTGGAGATTGCAGAAATGTCCGAAGGTGTGGGGCTCTCGGTTTTGGGCCTGACTTGCTCAGTGCTTGGAGCTGCGGTACTGTCTGTTCCAGCGCCGGTGACGGGGATGCGGGTAAATCCCTCTGGGCCGGTGGCCAGGTCGGCCATGTATGTTGGCCCCAGGGCTTCATTCATCCAGTCGAGGATGGGCTCTGTCTTGAGGTGAATGGCAAAACTGAACGCCATAAATCCTGTAGCGCAGTAAACATCGCGGGTGTCGAAGGGCTTGGGATCGGCGCCCAAAAGTTGGTACTCCAAGGGCTTCTTGTCCTCCGCGATGAAGCGGTTGATGCCATCCAGATAGGCTGCCATAGCAGTTTGGATGCGCTGTGGTGCATGGGCGGTGAACTCACCAGACACCCGGGCTGCGGCCTCGCGCATGCCGAGGGTGCGCAAATACTGGTCGTTTTCGACCATGTCTGGTCCGAGCAGTGCAGAAAGTTCGCCGGCTCCGGCGCGCCGGAGCAGGTCCATTTGCCAGAGGCGTTCCGAAGCGTGGATATAGCCCAAAGCGTACATCGCATCGTCCTCGGTTTCGGCGTAGATGTGGGGCACCGCCATGTCGTCGAAGATGATTTCAACCGGCGCGGAGACGGCATCGGATGCCAAGCTAAAGCTGTAGTCGGTGCTGCTGGTCTGAACGAAATAGACGACGTAGGCGAGGAGCAAGACCAACAACAGGCCGAGCGCTTTGAGGAGATTTTTCATGGCGCAATCGTAGTTGCGGAAGTTACATTTCCCTGCGGTGGCAGGGGGCGGTTGTATTCTATGGACCTTCCCGAGTCGCTGAGCTGCATTTGGAGTAGATTACCTCATGTTTTGGAAGCAATGGCCGTGCTTGATAGCGGCGTTTATCATCTGGTTTTCAAGCCCATCGAAGGCTTGGTCACAGGATGTACCCGATACCCTTTGGCTTCAGCTCGATGAGGCCATTCTCAGCGGAGATACCATGCCTGCATTGCGCTTTTGTGAGGCGGCTGGTTGGGACTCGCTCAATTTTTCTTTTGTCCACTCGGTGTTGCAGTCCCATGAATTGGTGGTCCACAACGGGGATACCGTGAACCACGCTTTCGTGTTGGGTGTGGGGGATTGGGATCCTGTTTCGCTGCCCGCGGGCCAGTTTACAGCATTGACTTTGCCCCCTATGGAGACGGGAACTTATAGCTACGGGTTGGCTTCTGAACGGGGCAGAGTGCTCGGTGCTGGAGGAATGATCATGGTGGGCAACGATGACCTGCCTCATTTTCACTGGAACCTTGGTGATTGGGAGCCAGCAAGGATGCAAACGGTGGCCGAAGGGAATGCGTTGGATGGCGACGCACCATATGTCCCACGGCAGTTTACAGTGAACGACAGGACCTTTCCCAACACGTCTAACGACCCATTCGGTTACGTTTCCATTGGGGTAGGCACCTCATGCTATATCTCCATTGCCAATCAAGGCAGCATGGACCATGTTCTGCATTTCCACGGCTTTCATGTGGAGGTTCTTCAAGCTTCGAAACACCCCGAAAGGGTGGGCTGGATCAAGGACACGATGCCCTTTCTTGTGGGAGAAGTGACCGTTGTGCGGCTCGACGCTTTTCAGCCCGGTATGTACCCTGTGCACAATCACAACCTCATTGCCGTGACGAATGCGGGCCTTTATCCCGGCGGTATGATCACCCATCTTGACATCCAGCCATGAAGACGAGGACGCCATACAGGCAGGATTTGACCCATGTGTATCGTACACTGTTGTTCGCGTGTAGTGTGTGGTGCATGTCTCACGCAGCGCTTAGTCAAGCCCTTCCTCCCCAGCTTTTCTCCGAAATGGACGGCATTCATTTCTTGGATGACGGTTCCTCTGTTCCCATCTGGGGCTACGGATGGGTCACCGATGGATACATCACCTTGCCTGGGCCACTGTTGACCTACAATGAAGGACAGGCGGTAGACCTCAACTTTACGAATCCCAGTCCCGAAAGCCACACCATTCACTTGCATGGGCTTGATGTCGATCAGGCAAATGATGGGGTTCCGGCTACCTCTTTCTTGGTGCCCACCAATGGCGATGCGGTGTACTCTTTTGTCGCAGATCAATCAGGTACTTTTCTGTACCACTGCCATGTCACCACGACCCTTCACCTGACGATGGGGATGTACGGAATGATCTTGGTGAAGCGCCCCGATCAGACCTTGTTTGATGGTGGACCGGCCTACTCCGAGGACGTTCCATTGTTGTTCAGTGACCTCGAGGTAGCGACCAACTTGGACCCGGTTGGGAGTTTTCCGTTTCACGACATTCGCCCCGATGTTTTCATGATCAATGGGATCTCGGGAAGTCAGTTGGAAGAAGAAGACCAAATGGTATGGGCCGCTCCCGGCGACACCTTGGCACTGCGGCTGGGGTCCATGGCTTACAGCCGCGTCCGTTGTCACTTTCCGCCTGAATTGCATGCCACTTGCTTCATGAGCGATGGTCGGGCATTGCCGGAGGCTTTTGCTGTAGACAGCCTCGATGTTTTTCCCGGTGAGCGTTTCACAGTGTTGGTTGCACCGGAGGAGGGATTTGACGGTGTGGTATCCTGTGAGTTTTGGAACATGATTGATCCGGGCGTCGAGGATGTGCAAGAGATCCGTTTCGGTGCAACGCCATCATCTGTGGGTTCGGCTGAACCATTTTTGTTGAAGCAGGGCTATCCCAATCCAGCAGACCAGTGGCACGCCCCTGGTGGAATTGAAGGCGGTTTCGCAGGCGAGGTGGTTGTCAGGGATTTGCAGGGGAGGGAATGTTTTAGGGGCTACTTGGAAGGTGGCCGGTTTGACGTTTCATCTTGGCCAGAGGGTGCTTACGTGGCCCGCTGCGGGAATTTGCCCCCGACCCGGTTTATGGTCACCCATTGACGCCGCACAAAATGACTGATGCCCTGATCATGGTCTTCGGGTGGTGTCTTGCCCAAGTTTTGTCAGCCCAAGTTTCTGGTTTTTAGGCAGGGTCATCCCTATGAAATCAACCATGTCCAATCCTGCAAGGGGCCTGACCATTGTGCCTTTCAGCCCTCAGTACCGCCGCGCGTTTTTTGAACTAAACAAGGCTTGGCTGGACCGGTATTTCCTCTTGGAGCCCTACGACATTGAGGTGCTGGGGAATCCAGAGGAGATGGTGATTGGTCCTGGCGGTGAAGTCTATTTTGGAAAGCTTGGGGAGGAGGTGGTCGCCACATTTGCACTCACGCCAAGGGCAGAAGGGGTGTTGGAGCTCAACAAGATGGCGGTGCGTGAAGACCTGCGCTCGCATGGATTCGGCCATGAGCTGATGGCCTTTCTCATCGACCTCTGCGGCCAGCGCGGAACCCGTGTCATTGAGTTGTACTCGCACACCCGCCTCGAAAGCGCCTTGCACCTTTACCGCAAATTCGGCTTTGTGGAAGTGCCCTTGCCAGAAGATTGTGTCTATGATCGGGCAGACATCCGCATGCAGCTTGCGCTCTGAAGCGCAGTTTGACTTGGGGACAGCAGGATCAACGCACTTCCAGAATCCAAGCTGCGGATGCGGGCACGGTCAGTTGGTTACCCAGCGCTGCGGGCTCGGTACCGCTGAGTACTTCTTTGAACGTGCGGCGCCCGTTGAGCACCTCATCGAATCGCGCAAGATTCAGTTTCTCGGGGGCGTCGCCTTGGTTGAGTATGACCATGACTGTGGCGGAGTCATCTTGACGGAAGTAGACATAGCATTCGCCTTCTGGGACATAGTGGGTCAGGGAGCCATGGTGCACCGCGCTAGCGCTCTGGCGCCAGTTGAGGAGGCGGCGCGTGAAGGCTTGGAATTCAAGAGATTCCTGGCTTAATCCAGAGCCTGTAAAACCATTGATTTCATCGCCGGACCACCCGCCGGGGAAGTCGCTCCGGATGTTGCCATGGCTGTCGTCTCCTGTATTGGACATCAGGATTTCCGTCCCGTAATAGAACTGCGGTATGCCGCGCGTGGTGGCAAAGAAGACCATGGCCAGACGTGTCTTGCGCGCATCGTCTCCGAGTTGGGTGTGGACCCGGCTCATGTCGTGGTTGTCAGGGAAGACGATGTGGTTGAAGGGGTCGGGGTAGAGGAAGTCGTTGCCGAGCATTTCATAGAGCCTCACCCAATCGGAATGCCAGGTTTCTTCCCCGTTCATGCACTGCATGAAGGCATGGTGGAGTGGAAAGTCCAACAAACCAGGCAGGCAAGAGGTGTAGCCATCGCGGTTGTTTTGTCCCTCCTGCCAGTAGGCGAGGACAGCGGGGTTAAGGCTCCATTCTTCGCCGCAGATGTTGAGGTGGGGGTAGGCTGCGCGGATGGCGCAGGTCCATTGCGTCATAAAGTTCGCATCAGAATAAGGATAGGTGTCCATCCGAATGCCACTGAGTCCGAGATACTCTATCCACCAGATGGTGTTCTGGATGAGGTAATCTGCCAGCAGGGGTTGGCGCTGGTTGAGGTCGGGCATTTCCTTGACGAACCACCCGTCGGTGAAGCCCGCGAGGTCCGAAGCCGTGGCGTAGGGGTCGCGCAATGTGGTACGGCGATGCGTGGTCGGAGAAAAGGTGCCACCGTTGTTGATCCAGTCTTTGGTGGGCAAATCGTCCATCCAAGGATGTTCTGAACCGCAGTGGTTCATGATCATGTCCATGATGACCTTGAGGCCTTTGCTGCGCGCTGCCTCTGCCAATGCACGGTATTCCTCATTGGTGCCGAATCGGGGGTCGACCCGGTAATAGTCCGTGGTGGCATAACCGTGGTAGGACCATTGGGGTTGGTTGTTTTCGAGCAAGGGATTGAGCCATATGGCGGTGTACCCCATGTCGTCGAGGTAGTCGAGGTGTTGGGAGATGCCGGCGAGGTCACCACCGTGACGTCCATGGTCATCGGAGCGATCGGGTGCCTCCAGCAAGTCTTCCACGGCATCGTTGTTAGGATTGCCATTGGAGAAGCGGTCCGGGGTAATCAGGCAAATCGCGTCGCTGCCGTTGTAGCCTTGGAGTTCTTGGGTTTTTCGGCCAAGCAGCTCAAAGGAGGTGGTGCCTAGGGTTCCACCCGCTGCCTCAGGGTCGGTCCATTTCAATTCAAGTGTCCCCGGCTTTGCGTCTTGACCCACGGACAAATAGACAAACCGGTAGTTCGGGCTGTCCCCGGCAACGAGCTTTTGGAGGGTAATTCCTGGATGGTCTATGGCGACGTCAAGAGCAGCGATGCCGTCACCATGCACCACGATTTGCAGGGACTCGTCCGGCATGTTTATCCACCAAAATGGAGGGTCAATCCGGTCGACAAAGGCTTGGCCTGTTGCTTGAGGAATGGCACTCAAGAAGACTCCGAAAAATGTCAGAAGACGAATGCACAGCATGGCCGTAAAGAAACGGCGGTACCGGTCTTTCTTGATGTGTTGGCTTGGCTTAGTTGCTTGAGCCTGTGGCGCCGAGGTGCTTTGATCGGGAGGCCAAATGAATGGGAGATGCCAGCGATTCCTCAGGGGACGAGGTTTTGAGGCCCTTGGCCTTGGCTTTCCATAAGCGCTTTCGATTGCGCTGGTGTTCCAATGCGTTGCGCAAACTCTCCAGTTCCTCTTGCACTTCATGCCGGGCCATGACAACACAATAAGCGACGGCACCGGTTGTGGTGACCGCTATGATCCCGATCCAGATCCAGTCAAAAAGAGAAATCATCATGAGCATTGGCTTAACGTTCTCTTAATATAGGCTTAACATTCGGGAATTGCAAGGGCTCCCGCCGCGAAAACCATTGAGCCACAGCTTATTCCACGATCAACCGAAGGGCATTCAAGGTGGAGCCTTCTGACCTTATTTGGGCGAGGTACATGCCCTTTGAGACGGTCTTGAGGTTGATTTGTCGGGGACCATGGCCCGACTGAGACAAAACGTTCCGTCCCTGAGCGTCGGTTAGCACCAAGGTCCAGGGTTGATCCACAGGCACGCCGCTGAGTGAGAGTGTTTCGCGGGCGGGATTGGGATACAGCATGGGCACTGTTCGTTCAATTGATGTTACCGAGGATGTCGCATCGCACACGGTGATGCCAGTGGCGCTTGAGGGAGATATCCCCGCTGCGGTTTCATCCACCAGAATGTTGCCTTCAGCGTCTTCTACTGTGTAACCATTTTCAGAGGAGAAGTACCCCTGATTGACCACAAAATCGACATCACTGCCGTCTTCCAGGTCCACGTATCCGATCAGGTGCTGTCCGTTGAACCAGTATCCTCCAATGACATCGACCAGGACGATGCCGTCATACACGGCGATGCTGCCGACGTCCCAGCCGTCGAATTGGGAATAAAGGTTCACTTTCACCTGACCACATGCGGGTTCCGGTGTGCAGGCTTTCAATCCATATACACCCGAGGGCGATTGAAAAGTTGGGGTGGTAGAAGAGGGGGCGTCGGAGTCAAACAGCACCGTGCCTTCGGCATCTACGACCTCAAAGGTTCCGGGCCATCCCGCGTAAACCGACACGTAGTTCATGTCTACCGTAGAACCTTGGTTTACGGCAAAGGCGAAGCTGTTGGAGGTGCCGTCGAAAACCGTGGGTGTACCCACCAGTACGTCGTCTACCAAGACTTGCATGTATCCATCCCAGCCCTCGCCAGCGGGTGCATACATGTTCAATGTCCATGTACCACAGGTGCCTACAGGATTGGGGAAAGTGAAATCGATGACCGCATCGGTAACGTGGACCACACCGTTGTACGCCATGAGGTCAGCCGCGACAACCGTGGCGTTTTCGACGGCGATGGTGTTGCCGTCGACGTTCATTTGGATGTTCTCGCCCCCGTAGGAATTGAGGTTTTGGTTGTTAAAGAACTGGCTGCTTTCGTAAGGAACTTCAACGATGTGACGGCGGATGATCTCATCGAAATAGGGGGAGTCGAAGAGGTCTTGCATGCTGGCGAACCCGTTTTCTTGAGCGAACGTCACAAACGCTTGGTCGGTCGGCGCAAAAACGGTGAAATGCCCGGGGGCGTCTTCGTTGTCATTGAGGACGGGTTGGCCGATGAGGTCGTCGTTGAGCAACAGGTCATTGACGGCTTCTAAGAACACAGCATGGTCGTCGCTTTCGACGATGACCTGATATACCGTGGCGTTGGGCAGGCTGTCCGGAGCGAGGCCATAATCGATGATGTGGACGACACCATTGAAGGCGGTATAATTGGTTTCCACGATGTTCACGCCGTCTACTTTGAGTCCATTGGGCCCTTGTGTGATGCTGAGGCTCTGGCCTTGTATTGTCGGAAGAGACATGCCAGGTTCAAGGTCTTCTGCGAGGTAAACCCCTGGGGCGATGTGGTACTTGAGGATTTCTGGCATGTCGTACATGCCAAGAAGGTCGAATTGGTTCAGGTTCATTAAGTCTCCCAGCGCTTCTACGGCCTCATCGTTGGGCAGAAAAACCGTCACCGGATCAATGCCATCGATGATGCCGGGGAGGTAACTCTGTAGGGCATAAGCCGATTGAAAGGCCTGCGGTGCTGAATCATCGCTATTCCACGCGGCCATCATGTCTGCGATGGTAAAGGCATCTACCGTAATGCTGCCCACCATCCCCAGTTGGGCCTGAAACCCGATGCTCGAGTCGAAGTTGTACACCCCGGGCACATCAAACTGGATGACCCCCATGCAGGTGCCTTCCTCTGTGCCTATGGTTTCGTCGAGGAAGAACTCCACGGGGTTTCCCCACGAGGTTCCGGTGAGGGTATTGCTGATGCCGTTGATGTTGTGGGTGCCTTGCACATTGATGAAGGCCACAGTTTCACCGGGTTCGATGGTCAATTCCGAGGGAGCGAAGTAGTAGTCCGCCATCACGATGGTGTGGTCGGCTTCGCACTGTGCATTGGCAGCCGGTGTTGGCATGACCAGTGTTGCAAAAGCGCAGAGAAGGATGGAGAAACAGGAGGGCTGATGGAGCATGTGTTTATAGAAACTGTTTTGCAGTACAACCGTGACAAAGCTGAGATGTTCCTGCACAATTGGGGGCATGGATGACATTTTTGGCCAATCTATGTTGACCGTCCAATGTGATTCCCTAGCGCGGCTTTGTCAAGAAGGAAGATCATTTTAAGATCGACCCAATGAGTTGGGCTTCCTGATGACCGTTATCCGATGATGTGGTATCCGCCGTCGATGTGCCGGATTTCGCCCGTGATGCGCAGGTCAGGCTGGAAGAGGTGAACGATTTCAAGGGCCAAGTCTCGAGGGCCCGCGTTGCCGAGCGGGCTCATGGATTCCGCCTTGGCGACATCTTTTGGCTCGAGGGTAGCACTGCCAGCCTTGCTGCCGAGGTAGGGCGAAAAGCGAAGTGCATTGACTCGGATTCCGTGACTTCTGCCGAGTTCATCGGCGAGTGCTATGGTGATGCGCTCTAAAGCAGCCTTGGCCACACTCATGTTTCGGTAGGGGTGAAAGGTTACTTTTTCCGCTGCGATGTAACTCAAGGAGCAAATGGACGCACCTTTTTGAAGGGTCCCCGTTTTGAGCAGGTGGTGTGTGATGCGAATGAGAGAGAACGCGGAGATTCCAAGGGTATCGCAGAACTCATCCAGCGTCACATCAAGCAATGGCTTGACCGTCTTGTTGCGGATGGTTCGGTCCATTGCAATCGAGTGCAAGAAGCCGTCGAGGTGAAGTCCCTGTTTGGCTAGGGTTTCCGCCAAGTCGACCATGCTTTCTTCCTGCGTTGCGTCCAGAATCACGATGGGGGTGTCTTCGCCCAGTTCGGTTCTGACGGCGTCACGGAATGCGGTTTCGTTGGCGCTGAGGTAGGCTCGTGCTTTTTCGGACAAGTCCGCATGGTGTGGCGTAATCCCCAGGCCGGCGCAGACCACTTGACCGCCTTGTTCGATGATGGCTTTGGCCGCATGCATAGCGAGGGAACCGGCGTCGGATATGCCGGTGATGAGAAAGCGCTTGTTGTTGAGCATGATCAGTACTTGTAAAGGGCTGTGCCCCATGTCCATCCCGCGCCGACTGCGGCGAAGAGCAGGTGGTCTCCTGGGTTGAACGTCTCGTTTCGCCACGTTTCATCCAGAACAATGGGAATGGTGCCGCCCGAAGTGTTGGCGTACCGGTCCATGTTCGTGCGCACTTTTTCCCAGGGAAGGCCCACCCTTCGGGCGACCTCTTCCAGGATTTTTATGCTCGGCTGGTGGGGCAGCATGCAGGCGATATCATCAATGCTCACGCCCGTTTTTTCGAGCACCTTTTCGATCGATGCGGGAACCGCTTTAATGGCGGTCTGGTAAACGGCCTGTCCGTCCATTTGAAAGCAGTGGAGCCCTTGGGCCAACGTCTCCTCGCTGGCGGGCCGTTCGGAGCCTCCTGCAGGCACTGTGAAACCGTCCCGTCCGGAACCGTCGGTATTCATGTCGAATCCGATGAACCCCCGGTCTTCCTCAGTGGCAGAAAGCAGAAGGGCTCCGGCGCCATCGCCAAAAAAGACAGCGTCGCGCCGGTCCCAGTCGATGATGTTGGAGAAGGTATCCGCACCGATGACCATCACATTCTTGTAAAATCCGGATTCGATGTATTGGCAAGCGGTGGTGAGGGCGAACAGGGCGCCAGAACAGACCGCGGCAATGTCGAAGCCGGCGGCGTTTACAGCGCCAAGCTTGTCTTGAATCATGCACGCTGATGCAGGCGCAGGGCGGTCGGGTGTCGCTGTGGCAAGGACAATGAGGTCCAGTTCAGACGCCTTCATTCCAGCCATTTCCAAAGCGCGCTCAGCAGCGCGGGTGGCCAGCTCACTGGTGGTCTCGCCTTGGGCGATGCGTCGCTCCTTGATGCCCAAACGCTCCTGAATCCAGGCGTCGTTCGAGCCTACCCGATCGAAATAAGTGTTGGAAACAACATGGTCGGGCGCATAGGAGCCCGTTCCGATAATGACAGCTTTCGGCATGTGGTGAAATCAAACGCAATGATAGGGCCCCCTTTATTCAAAATACTGATTGTCAAACGTGTATGATGTACACGGTTTGGGCCAAGTGGCCACCGGTTACCGCGGTTTGCTCAAAGCCTGTGCAACCTATGGTACACTTCGCGCATTCCTTACACCAGAGCTTTGTAAAAAACCTGTGATATGTTTTTCATGAAACCCAAATCAGAATGTTCCCGAGAGGATGTTCTCCAAGCCCAAAAAGAGGAGGGCAGCATCATCATCGATTGTCGCACACCAGGAGAAGTGGCGGGAGGCGCAGTGGGCGGGGCCATGGTCTTGGATTGGATGGGAGGCGAATTCAAAGCGAAGGCGCCTTCGTTGGACAAGTCCAAGACGTACTATCTCTACTGCCGGAGTGGAAACCGCAGTGGTCAGGCGGCTTCCATGCTTAAGGCCCAAGGCTTTGAAAACGTGTTCAATGCCGGTGCGTTCAGCGGATTGGAAGGGCTCTGATTGAAATTGGACCTCCCGCAAAAGGGAGGTGCGGGGATTCAACGGAATTCGTCATCTTGATGGCGTGAAATCCAATTTGAAAAACGCCTTGTTGGCTGGCCTCATCGTGGTGGCCTGGAGTGGTCAGGTGACCGCCCAATGCAATGCCTGCGAGGCAGACCCCAATTGCACGTCTTCGGACGGTTTCCCCACCTTGTGTCCATTGGAATTGCCCAGCGGAACCGCGGGTGAACCCTACGAGACGGTCATCACCTTTTTTCTGCCTGCAGAAATCACCGATCCGGGTTCCGGCCTCGTGGCCACCTTGAACAGTGTGGCCATCACCAACATCTCAGGCGTTCCGCCGGGCATGGACATTGAACTCGATGATCCCGATGCCCTGTACGAACCCTCCTCAGGCCAGAACAGCGGCTGTGCCACCCTCTGTGGGACACCCACTTTTGCCGGCGCCTTTGAAATCCAAATCAACATCCTCGCGGTGGTCACGGCATTGGGCTTTGAACAGGAGGTTCCCGAGGGATTTTCCTTGCCTTTGATCGTTGAGCCTGGCGCAGGGGGGACGTCTTCGTTCACTTTTTCTCCCTCTGCAGGCTGTGGCGAAGTGTCGGCTGATTTTACAGCGACGGTGTTTGGTGAGGGCAATCAAATCACCGCGCACCAATGGGATTTTGGTGCTTTTGGAACCCAGAATGGAGACCAAGCCAATGGCGTGCTCTTCGATGTTCCCGGACTTCACGAGGTGACATTGGAAACGGTCATCCAGGACCAGGTCTTGAACCAGGTCGAGCTTTTCAATACCGGCGGAGGCGGATGGGACGATTTCTTTGGCAACCCCGATCCGTATTTCACCTTGAAGGATGGCAACGAAACCGTGGTCTACACTTCCAGCACTTTCGATGCCACCACCTCCGGAACTTGGTCCGGCTTGGGCATTGTGCTCAACAATCCCCCGTATTCCATCGACTTCTATGACGAGGACTTGCTCGATGGTGACGATTGGCTGGGTTGGGCCCCTTTTTCGCCCAACGGACCGGGTGCCATCAATGTCGACGCCAATCCCAGCAACGCCCAATTGACCATAGGACTCAATCCTGTGGTGGTGGTCATGGATGTGGCTGAGGTCCTGGTGAATCCCTTGCCCGAGGTGGAAATTTACCAGGCTGGTCCCAACAGTTTGGCGTGCGACAATGACAGCCTGCTTCAATACCAATGGTACATGGATGGTATGGCTATTGAAGGCGTGAACGCGCCCCTGTTCCAACCTTCTGTGAGCGGGTGGTACACCGTCTTGGGTTTGGATTCAAGCGGTTGTTCTGCCTCTTCGGACAGCCTGCTTTTTTGCCTGCCCAATGCACCCATGGCCCTTGATTTGATTGAAGCCAATGGCTCGCCCATGGCCTTGGTGACCGAGGCGGGCCTCGATGCTTGGGTCTGGCATTTCAGCGGTGCCGAACCAGATACCGTCTCGGAAGGTGGCGATACCTGGTTCCCCATCGAAAGTGGGTGGTATTGGGTGGAATCGGAGTCGGCTTTGGGCTGCCCCATTGTCAGCGACTCCCTGCTGGTGTGTTGGCCTTTGGC
>DDCX01000135.1:0-4583 GCA_002336475.1 Flavobacteriales bacterium UBA1995 | reverse complement strand
GCTTACCAATGGTGGGAGGACGACATGCCCATGGCAGGGGAGGAAGGGGCCACGCTCCTGAACCCTGGCGAAGGAACGTACGTGGTCACCGTGACCGATTTTGTCGGTTGCCCAGCGGTTGAAAGTGCAGCCACGACCTATGTGGGAATGGCAACGATTGATGACCATTGGAGTGTGGCTCCCAATCCATTTCAAATGCGGCTTCAGCTGTCAGCAGGCCGAGCATGGGCGGGCGGTGAAGCGGTGTTGATGGACCTCTCTGGCCGCGTCTTGGAACGACACGCATTGTCAGGGTCACCGGTGTCCTGGGACCTCGGGATCTGGCCTGCGGGGACTTACTTGCTGCGGCTCAAGGCTCAAGACGGTCGAATGTCGTCTGCCCAGCGTGTGGTCAAGCGGTAGCCTTGGACGGGCTAAACCTGGTCAACACCTGTGCGTCTTAACAGTGTACTTTACTTCTTTGGCATGACGCAGCGGTTTCTATGGTTGGTATTGGTTTTTTGGGCGGGAACAGGCGCAGCCATTCGAGCCCAATCTCTCGGCGGTCCCGGTGATTTAAGCCTGGTCCAATCATGGCCCCAAGAGCCCGATGGATGGTCTTATCCCGTGGCCGTCTCCATTCCTTCTGTTGCAGTGCCCGCCCAAGGATTTCCTGTCGGCATCCTCTTGCATGGCAATGGCGGCAATGGCCCCAGCATGTTCAGCTTGGGCAACGACTTGCTCACGGATCACATTTTGGTGGCGCCCACGGGATACCTCAATTCTTGGAACCTCTGTGGCGAGAACAGCGAGGCTCCGGACATCGCCATGCTCACAGAACTTGTCGGGCAGCTGTCGGGGTTTGACAATGTGGATGCCAGCCACATTCGACTCATTGGATTCTCCAACGGTGCAGGGCTGGTGAACCAGGCTTTCATCGAGTTGGATGATTTGGGGATCGATGCGCTGGTGGCCTTTGTATCGCAGATGAATGAGCCCCAGTATCACGAAGGAGAATTTCACCGTCCGTCCGGGACGACGGATGCTCCGCAGCCTTATTGCGGCTACAATGAAGTGGCTGTTCCGGTTTTGGGTCGCCGTTACCTGTCCATCTGCAACGACAACGACCCCGTAATCCCCTACGGCGGGGGTCCGGCGGTGGGCAATGTTTTTTTGCCTGCGGAGGTGGCCATACATCAAGTGGCGGTGCAGCAGGGCCACGTGGGACCTCCCGTGACAGGGGTTTCGGATGATGCCGCTGAAGTGACCGTGTTCAGTTATTTGGACGGGGATGTTGTGCTGGTGCGCGGTGGTGCAGGACACGGCACCAGCGAGGCCCAATTGGAATGGGCGACAGAATTCCTGGCTTTGGATGCCCCGGAGGATCCACCTGTGACGGACTGTCCCGGGGACCTGGACCTCGATGGGCTCGTCTCGGTGGGCGACCTGTTGATGCTGCTTGGCGAGTTTGGGTGCACCGTGGATTGTGGCCCTCCAGACATCAATGGAGATGGCCTTGTGGGGGTGTCTGATGTGCTGGCCATGCTCAACGTCTTCGGCACGCCTTGCCTAGCAGTGCCGGAGGTTCCGGAGGTCATGGAAGCGGCCACCTATGCCGTGGATGTAGAGTCTGGCATTGTCTATGCAGAGGGGCTGAGCCACGATACGCTCAACAGTGCCACAGCCACAGCCATGCCCTTGCTGCTGGATGCCTATGTGCCAGAGAACGCAGGACCGAACCGACCCGCCATGGTGTTGATTCACGGCGGAGGATTTTTCGGCGGTTCACGCACGGCCCTGAGCATGGTCAACCTCGCCCAATATTTTGCCAGCCGGGGGTGGGTCGTCTTTTCCATCGATTACCGTTTGGCCAGTGACATGGGAACCGTGCCCCAGGCATGGGTGGACAGCCTGTCGGGCCTGTCGGTCGAACTGGGTTTACTGAATCAATCGTTGGCCATTTATCCCGCGCATCGGGATGCCAAGGCGGCGTTGCGTTGGGTTGTGTCCCACGCAGAGGACTACGAAATCAACACCGACTACCTAACCGTGGGTGGGGGCTCTGCGGGTGCCATCACCTCCATTGGTGTCGGCGTAACCGAATCCGAGGACTTTACGGAAGAGTTGACGGTGGATGAGGATCCGACCCTGCTCACCACCCACCTGGGTGTCGATTTTGAAGTGCAGACCATCCTTGATTTTTGGGGGTCGCGCATATCGGTGAGCATTTTGGAAGGCAGTTATGGTGTCGAGCGGTTCGATCCGTCAGACCCGCCGCTGTGCATCTTCCACGGCACGGAAGACCCTACCGTCCTTTACTTCAACGCTCTGGTTTTACAGGCGACGTATGAAAATACCGGTGTGCCGTATGTGCTGCACACGCTTGAGGGGGCCGGGCACGGACCCTGGGGTGCCAACATAGATGGCGTGGGTCTCCCAGCCCTGGCCTTCAATTTCATGGTGGCCCAACAGGCCCTTACGGTGCAGTAAACCCCACCGACTCCTGAAGGGCCGAATCTGCAAAGTCCTGCGATGTGGCCAGCACTCAGGTGCCGCTTTTGGGCGTTATCCGATCCAGACTCCGATCCCCAGTATCGGCCAACGGACATTGAATTGGCTGGCGCCTTTCCGCTAAGTTCGCATGATGGCCAACGGATTTTTTGCACTGCTCGACGACCTCGCCCTGATCATGGACGACGTGGCGGTCATGACGAAGGTGGCAGGCAAAAAGACCGCCGGCATCCTCGGGGACGATCTTGCAGTCAATGCCGAAAAGGCGGTCGGGTTTCCTGCTTCACGTGAGCTCCCGGTCCTTTGGGCGATCACGAAGGGATCCTTCCTCAACAAGCTCATCATACTGCCGCTGGCGTTCCTGCTGAGCGCCTTCGCCAGCTGGCTCATCCAGCCCATCCTCATCGCGGGCGGCGTGTACCTTGCCTATGAAGGGGTGGAGAAGGTGATCCACACCATGCGTCCCCCTGGCGGTCATGGCCCAGGCCCTGCGGAACGGCCCGATGAGAAAACCCGGATACGGTCGGCCGTGCTTGTGGACTTCATCCTGTCGGTAGAAATCATCATCCTCGCCCTGAGTCAAGTCGTCGAGGCCGATCTCATCGTTCAGGTGTTGGTCGTGTCCATCATCGCGCTTGTGGCGACGGTGGGCGTCTACGGACTCGTGGCCCTGATCGTGCGCATGGACGATGCAGGCATGGCGCTGATGAAGCGCGACGCTGCATGGGCCCAAACCTTGGGGCGCGGTCTGGTGCGTGCCTTGCCGATTCTGATTCGCGTGATCAGTCACGGAGGCACTGTGGCGTTGCTCCTTGTCGCGGGTGGCATTTTCCACCACATAGAGGCGGTCCACCATGTGTTCCACGGCTGGCCAGGCCTGCTGGTCGATGGCCTGCTTGGGCTCACGGTTGGGGGCTTTTCCGTGTTGTTTGTAGCAGGGTGTCGTCGGGTGCTGGGCAGCCGGGATTGAATCAGACGGGACAGCGTTCTCCGGGCAGCAGAATGTCGAGCTCCACATTGGAGAATCCAATGCGTCCCAAGGAGTCTGAGCGTCCAGGGTTGGCACGGAAGACGACCACCTGACCTTCCCCTTCCACGGAAATCCCCTCTGGTTCCACCACGAGGGCTGTGGATTCGCCGATGCCGTACACGGGCATACCTGGATGGTCGTGCAACGCGCTGAATGCCCGGTTGTAGCGGCTCCGCTCCACAAAATGCTGGTCGATGATGGCGTGGGGAATCAGTCCGAGGCCACGTTCATAGATGCCATTTCCGGCTTCAATCCGGGCGTAGGTGCGTTCATATTCCGGCTCAAAGTTCTGGTCCCCGGTGATCATTACGGAGCTCATCATGGCGGCGCCGGCGCTGCTTCCGGAGACAATGCAGCCCCGGAGGTAGGCATCCCGAATGGCTGCTGCAATGGCCCCGTTGGCCACCTTCATGAACCGCGCCTGATCCCCACCGCAGAGGTAGAGGGCTCCCGCATTGCGGATGCTGTCCAATTGAGCTTCACCCCATCCGGGCTTTTGCAGGTGAAGGGTGTGCACGTCGGTGCATCCCAATGCCAAAAAAGGCCGTTCGCCATAGAATGCGGAGGTGTCTGGTTCGGAGCTGGCCATGGGCAGGACGATGACCAGATCCTGCTTGGATGACATGCGTCGGACCACGCCGTCCATAAGGCTGAGCGGTCGGCTGCCTCCCCCGATGACGAACAGAGTGCCTTTAGCTCCCGACAAGCCCATTGGCATGGCGGGGTCAGGTGCTTGGGAGGGAGAAGGTTGATCCGCACCACAGGAAACGAACAACAAGAGGCTTGAGAGAAACAGTGACCAATGCATCCCGGAATGTAAGCCACCGTGTGGTTGGGTTTGTTGATTGGGCCCCATGGAGGAAGCCATTTGCATTGAACTGAACCGGTAGGTGCAGGGTTATAGGCCCATGGGACGCAAGCGCGACTTAAAGAACGTACACCCCAAGCGGCCTCCCGCTGTGCCGGTGGACGACTTGGAGGCCCTCAATGAGTGGGGGGAGGAACTGCACCGCATGACAGAAAAGCGCCGCCGCACCCACGAAAACCACAAGCCCCAATCTTC
>DDCX01000007.1:2412-4364 GCA_002336475.1 Flavobacteriales bacterium UBA1995 | reverse complement strand
GGTGGGCGTGATGTGGAACTTCTCGCAGGTCCTCCCCTGCTCAGCCAGTGCCACTTCGAAGGTGTGGTAGACGCGGCTGTAGTTCACGACCGTCAGTGCCAAGTAGAAGCAGCACCAGCCCAGCCCTATGCCGTTCCACAGCCGGCGGCGGCTGTCCTCGCGGGCAAAGCGCGCCGCCACGAGCAGGCAGGCCAAGAAAGGAAACGTCCACAGCGGATCGGCCACCGCGATGGTGCCCCACGCCACGCGGGTGTCGGAGAATGGCGCATACAGCTGCGTGCCATAGGTGGTGAAGCAGTCGAGCAGGGTGTGCGTCAAGAACCCCCAGAAAAACAACAGCACCCATCCCTTGAGGTCCGCATCGGGGGCGGTCCAGCTGGCGTTGAAATAGCGCCTCCGGGCGTGTCGCCAGAGCCCATAACTGGCCACCGGAATGTAAAGGACCACAGGCAGCCATCCACCGGGCGCCATGATCTGCGTGATGAAGTTGACTACAAATCCAATGAGCACAGCAGCAGCCGCTTTGGTGACCACAGCAACCCTTGCGTGGTGGGGACTGCGGTACAATCGGTCGGTGACCCAGCCGAAGCCCAGCGCTCCGACGACGCAGAACAGCAGCGAGTGGCTGATGCCGCGGTGGAAGGCCAGGTTGTCGAGTTCGCTGAGGAAATACTTGCCGAGGACGTCCATGTCAGGAATGGTCCCGGCAACAGCCCCCCAGACCATGGCGCGGTTGCCAATGCGACGCCCCAGCACCACCTCTCCCACGGCGGCCCCCAACACAATCTGCGACAGTGAATCCATAAAGCAAAGGTCGGTCGCCCAGCGCCTCACCGAAACCCAGCAAAGACAAAATGCCCGCATGGGGAAACATGGGTTGCCCCGTAATTTCCCCTTCCCTACCGCAGCGCCCTCATGCAGACCACGGACATCCTCACATGCTTAAACCACTACTGGGGGTACCCTGATTTACGGCCGGCCCAGAAGCCGGTTATCGCCGAAGTCATGCAAGGCAACAGCGCCTTGGTGATCATGCCCACGGGGGGCGGAAAATCCATGTGCTACCAGCTCCCGGCCATGTTGAGGTCGGGGTTAACCTTGGTGATTTCGCCCTTGATCGCCTTGATGAAGGACCAAGTGGACGACCTCCGTCTCAAGGGCATCGACGCCGCTTACCTCAACTCCAGTCAAAGCACCGGAGAGTCCAATCTGATTTTCAACGCCATTGGAGACGGCAAAATGAAATTGCTGTACATCGCACCGGAGCGCTTGATGAGCTTGAAAGGCGCACTGCTCGAGCGCCTGAAGACCATCAAAATCGACATGATCGCCGTCGATGAGGCCCACTGCATCAGCTCGTGGGGCCATGACTTCCGCCCCGCCTACACCAAACTCAAGGACCTGTCGGAGCACTTTCCCGGCGTCCCCGTGCTGGCCCTGACCGCCACGGCAGACGATGCTACCAAGCGCGACATCATCCGACAGCTCGGGCTCGAAAACGCCGCCCTGTTCGAGAACAGCTTTGACCGGCCCGAGATCCATTACTCCGCCCAAGCCCGCACCGACGAGGTGACCCAACTGCTCGCCTTCGTGAAACAGCACGCCTCGGAATCGGGCATTGTCTATTGCCTGTCGCGCAAGCGCACGCAAGAAATGGCCGACCATCTGAAAGCGGCCGGATACAAGGCCGAGTGCTACCACGCGGGACTCTCCAGCCAAGAGCGCATGGAGCGGCAAGAGCAGTTCATACGGGACGAAATCAACATCATGGTGGCCACCATTGCCTTTGGCATGGGCATCGACAAAAACAACGTGCGCTACGTGGTCCACATGAACCTGCCCAAAAACATCGAAGGGTACTACCAAGAGACGGGCCGGGCGGGCCGCGATGGGCTCGACAGCAAGGCCCTGCTCCTGCATGGAGGGGGCGATTTCCGCACCCTTTCTGCCCA
>DDCX01000007.1:0-2346 GCA_002336475.1 Flavobacteriales bacterium UBA1995 | reverse complement strand
TTTGAGGAACATGACGGTACAGAGGACGCCCAGAAGCTGCTGTCGACTGTGGCCCGCTTGGAATGGTCCTATGGCCTGGCCCACATCGTCGACATCCTCCGCGGTTCGCAGGCCCAAAAAATCACCGCAGCGCAAAAGGCCTTGTCCACCCACGGCATCGGAGCAGACAAAAGCAAACAGCATTGGATGAGCATCGGCAAGGAATTGATCCAGCAAGGATGGCTGAACCAAAGCGTCGGCAAGTTTCCCGTGGTCGAACTGAACGGGCGCTCTTGGGAAGTCCTCCGGGGCCAGGCGCAGGTCATGCTCACCGCATTCAAGGAAACCAAACCCGTCAAAAAAGCGGGCAAACGGGCTCAAGCCCCCGCCTTCGAGGCAGGCTCAGAAAACCAAACGCGCTTTGAAACGCTCCGCGCCGTGCGCACCCAATTGGCCAAGGCATCCAACGTGCCCGCCTACCTCGTCCTGTCCGATCGCTCCCTCAAGGAACTCTGCACGGCACTTCCCGCGACGGTGGCAGACTTGGATTCCGTGCACGGTTTTGGCAAGGTCAAAATCGAAAAGTTCGGCCAAGCCTTTCTCGATGCCTTGCATCAAATGGATGTGTGACCCTCCCCTCATACGCGTGTAATGCAGACGTGACAATAACATAACTGAACCGGTCTGTTCATCGGACCATGTTCAAACGTAATTTCGCGCTTTTTTATTCCAAGCTCATGAAGGTCATAGGAAGCGTCGAATGGTGCGGATTCCCGAAGTTGGGGATTCCTGCAGTCAAAGCCCGCGTCGATTCAGGCGCCAAGACATCGTCACTCCAAGCCAACAAAATCAAGCCGTTTATCAAAGACGGTCAGGAGTGGGTCAAATTCGAAATCAACCCCATCCAAGACAACCGCAGCATCATCCTCACCTGTGAAGAGCGGGTAATGGGACGCCGGCTGATCAAGAACACCTCAGGCATTTCCGAAGAAAGGCTCGTGATCACTTCACTCATGAAGTTGGGCCAGCATGAATTCAAAGTAGAGCTCACCCTCGCGAACCGCGATGCCATGGAGTTCCGAATGCTGCTGGGACGGGATGCCTTCATGGATACTTTTTTGGTCGACGTGTCCCAAGAGTGCGCTCAAGGGGACGTCACAGAGCCAGAACTGAAGGCGTTGTACAAAGCGTTTGACAAGGAAAAAGATGGCCTTCGCATAGCGGTATTGGCTTCAAACCCCAAGTTGTACAGCAACAAAAGGATCATAGAGGCTGGAGAGGCCCGTGGACATGAGATGGTGTTTCTCAACGTCGAACATTCATACATGAAGCTCGACGTGAATTCACCTGAAATCAGATACCGCGGCGGCAACATCCTCAATCAGTTTGATGCCATCATTCCACGCATTAAGCCCGCGGTGACTTTTTATGGATGTGCCTTGCTTCGGCAATTCAAGCACTTGGGCGTGTACTGCCTCAATTCAGCCGATGCCATCACCCAGTCAAGGGACAAGCTCTTCGCCTCCCTCTTGTTCTCAGAAAACGACATCAACATCCCCATCACCGGCTTTGCAAAATCGCCACAGGACACCAAAGACTTGATCCGCATGGTGAACGGGGCCCCCTTGATCATCAAGCTCCTCGAGTCCACACAAGGCCGTGGAGTGGTCCTCGCAGAGACGGACAAGGCTGCAGAAAGTGTGATCAACGCCTTCAAGTCGGTCAAGGCCAACATCCTCGTTCAAGAGTTCATCAAAGAGGCCAACGGCCAAGACATCCGTTGCTTTGTGGTCAACGGCAAGGTGGTAGCCGCCATGCAACGCCAAGCCGAAAAGGGGGAGTTTCGTGCCAACATCCACCAAGGCGGGACAGCCTCCATCATCAAGATCACCAGCGATGAGCGCAGGTTGGCCATCAAGGCGGCCAAAACTCTAAACTTGGCCGTTGCCGGAGTGGACATCATCCGCTCCAACAAAGGCCCACTCCTGCTTGAAGTGAATTCTTCACCCGGACTCGAAGGCATTGAAAAGGCCACGGGAATCGACATCGCCAACTCCATGATTTTGGCGATAGAGCGCAGACTCAAATTCAACATTTGACCTGGGTTCTGCTGCATTTCTGCACCCCATATGGCGTCGCTCATCGGCGCGCGCTCGGAGCCAAAATCCGCCACCAAAAAAAAGTCACCCCCGCGTTCGGAGGTGACTTCTCTTTGCATTGGCAGTAACCTAAATCCAGCAAAGAACCTGAGGGAGAAACCATGGGTTACAGCTGCAATTTGCACGCTCAATGACGCGCTCAGCGCATCGAAATCGTGATGCTTAGGTTAACCTCAAATGAAAAAAAAGAGGCCCTCAATAGACCAAG
>DDCX01000033.1:1807-3876 GCA_002336475.1 Flavobacteriales bacterium UBA1995 | reverse complement strand
TTCAACACCACCGCCGCCCGCCAGTCCATCGCCCAAAAGCTCATCGACGCGAACGAATACTGCTGGTGATCGGCGGGCTAACCAAAGAGGGTGGATAAACATCGAATCCCGAACAGAGCTTTATTCTGTCTTTTTGCAGATATTGACGGCTCACCTTACATGACGACGCAAGATGGAAATGCAAACCTGTCCCTTCTGCTCTGAAGAAATCAAGAAAGAGGCCAAGAAGTGCAAGCACTGTGGAGAAACGATTGACGTAGCTCTTCGAGCAGCAGAAGAAGCCAAAAGAAGCTCTCAATCTGGAGCAAATGGCCCAATAATCAATGTCTCCAACTCCAATAGTGCATCCTCAAGTGCAGCTGCCGCTGCCTCAGCAAGTGGAGGCAGTTTGTGGAGTCGAATTACCTGTCTCGATTGGATTCTGATTTTCTGTACAGGGGGACTTTGGCTCATCGTAGTCGCCCTGCGTCGATGAAATATGCCCTGATCGGATTCGTTCAGGTTTACCAAAAGTTCATATCCAGGTTTAAACCGGCCAGTTGCATTTTTAGACCAAGCTGCTCCAATTATTTCATTGGAGCAGTGGAGAGGCACGGAATAGCCAAAGGAACCCGGCTCGGACTGAAGCGCATCTTGCGTTGCAGATACGGCAATCCCGGGGGATATGACCCTGTACCGGAGTAAACGCAACGGGTGCAATCGAGCCGGTTCGTAGATCATCCCTTCGGTGGATTTGCCCAACGCGAGTATCTGTTGAGCTGCTTGTCCCCCGGTCAGGCCCTGGACCAACTGCATTCGATGCCCGGGCTCATCGATTGATGAACTTCACGGGAATGGTGAATTGTGCGCTTGCGGGTTTGCCTTTATCTAGTGCAGGCTGAAATCTGGGCAGGGAACCTACAACCCTCAGCCCTTCAGCATCCAACCTGGGGTCCACCGGTCGTGTCACATTCAGATCGGTCACCTGCCCATCCTTGCCTACGGTGAATTCAACAAACACCGTCCCTTGGATTCCCGCATCCTTGGCGATGGGAGGGTATTTCGTGTTCATGCTGACATAGCGTATGATTTCAAGCTGCGTGCACTGGTAATTCGCTTCTGGATCCTGGTCGTTGCAGGTACTCCACGCTGGCATCATCGTCAATTTGACCCTCGAGCAGGAAGGCAACGCTAGACACAAACTCAATAAAAGAAGTACCCTGAAAGACATTGGCAAGAATTGATTCCCACGAGGATAGGCAGGAAAATCCACCCACCCAAAGACGATGGGCAACCTGCTGATCGCCGACATGATGATCTGGACCTGCGCCATCGAACCCATCGTCCTGCGAGGTGCATCACCAAGACGGTGCCCTCAATAGCCTACCCCAGGATGGTTTTGGTGCGGTTGATGAGGCGGTGGGTGGTGGCGCACCAGGTGCCGAAATCGTGGGCGAGCGGAAACCCGTTCTGGATCCTCTTGAAGATGGCGACTTTGACCCCGTCGGGCAGGTCCTCGCCCAGCGTGAATTCGATGCCCTGCCGCAGCAGGCTGTAGTCCCTCGCGACGAGGGTTCGGCCCTGCTCGAGGCGGGCATTGACCTCACTGAACGATTGGCCTCGCAGAAATACTCTCATGATGTGGAAATGGGGGCTCCAAGCAAACCACAAACGGCCCGAAAACCCAGTGAAATCAAGGCAACCAGCACCCTCGACACCCACAAGCAAGTAGGTTAAAACCTGCCGGCTGCCGCACAGCACACGCCGCTCGCTAACGACCGCTTCTGCCCCATTCTGCGCACGCTCGTTGAACGAGCCGCTCGCCAGAAGCCGAGTCCCTCGTGCTGCGCGTGCAGAAGCTCGCCGGCCAGCGCGGCGAGGACGCTGTCGCCCACGAGATGGCCATGATGAAGGTCTACTGCTACGAGGTCGCCGGGCGCATGCACTCCGCCGGCAAGGAAGCCCTCCTAGCCTTCGCCGCCGGCGACGAATTGAAGGGCATGCTGATGGGCCTGAAGCGCTCCACCAAGACGGAGCCCTTCAACACCACCGCTGCCCGGCAAGAAGTCGCGGTGAAGCTGATTGAGGAG
>DDCX01000033.1:0-1742 GCA_002336475.1 Flavobacteriales bacterium UBA1995 | reverse complement strand
AACAAGCCCGAAGAGCCATGAAGTAAATTTGCAACCCCCACACTCTGCGCCCAGTGATCAAATGGTTCCTACGTCTCACTCTTGTGCTTGCCCCGTTATCGGCCAGCTGGGCACAGTCATGCGATGATGGCGACGTTCCTGAAACATTGGTCGTTTGCAGCGAAGGAACCAACAGCTACAATTGGACGGCATGGTTCAACGAAACCGGTGGTCCCTTTGCCACTGAAGCCACTTGGACAGATCCAGATGGCAATGAAGTCGCGCTCACGGCGGGCTCTGCTTTCAGCCCACCACAACCCGTATTGTCAGGCGATTGGGAATTAGAAGTGGCACTAACCGGTGGGAATGATACTTGCACATACACCGTCGAGCTGATCACCGCCACCTCACCTGATGCCGCCTTCAACGTAGTCCAACAAAACATCTGCGGCGACCAAGGCATTCAATTCGACCTGGACAATGTTGACCCTGCTCTTGATTATTTCTGGACCTTCGGGGATGGTGCTACATCCATGCAACCACAGCCAACCCACGCTTACTTTCTAGATGGAGGAGGCAGTCAAAATGTCAACGTCACCTTGACCACGACGAACGAAGAGGGTTGCAGTGCCACCGCGAGCGAGACCATCACCGTACTGGAAGTACCGAATCCAGGTCTTGGCAGCTTGGATCCCCTCTGCGTTCCCGAAGTAGACAGCGAACCTTACCCACTTCTCCCTTCGGACTTCAACCCAACCTTTAATCCCGTCAATGGAATAACGAGCATCACCATCGACTGGGGCAACGGAAGCGACACAGTCATCACCGAGATCCTACCTTCCAGCGATGGGGGATACATTGGCACTACCTACTCCAATTTCGGATACTACAATGTCACAGTCACCGCAACAGCCGCTAATGGGTGTGCTTCTGTTTATTCAGACTCTCTCTTTGTAGGTAACAATCCCCAAATTGGAGCTGCCAATCCAGGCAATACTGTCGGCTTATGCAGCCCTTTTGAGTTAGGGTTCCCCATTTTCAATTTTGAAAACAATGCACCAGAAACGATGTATCTGCTCGATTTCGGGGATGGCTCATCAGAATGGGTCACCCATGATTTTCTTGTTTCTCCCGATTTTCCAGACTCTGTTTTTCACTCGTACAATGAAAGCAGCTGTGGCAACGAGTACTCCCCCAACAACAACACCACTTATTCCAATGCACTGGCCTTCACGATTGAAGCGGTAAATGACTGTTTCAGTTCTTCGAATACTGTTGGCCCCATTACCCTTCACGCCTCTCCTGACCCACAGCTGACCGGCCCCTCTGATATCTGCGTCGATTTCACGGGACATTATTCTGCTTCGGACTTTGGACAGGTGGTAACATTGAATGATTGCAACCCGAGCAATGTCGAATGGAATGTGCAAGCTTTAAATGGGCAACAGAACACATCACCCAGTTTCGGATTCGACAGCATTTGGTCCTTGAGCTTTCCTGAGCCTGGCGAATACAACGTGATATTTAACGCAATGCACACTTCTTGCGGGACGGAGACAACAGCAATGACGGTGTGCGTGTATCCCGAGCTACAAGCGGTGGGCCAGGTTTCACCGTTGGGCGGATGCGCTCCGCTTTTGGTGGACCTCGAAGACTTGACGGGAGACCCTGTCCTGTGCGGGGACCCTACGACGACATGGACCATCAGTGGGCCAGGTGGAGTGAGTTGGCTGACCGGTGGTCCGAATGATGTGAATTCTTCC
>DDCX01000142.1:1039-3188 GCA_002336475.1 Flavobacteriales bacterium UBA1995 | reverse complement strand
GAATAAGACTCCGAACCGATTGTATTGCGGGGACGAACCTTCAGGGGTTCGTCCCCGTTTTTTCTCGATGGAACGTGCCTCTACGGCTTTGTTTCCTCCTGCCTCGGCGACATCGACAACAACGGAGTCGTCGGCGTGGGCGATGTGCTCCTGCTCCTCAACTTCTATGGCAGCCTGTGCGAATGAGGCGCACTAGTACGTCAAGGGCAAAACGGTTTTTAGTTGATTTTCCAAAAAAGGGGTGGTTCTTCAGAGCGGGACCACCCCTTTTAACCTCCCCTTCGCTTCCTGCCATGGGAAAGTGGTAAGTTGGGTGCATGCTGAATCAAATTCGCCTGCGTGCCTGCCTTCCATTGGTCCTCCTGCTGTGGCTCCCGACGGTGTGCACAGGGCAGGCCATTCCCGGATTCTTTGAGCCCAACCCTGCCGATGCGCAGTACCCGTTCTACCACGGAGTGGCCTCCGGGGATGCGACCCACGAAGCCGCCGTGCTGTGGACGCGGTTGAGCTTCTCCGATGCGCAATTGCCCTTTGCCGCCTTTGGCACAGTGGACGTGGCAACGGACACCGCTTTTGCCGACATCGTCGCGGCGCTGCCCGTGCAAACCCAGCAGAGCCGGGATTGGTGCGTCAAAGCCGATGTGGGCGGCCTGGAAGCCGACACCTGGTATTACTACCGTTTCAGGGTCGAGATCGGGTCGGTGAACGGCCCCGTAGAGCACACCAGTGTGACAGGTCGCACAAAGACGCTGGCCGCTCCAGGAACCTTGCCCGCATGTGGCCGCTGGCGCGCTGCAGCGGTGAGCTGTATGAATTACCAAAGCGGGTATTTCAATGCGCTGGCCCGCATTGCAGAGCGCAACGACCTGGACGCTGTGGTGGCCCTCGGAGACCAGATTTACGAATACTACAACCCGCAGTCTGTCGCCCTGGATTACCAGCGTTTCCAGTACCCGGAAGGAGAATGCGTGCAAGGCCATGAATACAACCAACGGTGGCTGACCCAACGCCTTGACCCGGACTTCCAAGCCGCCGCGCAGCAGTATCCGTGGTACATGGTGTGGGACGACCATGAGGTGGCCAACGAGGCCTTTGCAGACGGCTCGCAATACCACAACGGGACGCCAGGCGAATACCTGGACCGCAAGGCCGCCGCCCTGGCCTCCTTCTTTCATTGGAACCCCATCCGCGAGGCGCCTTTTTTGGACGACCCTGCCTCGCAACAATTGGACACCTATGCCCTCCACTGCTACCGGGGGTTTGATGTGGGTTCGCTGGTCAAGCTCAGCATGCTCGACACGCGGACTTTCCGGTCGCAGTGGGTGGAGCTCGTTCCCGACATCTTGACCGTGGCGGCCAACCCTGCCGTGCTCGAAGACAGTGCCACCATCGCCACATTGACCCCCTTGCTCGAAGCCCTGGTGGACACAGGCCGGACCATGCTCGGTACAGACCAAAAGGCATGGTTGCAATCGACCCTTACGCCCCAACAGATGGGCGTATGGAACCTCTTCGCACAGCAGGTGGTGTTTGTACCCGTGTCGTTTGTGAACCTGGATGCATGGGGCCTCCCGCCCTATCCCCTATCCAACCCGGGCAACGGCATCGTCGACAAATGGGACGGTTACCAAGCCGACCGCAACTGGCTCATCGACCGCTTTGCGGAGCTTTCGAACCCCGTGGTCCTGACGGGCGACATCCACCAAGAGTTTGCCTTTGAGGTGCCCCACCCCAACGGCAGTTTCACGGACGTCGGCGGGGTGCAGGAAGGCTCGGTGGCCACAGAATTTACGGCCACTTCGGTGGTCAACGATCCGCGCATTTGGCCGGTCACAGAAGCCGCTGCCCAGCAGATCATCCCATGGCTGGAGCACGGCGACATCGACAACACGCTCAGCACCGGCTACTCGGTCCTCGACTTCACGCTGGAGCGGCTGCACGTGGACTTCATGCAATCCAGCGACCAGTGGGAGCGCACGCCTGGCCAATACCTGTCCACCTCGTTCGAGGTGCCCGCTGAAGGCGCTGTTGCCGAGGGCGACCCCCTGTACTTCCTCGAAGAGGTCGCAACGCTGCTCGATGCCAGCGAGGGCTGCGGTGCGGACCAGCCCATGACGATGGAAGATTGGATCGGTTGGTCGCCGCCCGG
>DDCX01000142.1:0-1021 GCA_002336475.1 Flavobacteriales bacterium UBA1995 | reverse complement strand
CCTGAAAGCGTCTTCGAAACCGGCCTCTCAGATGACGGCGGTTTGCGCCTTTGGCGCGACGCCCAGGGCCGCTTACAGTCCAGCGCGCCCCTGGCAGAAGTGCAGTGGTTCGACGCCCGCGGACGCCGCCTCGCCGGCCCCGAAGGCCGCGGCCCATGGCTGGTCCACGCCCGCTCCACCAACGGCCACACCGCCCGCCAATGGATCCGGTGATGCGCCCATCAGATGTGCACTAACACGTTATCGCACGATTATACCCTCCTTACTTGCCCGCGCCACGAGATTATATGGACTCAGTCTTAAATTCAAGTTCAACCAAATCTGCTAGCATGGCGCCGTGACTCAATGCCATTTTGCTTCTAATGTGGTTCTAATCTCTAAGGGCGAATAGCACCGGAATTGAATCCAAATGCCAAATTCCGCCCGAGAAATTAGAAGCACTTCTGCAAAGTGATGCTTGGCGCGGACGAGCCTTGACGGAAATCCATTTTCAGCCTCCCCCCGATCACCAAACTGTAACCGCAGAGAACCCGCGCATTTAGTGAAACCAAGCCCAACAATCTCCATGAAGTATTTAAAATGCCTGCTGCTCCTGAATGCTTGTTTATCCTGCTCTCTTTTACTCAGTCAAATTCCAGATTCAGGCCCGTGCTGTGAAAACGCCACTTGTCTTTATTGCTGGGATGTTGAATTGTGCTCGAATACCCCTGGTTTTGATCCAGAAAACGCGATTTCGGGTGGGTTTGAAAATTGCGGTGGGCCAGGACCCACTGAATGCTCATCATGGACAGAAAATGCCTACGCTGGTGCAGATGCTGGCTGCATTTTAGGATGTCCTGACCCTGAGGCTTGCAACTATGACGCCAATGCTTTTCCGCCTGACACATGGATGGTTGACGCACTCAATATGTGCATATACCCCTTCGAATGCGAAACATGCACTGGGGAGATTGACGGGACAGGAACGGTGGTTGACAATGACGGGGACAATGATGGTATCTGTGATGATATCGACGATTGC
>DDCX01000083.1 GCA_002336475.1 Flavobacteriales bacterium UBA1995 | reverse complement strand
GGCGGCAAATACCTCCATTTTGGGAGATTTGTGTGCCCCGCCTGCATCGATCAGTTTGTGTCTTGCATTCGAAATGGAAGGGGTCCGAAGTATCTTGCGCTCCGCGCGTTTGGCTAATGACCTCTCCGAACTCCTCCCCGAATCCCGCTGTTGCTGCAGCGGAAATTGCGGCAAGCCAACCCCTGGCTTTCGACGATACACGCACAGCATTTGCCCACAGGTCTACCCGTGATCTGCGCAGGGCGCGTTGGATGTTCGGCCTCATTGGCGCCCCCGCTATGGTGGCTTTAGGAGCCAAAGCCGTCCGTTTGGCATTGGCCATCAGGCTGCCTTTGAATTGGATCCTGCGGCCGGTTTTTGACTACTTCTGTGGCGGAGAAGACATTCAGGAAAGCCTCGACACCGCAGTAAAACTGTCCCAATACGGTGTCAAGACCATCCTTGATTACAGTGCAGAAGGACAAACGGGAGAAGGCGCGTTGAATGCCGCACATGACCAAATCATGTCGGCCATCCAATCGGCAAAAGGGGATGCACGGTTCGCCTTTGCCGTATTCAAAGTCAGCGCCCTTTCAGACAATGGGCTCTTGGAGAAAGTCAGCAGCAAAGCTTCGCTGACACCCGAAGAGCAGGACGCTTGGCAAAAAGTTGAAGGCCGGGTATCCTCGCTGTGCCAAACTGCGGCACAACACGACGTCCCCATCATGATCGACGCCGAGGAAACCTGGCTCCAATCGGCCATTGACACGCTGGCAGAAACCATGATGCGGCGTCACAACGCAGGCACATGTCGCATCTATACCACGGCACAGCTGTACCGCCACGACCGCCTCGATTACCTCCAACAACTCACGGACACTGCCCGAAAGGAAAGGTGGATTGCAGGCATCAAACTCGTCCGTGGTGCTTACATGGAAAAGGAGCGCGAACGCGCCAAAGCCGAGGGTCGGCCCTCTCCTATCCAGCCCGACAAAGCGGCCACAGACCGCGATTTCAACGCCGCATTGGACTTCGCCTTGGGTCACCTGGACCATGTCAACATCGTCTGTGGCACACACAACGAGGAGAGTACTCTCAAGCTCGCCCAAGACATGCGGTCCAAAGGCTTAAAGCCCGGAGATCGGCGCGTGGCCTTTGCACAACTGCTGGGCATGAGTGACAACCTGAGTTTCAATTTAGCTGCGTCAGGTTTTGAGACCGCGAAATATGTCCCCTACGGCCCACTGCGCGAAGCCATTCCATACCTCATCCGCAGGGCCGAAGAAAACACCTCCGTCGGAGGACAAACCTCTCGCGAGCTCGAGCTCATCCGCCAAGAATTGCGCCGCAGAAAAACGGAGTAAGTCCAGATTGTTGTCAGGGGCAATCGCAGGACGGTGGTGCCTCGGGCAACTGCAAAGCCCGCACCAAGGTCGTCGTATCCGTCACCACAAATTCAGCAGCACGCTCGTCTTCCTCAATGCGGTAGAACTTCCCTGTGCCTTGATCATTGCGCACATCGCTTGCTCCGTATTGAATGTCGCCTTCTTCGAGCAATGCCCGCAAATCGGCCATGGTCACAGCGCCGCATTGCATGAGACAACGCGTGCGTTCATCGCCCATCAACCCAGACTCTCCCAGGAATTGTCGGACCTGGGGATTGGGAAGCCATTTCGTACATGAGCGGCTGCCGAAAAAGAAGAAAGCCAGCATGGTACCAATGGCAATGCCGATCATGTAGCGCCACAAGCGTTGGGTAAACGTCATGGTGCAAAGATGGGCGCTAAGCCATCGTAACTTTCACCCATGCTGAAGACCGAAGGGCTTCGATTCAAATACGATGGAGGGGAGACCGAGTTGGCCTTCCCCGACCTGCGCATGCAAAAGGGCGAAGAGCTGCTCTTACTGGGCGCTTCGGGGACAGGAAAAACCACGATGCTGCATCTGGTGGCGGGCATGAGGACGCCATCGAGGGGCATGGTAGAACTGGCCGGCAGCGCATTCAGCACGTTGCCCACTGCCGAGCGCGACCAGACCCGCGGCCGTCATATGGGTATCGTCTTTCAAACGGCGCATTTCGTCCGCAGTCTGACTGTGGGAGAGAACCTGGCTTTGGCCCGTTCTCTGGCTGGCTGCAGCCCCGATGAAGCCGCCATCAAGACGGTCTTGGGGGAATTGGGACTGGCACACAAGTGGAACGCTCCGGTCGATGCCTTGTCCGTCGGAGAACAACAGCGGGTGTCCATTGCACGGGCCGTGGTCCACGGTCCCGGACTCATCCTCGCAGACGAGCCCACGAGTGCATTGGACGATGCCAATACCGATGCGGTGCTCTCCCTGTTGCGCAAACAAGCCGAGCGCACAGGAGCGGCATTGCTCATTGTCACCCACGACCAACGTCTGAAGGACCGCATGTCCCAGCATGTCGCACTCAATCCGATCGCATGAAGGCCGCCCGACTCGCCCGACGAAACGTATTGCACCGGCCCCTCGAAACCGGTCTCAGTGTGTTACTACTGGCCTTTGGGGTTGGCATCATCAGCTTGATGTTGCTCATGCAACGCAGCTTGACCGAAGACCTCGACCGCAACATCAAGGACATTGACCTCGTCCTGGGAGCCAAGGGGAGCCCCTTGCAGTTGATCCTCGCCAATGTCTATCACGTCGACGTACCTACGGGCAACATCCCCCTCGCTGACGCCAAAAAAGTCATGCGCCACCCCTACATCGAGGAGGCGATTCCGCTGGCCTACGGCGACAACTACGAGCTCTTTCGCATCGTGGGGACCGAGGCCTCTTACCCTGCGCATTACGACGCAGAAGTAGCACAGGGACGCATGTTCGAAGCCCCCTTCGAAGTTGTTCTGGGAGAAGAAGTGGCAGCAGCAACAGGCCTGGGGCTCGGGGACACCTTTTACAGCGCGCATGGTTTGACCGATGGCACAGACGTACACCGCGACAAAGCGTACACTGTAGTGGGAACTTTCAAGAGAACCGGTGCTGTCATTGACCAGCTGATTCTCACACCCATAGCCTCAGTCTGGGGTGTGCACGAAGACATCGAAGATGCCGACCAAGAAATCACCGCGGTCCTGCTCAAAAAGAAGAACCCACTGGCGATTTTGACCTTGCCAAATTTGCTGCGGGACACCCCCATGCAAGTGGCCTTGCCCGCCATCGAAATGAACCGCCTGACCCAACAGTTCGGCATTGGGCTGCAGACTTTGAGGGCAGTGGCTCTGCTCATTATGGGGCTGTCCTTTATCAGCGTTTTCATCGCCCTTTACGCATCCCTGAGGGACCGGCGTTACGAGCTTGCGTTGTTGCGCACCATGGGCGCGCCGCCCCGGCGGCTGTTCGCACTCGTTCTCCTTGAAGGCCTTTGGATGACCGCTGCCGGCATATGCGCAGGCCTTCTCCTCAGCCGGTTGGGCGTGGTTGCGCTCGGACAAGTTCTGGCCGATCGGTTCCATTACGATGTCACGCAATTGGCGCCGGTCTCAGGTGAATTTGTGCTCGTAGGAGCTGCCTTGCTCGTTGGCGTCTTGGCAGCGGCCATACCAGCCCGCTCAGCATTGCGCATTGACATTTCAAATACGTTGGGTCAAGGGCGTTGACCATACCCAGCACTCCTGCTTATTTTCACACCATGGCACTCACCCTTCAACGCTTCGCTTATGCCATTCTTGGCATTGTGGCCCTAGCCGCCATGGACCTGAGCTCGTATTGTCACCCTGCATCCGAGGCGCCCGACATGCCTCTGATTGCAAAGGCAAGGGCAGCAGAGGTGATGCCCCCCTTTACATCAGCTGCAACGACCAATAACCCCGTCGATTACCGGGAATTGACCTGGGCCGAACTGGCCGATGTCGACTTTAAAGATGTCTACCTCGAAGAATTGGACAGCTACTATTGGAAGCCCGTTTTTGGAAAGCAGGTCATTGCGGCCGAAAGCCAAGACGTATACATCACCGGCTATGTCATCCCCGTTGACTTGGACGAAGATTTTTATGTTTTGTCCCGGTATCCGTTTGCAAACTGCTTTTTCTGCGGTGGAGCCGGACCCGAAAGTGTGGTTGACTTGCGCTTTGCAGACAGCGATCACAGAACCTATCAGACCGACGAGCGCCTGACCTTTCATGGCAACCTGCGCCTCAATGCTGACGATGTCTACCAGATGAACTACATCTTGGAAGGCGCCGAAGAGCACCCCC
>DDCX01000104.1:12428-49363 GCA_002336475.1 Flavobacteriales bacterium UBA1995 | reverse complement strand
GACCCCAACACCAGTGTCTACCTGAGCTTGATCAACATCAATGCCAACGCCGCTGTGGCTGACTTGGGGGTTGTGGACAACACCGGCTTGCATCCATGGGCCATCGATGTGGCTGCAGCAGGTGTGGAGTACCGGATTTACCTCGCGGAACACCCCTACCCTCCGAGCAGTTGGGATTATGGAAACCCTTTCACTGTGTCTCCAGATTGTACGCCCGTTGTGCCGGGCTGCACGGACATCCTGGCCTGCAATTATGATGCAGAAGCCTCCGAAGAAGATGGCTCGTGTCTTTACAACGTTGATGCCTTGGATGTCTGTGGTGGAGATTGTGCCGCAGATGTCAATGCCGACGGCATTTGTGACCCCACGTGTCCCCACGACTTGGACCAAGACGGGGTGGTCGCCGTGAACGACATTTTGATCATGCTCGGCGAGTTCGGGTGTTCATCTGGTTGCATGGCCGACATCAACCTCGATGGCTTCGTCTCCGTAGAAGACTTCCTGATCGTCTTGGGCGAATTCGGGAACAGCTGCGAATGAGGGCTTTACCAAGAGATTCAGGGCACCATTGCCCGTAAATCGAAAGCCCCCGTTGCGACATTGCAACGAGGGCTTTCTGTAAGCTGTGGCGACCATGGAAGGATTCGAACCCTCAACCTCCTCATCCGTAGTGAGGTGCTCTATCCAGTTGAGCTACATAGTCGTTTTCCCTTACGGGAGGGCAAATGTAGTCAGAAATTCGACCCTAACAACCCTCGAGGGCATCTCTGAATTTCCATGGACTATTTTCGTAATTACTCCATGGACCACATGATTCGATTCTGCTTTATCTGGCTGCTCCTGAATGTTTTCGGGCTGAGCGCCTCAGCTGGTGTCAATTATTCTGAATTGCGGGCGATCATCAATTCAGAGGAGGCGACACTAACGCAACGGTTGGAAGCCCTCGAGCAATATTCCAACGAAATCCCATCCGGTGGGGCCGAGGAATTCACCCTGCTCACGGAGCAGTTCTGGTCCTTGGAATTGTCACCTGATCAATGGGCAAACTTGGCGTACCTCAAGGCCAAAGGGTTGATCGCATCTCGCAAGCCTTCGTCGGCTTTGGCGCTGATTGACTCCGTCCTGCGCAGCGAGGAAAGCCGCAACTTTTCCGATGCTTCCATGCACCGGTTGTATTACCAGCGCGGTCGCTCTCAGAACCGCATATTGGATGCCGAAAACGGCTGGACCAAATCGATGGCTGACTTTGAGCAATCCTTGGAATTCGCGGAGTCCATGGGTGACATCAATGCTCAAGTGGTCGTGCACGATGCTTTGGGTTTGGTGCACAATCACTTCAATGACAAGCAAACCGCCGCCGATCACTATTATTTCATCCTGAAATACAGCGATGATGAAGGACAGCGTGCCCAAGCCCGGTACAACATCGCGTTGCAATACACCAACAACAGATTGACGCGCGATACTGCGCTGGCCTATATGCTGGAGGCGCGGACCATGTGGGAGCAGGCATCAAACCAAGAAAAGGTGGGCGCTTCTACCGTGAGCATCGCCAACGCCTACAGGAATGACGAACGATACGCAGAAGCCATTCAGGAATACAACACTGCGCTGGGCAAGGGACTCAAGACCGCCCAACGCGTTACCTGCTATGAATACCTCGGATACATCGCCACAGAGCAAGGCAGACTCGACGATGCCACCGCCTACTTCAAACAGGCCCTCAAGTTTGATGCAGACCAAAAAAACAAACGGAAGGTCTACATCTCCACAAAATTGGGAATGAACTACCTCAAGCAGGGAAAAACCAGCGCGGGCTTGGCGCTCTGTGACTCCATGCTCTCATTGGTATTGAACGACGACAACTTCAGTAATTATGCGAGGGCCACGAGATTGACGGACTGTTACGACTGTTTGCACCATGCGCATTTCAACCTTGAGATGTACCGCGACGCTCAAGTGTTTCGAGACCGGAGAGACAGCGCAGAAAATGCTTACAAAATGGTGACCGAGGACAAGGCTGCCCAGCTCAACTTGGAGCTGTTTGAATACGAGGAACTCAGAGAGGAGGAGAAGCGACGGGTCATGAACAAGCAGAAGGATGACCAACGAACGCTGCTTGTGGTGATCGTGTTGTTGCTCATCATATTCGCCATATTCATCACCTCGCGTTACCGCTTTACACGGAAGCAAAGCCAGCTGATCTCCACACAACGACAGCAGCTGCAAGACCGACAGAAAGAACTCATTAGGGCCAATGCGGAACTGGAAATCGCCTTGAATCACAAAGCGGTCTTTTTGTCGAACATGTCCCACGAAATTCGAACGCCGCTCAATGCGATCGTCGGCATGTCGAACCTCGCGTCGAAAGAGAACATGGCCGATGTCGCCAAGAAATACCTGCGGAACATCGTCACGGCATCCTCCAATTTGATTGACATCGTCAATGACATTTTGGACTTCTCCAAGCTCGAAGCTGGAAAGCTAGAAATCGCGCAAGAGCCCTTCTCTGTCGCGGATGCGCTAGAAGTGGCTGAAAATGTGATGCGGATTCCCGCAGAACAAAAGGGACTTCATTTTGAGGTCCAAGCCTCAGATTCCCTGCCCAGCCATTTGTTGGGAGATGCCAGCCGCCTCAATCAGGTGTTGATCAACCTCGTCGGAAACGCCATCAAGTTCACCCTTGACGGTGGTGTCACGATGAGCGCAGAAGTAGGCCCCTTGCCCCCTCTTCCGAAGTGGTGTCCTGCTCCGAGCGTGTCGCATCAGGAATGGTTCGTAGTCAGGGTCACCGACACGGGAATCGGAATCCCTGAAGACAAACTCGAAAAAATCTTTGAAAGCTTCAACCAAGGCGATCAATTGAAGACCCGAAAATTTGGGGGAACAGGATTGGGATTGAGCATCTCCAAACAAATCGTAGAGCTCCAAGGCGGAATCATTTGGGTCGAAAGTGTAGACGGAGAAGGGTCCACATTTGCCTTTGCCCTTCCCGCCCTGGCTTCAGCCGTTGCTGATAGCGTGGAAGAAGAGGTCATCGAAGAAGTCGAGATCGGCGCCCTGCGCATCCTCATTGCCGAAGACAACCCCTTCAACGTCATCGTGACCGAGGACACCCTGCGCAGCGAGCTCAAAGACGTTGAAATCGGAAAGGCTGAGAACGGCCGCATCGCCTTTGAAAAGGTCAGGGATGAGGAATGGGACCTGGTGCTGATGGACATTCACATGCCCGAAATGAGTGGATTGGAAGCCACCACTGCCATTCGCAAGCTCTCTAACTCAAAATCGGAGACTTTGATTGTGGCCATGACGGCCAGTGTTTTGCGCGAAGAGACGGACAGCTATATCCGGCACGGCATGAATGGATTTGTGCCCAAGCCTTTCCAGGTCGCACAGCTGCTCAGTGAAATTCGACGGCTGAAAAATGACAAGCAGAAGGTCCAGAAAAGCGCCCCCACCTTCCCTGCGCTGCGCATTCTGATCGCAGAGGACAATCCGTTCAACGTCATTGTTGCTGAAGACACCCTGCGCTCTGAATTGCCCGACGTCACCATTGGCAAAGCTGTCAATGGACGGGAAGCCTTTGAAGCGGTTCGCGATGGTGATTGGGACTTGGTCCTCATGGACATCGCCATGCCTGAAATGACGGGACTCGAGGCCACCTCAGCCATTCGCAAGCTGCCCCAAGCAGACAAGGCCAGCACGACCATCATCGCAATGACTGCCAGCGTCCTGAAGGAGGAAACCGACCACTATATCCAAAAAGGAATGGACGGGTTCGTCCCCAAACCATTTAAGGTGGAGCAACTTCTTGGAGAAATTCAGCGGGCACACATATCCCGCTCCTGAGAGTTTTTCCCAGCAGCGAACCTCTCTGTTCTCTAGGCGGGCTTAACGCCCTGCGAAGTACAAAGCCACTCCAGCGATCGTCGCCATCCAACCGATGGCCATGATCCAGCTGATGCGTTGGCTGCGGCGCTCATTGAGCTTGAGCACTTGGATGTCATACACCTTGTCCAGTGACGTTTTTACCAATGCAAAGGCCGCGTTGGACTTCACGATGTAATCGTCAGCGCCATTCTTGAGGCTCTCGACAGCCACTTCGAGGCTGTCCTGCCCGCTAAAAAAGATGACATGCGTGCTGGGGCTGCGTTCTTTGATGGCTTCCAGCACTTCTAGGCCGTTCAATTCTCCGCCTCCGCTCAAATCGAAATCCAATACAACGGCCCGCTCGTCGAAGCGATCGAGGCTCTCCAAGAAACTCTCGCCATCGTGGTACTTGTCCACATGGCTGTATCCGTTCCGGATCAGGAAATCCCTCAATACCTCTGTGTTGGGGATATCGTCGTCCACCAAGGCAACTTTCAAATGCTTGCTCATTTCAGTAATTCTTGCAGGTTCTCAATCAAATCGGATAACTGTCGGCAGGTCTCGTCCAATTGGCTTTGGTCAATCTGACCTCCACTTTTGATTTCCTGCTCCTGTTGTGCCATGATGGCGTGGGTCTCACGTGCCCCAATGGTCTGGACCTGGCTCTTCAATTTGTGCAAAATGGCACGAATGGGTTCTTGTGGCTGGGTCACATCTGCACCTCTCAGGTTTCCCAATTCCGGCTCGAGCGTATCGAGGAACAGGCGGATGTAGTACTTCTTCTTCTCCGGATCTCCGGCAGACAAACGATCGATGATTTCCATGGCGATGTTGGGGCAAGATACCCCATAGAACGGTGTTTTTGAATTCAGAAACTCGCGGCTGCGACCTGTGGTGGTGGGAAAAGCCATGTGAGCTGCAATCCGTGGTTGAACACGCGGAAATCTGAGGTCCCTAGGACGACCCCGTCGTAGCCTAACCGATAGCTCAACTCCAATCCAGCTCCCGCATCCATATATGCTTCCGCTCCTACTCGCAGGTAGCCCCCATAGCCAATCCCCCAGGTCAATTCCTGTTGCTGGGGTCCGGTCACCTGACCACCTATGGGCACAATCAAGTCGTAGGTATTCCCTGAAACTTCGATGTAGTGCTCCTTGATGCGGCTGGCCGTCAAGTTGCCCCCGACCTCAAAAATCCAACTCATGCTCCTGTCAATCGGGCTTGCACTGCGGTACCCCAGCGATATTGCTGTCCTCTCCTCAGCAGCGAAGATTCCGAATTCGCGCAAATCGGTAGACCCCTGCCCTTGGTCGGGCAATTCGCCGGTGTCCAGTTGCCAAGCACCCCGGGATTTTAAGCGCCATATGTCCACATCAAGCACCAGTGAATTGGCCAGGTTAAACCGCTGCATGACCCTCAGTCCGAAACCAAACCCCACATCATACCGCTGGTCTATAGGGTAGGTTGCCACCGACATGCCTCCGGCATTGGCTACCCCCAAAGACTGGGCGATCTGGTTGCGCACGGTATTGCCACTTCCGCCAGCCACACTGTTCCAATCCAACCTCTCGGGAATGCTGATGATTTCCCTGAACACATCGTCCAGTTCGCTCAGTCCAGCTCCGTTATAGAACACACTCGATTTGCCCCCTGCCTTGCCCACATTGATGTTCATTCCAAAGTGCAGCTTCTTTGGCCTTTCGAATTCTTCCAGCAAATCGCTGTCATCGTAGGGCTCATAATTGGAGACTTGCCCTTCTGCAAAAAATGGCAAACACAACAGTGCACATCCGCACAAGGACCTCAATGGATGTTTATGAGACAACATGCCGAAATTTAGCACCGTACGTTCATGGTGGACCCCATGTTGTACTTAGATCCCATGACGCCATCCACATTGCAGTTTGTCATCGTCGACATCGAGACCACCGGAGGCCCTCCGAATGGGGCCAACATCACTGAGGTGGCCGCCATCCTGCACGATGGAAACCGGGAAATCGACAGATGGGTGCATTTGATTCATCCAGAAGCCTCCATTCCTGCAGGAATTACGCGGCTCACGGGCATAGATGACAGCATGGTGGCCGATGCCCCGACATTTACAGAACGCGCTCAGGACCTGTTCGAATTCTTGGCCGATGCGGTTTTTGTGGCGCACAATGTGGGGTTTGACTTGCGCTATCTACAAGCCGCCTTCAAGGCCAATGGTTTGCATTACAATCCACGCCGCTTGTGCACGGTTCGGATGTCGCGGAAGTGGATCAAAGGACCACAGCGTTACAGCCTTGGTGCCCTCTGTGCCTTTTTTGGCATCGAAAATGAAGCGCACCACAGGGCATGGGGCGATGCCGCAGCGACGGCCGTATTGTTTTCCAAACTCTTCTCGGACCACGCCGAGGATATCCTAGAGGAAATTGGACGGGGGGACGGCAAGTCTTGGTGGCCTCCCCATCTCCCTCCGGACGCATTGGCAGACCTTCCGGCATCCCCAGGGGTGTATCGGTTCCTAGATGAATCGGGACACATCGCTTACATCGGGATGAGCAAAAACCTCTCTTCTCGCGTACGACAGCACTTCAACAACGCGTCTAATCCTGCCCGAGCACAAGAATTGCGCAGGAAAGTTCACAAAATCACTTGGGAGGAGACCGGGTCTGAGTTGATGGCTTTAATCCTGGAGGACGTGCTCATCCGCCGCCACCATCCCCCACTGAATGCCGCCCAGAAAGTCGTCGGAAAGGGTTGGTCCATCGAACAGTTTATCTGCCGTGCAGGAACTGCAAGGTTGTCCTTGGTCAAAGGCCGAAAACCAACAGCAGTGCAACACTTTCGCTCCAAAAGTGAAGGTGAAGCGTGGCTTAGAGAAGTCGTAGAATCATTCGATTTAAACCCGGCATGGTCGGGTCTTCCCGGGATGGCTTGGTCGGGGTCATGGGTGGACAATGCGGCCTCGCGGGCCTTACACAATGCACGACATGCCGCTTGGAAATCAGCCCTGTCTTCGGCCCGTTCCAAGCAAACGGACAGCTCTTCTATTCTTTTGCCAGCCACACCTTCTGGAAAGACCCCTGAAATTCTAATTGAATTGGGCCGGTTTCGGGCGTTTCGATTTAACCCGCAGGGCGGCCATGAAGAATGGCAATACGACGCCGGATCTGGGAGGATCGACGCCGCATTGGAACGCTACTTTCTCGAAGAAGAAGTCGCGTAATCAGTTCAAGTGAATGGCGCCTCCAAGGGAGGTGCTGCCCTTTGCAGTGTGGCGCACATGGGCCAGAATGCGGGCAATGGCGTGCTCAGGAGCCGACCACTGATCGGCTTCAGGTGCAACAAAAAGGGCATTCGAAGGGGAATTCGGGGTAGTATGCTTCATGCGCAGTTCAATGGTGGTCCAGAATGTCCTGGACATGCATGAAACGAAGAAGGCCGGGTGATATTGCCCGGCCTTCTTTTTTCTGTGTCTTGATGATGCTCAGTCCAGTGTCAGGGAGACGTCTTGCTCCGCCATCATCTTGCGCAAATTGATCAAGGCGTAGCGCATGCGCCCCAAAGCTGTATTGATGCTCACACCTGTAGAATCTGCAATGTCCTTGAAGCTCATCTCGCGGTACATGCGCATCTGCACCACTTCTCTCTGCTCCTCAGGAAGCTGGTCTACCAGGTTGCGCACATCTTCCACTATGCGTCCGGAAATGAGTTCGTCTTCGCGCGTTGGATTTCCGTCTTGCAGTCCACCCAGCAGATCGTATTCTTCCGTTCCACGGCTGAGCGGCATCTTCTTTTGACGACGGAAATGGTCGATGCCTGCATTGTGCGCAATGCGCAGTACCCAAGGCAGAAACTTCCCCTCCTCGTTGTACTTGCCGCTTCTCAAGACGTCTACCACTTTAATGAAGACATCCTGAAAAAGGTCTGCAGCCACATCGTGGTCGCGGACAAGCAGGTATAACTTGGTGTAAACCTGGTCCCTGTGACGGGCAAACAAGGTTTCGAAGGCGCGTTGATCGCCTTGTTGGAATTGCGCAATGAGAGCGCGGTCTGGATTGGGCTGTTGGGCCATGACACTACATATTGTGCACATACCGTAGAACGGTAACCGGTCGGGAAGTACGTGCGGTGAGGGTAGTGTCTTATCGTATGGCTTTCTTCTTGACGCAGACGTGGCTGCTGTACATCTCTAAGATACGGACATTTTATCCCGACAGCGAACCCATGGCACACAAAGCGTGTTAACGCCCTATCGGAAGAAGTAACCGAAATTCGCCCCATGCCCACACAAGCCGCGTCTTCTACCCCCCTACCCCGTTCCCAAACGGAGGCCCTCAAAGAGGATGACAGCGCCGGTTTCCCAAGGGAGATTCGCATACGCGGTGCACGCATGCACAACCTGAAAGGTGTCGACGTTGACATTCCACTCGGAGCCCTCACCGTGATTACCGGGTTGAGTGGATCGGGAAAGAGCTCCCTGGCCTTTGACACCCTTTACGCCGAGGGTCAGCGCCGATATGTGGAAAGCTTGAGTGCATACGTCCGCCAATTTGCGGGTCGGATGGAAAAACCCGATGTCGACAGGATCGACAACCTCACACCTGCCATTGCTGTGGAGCAGAGGGTGACCTCGCGCAGCAGCCGTTCCACAGTGGGCACCGTAACAGAAATACACGACCACTTGAAACTGATGTGGGCGCGCATCGGCAAGACGTTCAGCCCCATTTCTGGCGAAGAAGTAAAGCGCGACACAGTCACAGATGTGGTGGACGCAGTAAGCCAAGCAGAAGCTGGCCTCCGTTTTATGGTCTGCGCACCCGTCAGTCTGCCCGAAGGACGCTCAATCAAGGACCAGCTTGACATCTGGCAGCAGCAGGGCTTTGCTCGCCTCAGGGCGGATGGCCGCCCCATCTCACTTGCAGACATGGCTGCAGAGGCCACAGAAGACACGGTTGCCCCAGATGCATTGGAATTGGTCATTGACCGCCTTGCCGTTCCCGGTCCCGATGCGGACGGGGATGAATTCAACCAGCGTCTTGCAGATTCTGTCGATACGGCTTTTTACGAAGGACAAGGACGGTGCCTGCTCCATTGGATGGGTGCAGACGGGGCCACCACAACAGACGCATTCAGCGACCGCTTCGAGCTTGATGGGATGGCCTTTGAATGGCCCTCTCCTGACCTCTTTAGTTTTAACAGCCCCCAAGGCGCTTGCCCCCGCTGCGAAGGGTTCGGTCATGTCATTGGCATCAGCGAAGACCTGGTCATCCCCGACCCTTCCAAATCGGTCTACGAAGATGCTGTGGCTCCCTGGAGAGGGGAAAAGGCGAGCCGTTACAAGCAAAAGGTGTTGGAGTACGCCCATGCCGTGGAATTCCCGGTGCACAAGCCCTATGTGGAGCTCACTGCTGCGCAGCGCCGCACCCTGTGGCAAGGAAACAAATGGTGGAAAGGCATCGACGACTTCTTCTCTCGACTGGAAGCCAAGAGCTATAAGATCCAAAACCGGGTCATGCTCAGCCGTTATCGAGGCAGAACCGCATGTGACACCTGTGGAGGAAGCCGACTAAAACCTGAAGCCGCTTACGTCCGGGTGGACGGCCATACCCTGCCCGAGCTGTTGTCGCGCCCCATCGATGAAGTGTTGGTGGTCCTGCGCGGACTCCACCTCACTGACAATGAACGCACCATTGCCCACAGGCTGCTGATTGAACTCGAGCACCGCCTTCAATTCTTGCTCGATGTCGGGCTGGGCTACCTCTCACTCAACCGGGCTTCGGCCACCCTGAGTGGAGGCGAAAGCCAGCGCATTCAGCTGGGTACAAGCTTGGGCAGCAGTCTGGTGGGCAGCACATACGTTTTGGATGAGCCCAGCATTGGCCTGCACCCCTTCGATACCAAACGGCTCATCAAGGTGCTCAATGGTTTGCGTGACCTGGGCAATACAGTGGTGGTGGTCGAACACGAGGACGCGGTCATTCGGGCTGCAGACCATGTGATTGACATGGGACCTTTGGCAGGATCAGAAGGCGGCGAAGTGGTGTTTTCAGGAACCCAAAAGGAACTCATGCTGGCTCAGGATTCATTGACCGCGGAATACTTGCGAGGCGATCGGAGCATTGAAATCCCTGTGAACAGGCGGCCAGGACTGGGCCAGGTCCAAGTGCTCCAGGCCAAGGAGCACAACCTGAAAGCGGTCGACGCTACATTTTTGCTCGGAGCATTGAATGTGGTCACGGGTGTATCTGGCTCTGGCAAGAGCACCTTGGTCAAACGCATCTTACACCCGCTGTTGAAACGGCACTTGGACCTCGGCGGAGACAGGCCTGGCGTAAGCGATGGCCTGAACGGTGATGTACACCGCGTGGAGAATGTAGAATTCGTAGACCAAAACCCCATCGGAAAAAGCAGCCGCTCCAACCCCGCCACCTATGTCAAGGCCTGGGATGATGTACGCGCCTGTTTTGCTGCCCAGCCCCTCTCGCGCAACCGCGGCTACAAGCCGTCCGTATTCAGCTTCAACACCAGTGGCGGCCGATGCGAGACCTGTGAAGGGGAAGGACGTGTCTCGATTGGCATGCAGTTCATGGCAGACGTGACCTTGACGTGCGACGCCTGCAAAGGCAAACGGTTCACCGATGCGGTGCTCGAAGTTGAGGTCGAAGGACGCAACATCCATGATATTTTGGAGATGACCGTGGCCGATGCCTCGGCCTTTTTTGCATCACGGCCCAAGCCCAGTGCTGCCGAAAAATCCATCGTGCGTAAGCTCGCACCGCTCCTTGACGTAGGCCTTGGTTATGTGCGCATCGGACAGAGCGCCACCACACTGAGCGGCGGTGAGGCTCAACGCATCAAGCTGGGCGCCTTCCTGGCCAAAGGAGAAAGGGCTGGCCACACCGTATTCATCTTCGACGAACCCACCACCGGCCTGCATTTCCACGATGTTGCGCAGTTGCTCTCAGCCTTTGATGCCCTCATTCGGCAGGGACACACGGTCATTTGTGTAGAACACAACCTCGACGTGATGGCCGCGGCAGACCACATGATTGACCTCGGGCCGGGAGGAGGAAAACACGGGGGTTTATTGGTGGCTTCAGGCACACCTGAAAGCGTGGCACAAAATGTGCAGTCCAACACGGCAACCTTCCTCAAGGAAAGGCTCAACCCTCAAAATTCAACCTCATGAAAAACGCTTATCTGTCCTTCGTGATGGCCCTGGTCGCCACCAGCATGCTGCCATCTTGCTCTGCTCAAGATCACGCCACACCGGCCTCTTCTATTTCTGAGGCCGATACCACCACACAAGTCCAGAAATCAGAGGATGAGTGGCGCGAAGCATTGCCGCACATGGCCTGTTTCGTGCTGCGAGAAAAAGGAACGGAGCGCGCTTTTAGCGGTGATTATTGGGATCACCACGACAAGGGGCACTACCAGTGCGCCGGTTGCGGACAAAACCTGTTCGATTCAAACCACAAATTTGAGTCCGGCACAGGATGGCCGAGCTTCTTCAAGCCCTCTGAAGGATCAGCAGTGCTGGAGAAGGAAGACGACAGTTGGGGCATGCGCAGGGTCGAAGTCACCTGCTCTGGTTGCGGCGGTCACCTGGGCCATGTCTTCGAAGATGGTCCGCGTCCAACCGGGCTGCGCTACTGCATCAATTCTGCCGCACTCAAGTTCGAAGCAGACTCGACATCGGCGCAGGGAGTCCGTTATGACTGACCGAGGTTTAACTGCAAAGAAAAAGGCACCCAAGGGTGCCTTTTTCTTTGGATCACTGCGCCCCATTCAGAGGCTCAGTTTCAATTCCGAATCTCAATCGGAATGTTGCGCTCGTCGATCAGCCTTGGCGACAAGCTGTCTGGCTCATTGGGCCTTGGCAACGGACGTGTGCGGCCATGCAGGTTTATGCGGCCGGTGATGTCTCCTTCGGTGGTCAACTGCATGATCAGCAATCTGCCGTCAGGGCCAGCTGCTGCTTGACGCATGTCTGGCGTCACAAACCAGGCGCCATTGTTGGTGTACAGCTTCTCTCCGGTTTCGAACTCACTGAAATCCATCAGAAAAGCCGTCAGGGCGTTCATGTAATTGTCCTCATAACCAATGGTGACCCAGCTGTCGTAGGCCAACCCATCAATGGACTGGACGTCTGCACGCTGAAGTTCATTGGCAGAATTTCCGCCCCGTTCATGCTGAAAAAATGGAGCGGTACTCTTGACTTCGAGGTAGTCCTCTCCATCGCCAAAAATGGCATCCACCACATCCCCTTCTGCCTCCATTTGGGCATAAACCCGGTAGGTCTTGCCAGGGACGAGTCCTTTGTTGTCAATTTCCTCTACGACGAGGCCCTTGAATTGGGCAGAAACGCCACCTACAAGGAGAAACGCACCGAAGCAAAGTGCAAAGTTCTTGAACATATTCATTGTCAATTCCTAATGATCAGATTCCGGTCGAGCAACCTTCCTCCCAAGCCACGGCGAGAGAATCCAGCGCCCTGTCGGGGCAAGACGTAAGATACCGTGATTTCGTGGGTGTTTGGTGAAAGATTCCCAACGGCCCCTGTTCCAGCATCGTAGGAATACCCCACTTGGATGTCTTGAAAGGCCGCACCCACGGTCATGACGAGGGCGTCACCCTGGCGGAACCCAAGACCGCCCCAATACCGATTCTGGTAAAGCGCTCGTGCATGGAGATCCAACTGAATGGGTGTGATTTCTGTGAAACGCATCATCAAGGCCGGCTGCACTGTCCAACTGGCATCGAGCTTGTAATCGTAACGACCAGTCAAGGCATAGTGCCTCACCCCTCGGTTGCGGGATGAGGTAGGCTCGGAATCTAGACCAAATGGCGTTTGAAGCAGATTGGACACCGCCAAGCCGAATTGGTAGTATTCACCAAACACCATCAGTCCGAAACGAGAATCAAATGCAAAACTGCTCTCCACAGCCCCCGTGATGGCGGGATCATCCATATCCCAAAGCTGAAGGTCAGAACCATCAAAACGGGTATTCCTGCCCATCAATCCAATGCCAAATGCCACGGCGTCCTGGTTGTTCAGGTCGATGGTGTAAGTGCCGGAAAGCTCCAATCCAGTGCGGGTGTATGCCCCTCCTTGATCGTCACGCTCTACCGCAAAACCCAAACCAAAGCGGTTGGGAAGGCTCGTGGTTACTGTCACATTGCTGGTCGAAGGCGCTCCATGGAAACCCACCCATTGCTCACGGTGGCTCAGGGATGCAAACGTGCCCAACTCCGTTCCGGCAAAGGCTGGATTCACCAAGAATGGATTCTGCACGAACTGGCTTTGCCGAGAAAGCTGCTGACCTTGGGCTGACCATGTCAACAGCATGGCACAGCTGACGATCACCCAACCCAGAGGATTTTTATGGAGTCTTTGCTTCATGTTGATCGTCATCAGTACTTGATTGAAACTGTTCCTGTGATCGGATTGGCCCCAGGCTCCACAGAAATGACGTAGTAATAGTCACTCGCGGGCAACAAGGCTCCGTTGTATGTGCCGTCCCACAATGTGGTGCCCGGCTTGGACCGGAAAATCAGCTGTCCCCAGCGGTTGAAGACTTCGACCTCACTTTGCGGGTAAAACTCCAGGCCACCAACCACCCAACGGTCGTTGATGCCATCTCCGTTGGGGGTCAAGGCATCTGCAATGAACAGGCAGTCCTCTGTAGGGTCTACAGTGGCCAAGAAGCCAAGCGTACAGCCTATGTCATCGGTAACGGTGACACTGTAAACGTCTTCTGGAAGCCCTATGGCGGTGGCGGTGGTCTGGTTGCCCACACCACTCCAGTCGAACTGAATGGGCAACTGTCCACCCGTAACCGCTGCCGTTGCTGTTCCATCCGAAGTCTGCCAACACGTTACCGGTGTGGTGAAAATCTCCACCAACATGTCCGTTACAATGTCAGCTTCTACGGTAAAGCTGGAGTCCGCCGTGCATCCTGCGGTATCTGCCGCTGAAACGAAATACTCCCCTTCAAACAAGTTCAAGACATCTATTGCCCCTCCGACAAATTCCCAAGCAGTGGCCCCTGAACCTCCGGTGGTTCCAATGATGGCCACACCGTCTGCCATGCCCGTGCAGGTCACGTCTTGAACCGTGATGTCAAACAACAAAGGATCGGGTTCTATGATGTCGACCGATACAGAATCCAAACAGCCATTCTCGTCTGAGAGGAACAGCAGATAGCCATCTGCACAGAGGTTGACCAACCCACTGGGCGTCACGTTGGTTGAATCGCTCACATAGTCCTCGAAGAGCGTGAGCACACCTGTACCCCCTGACAAGGCCACTTCGATGCCCCCCGTGCAATCCCCTCCGCATTCAGGCATTACCGTGGTCAATACTTCAAGCCCCACTTGTTCTGGTTCAGGGATGGCCACTTGAAGGCTGTCAATGCATCCCAATGTATCCGCAACAACCAGCATCAGGGAGTCTGAACCCAAACCGACCAATGTGTCGGGCAAGGATGAGAACACAAACGGAGACACCATTTCAAGGTCTCCACTGCCTCCTATTGCATTCACGACGAGCACTCCATCGCTAGATCCAGTGCAGGATATCGGTGTGATGCTGGGGATGATTTCAATCGAGGCCGGCTCTTCTACCGCAGCCTCAAAAAACTCACTGGTACATCCCAAGCTGTCCTGGACCAGCACATCATAATTGCCTGCCGGTACATTGAAGCAATTCCCGTCTTGGCTCCCCGTGGGAAGGGGGACCAATTGTGCGGTGAGCGGCCCCGTACCTCCTTCGAGATTGTCCAGGCAAACCTGACCACTGCTGCCTCCACTGCAGGGCACATTGGACACGCTGAACGTGAAAGAAATGGTGTCTGAACCTGTGATCGCCAAAGTATCCGTGACCAGACATTCGTTCCCGTCTTCAGTAATGTGGATGTATGTTCCTGGACACAGCTGACCGGGGTTGGCCGGCTCGCCAAGCAGATCGGTCACCGTAATGATGTACGGCAACTCGCCGCCATTGATGTCCGCAAGGATCAACCCATTGCAATCACCGGCACAAGCCACATCGGATAAACCGTATTCCACTTGAAGGCCGTCAGGCTCGTCGATGAGCAGTGGCTCCGAGTAAGTGCACCCGTTTTCATCCGTGATGGTAAAAGTGTAGGTGCCGCTGGGCAGGCTGTCTTGCTCAAAATCAATGTTGCCGTCAAACTCGATGACCACGTTGATTTCCGGCACTTCAAACACCACGGTGCCCGTTCCTCCCGATGCAGATGCGCTCAGGCTGGCGTCGCTGTATCCTGTGCAACTGACTTCTGTGGAAGACGCATTGAACCCCAAGGTCTCAGGACAGGAAATCACAATGGTGGTGTCCTTGAAACAACCTGCATCGTCTGTTGCCACAACCGTATACGCGCCATTTCCGCCGAAACAAGACAAAGGACCGAAGCAATCGCTCGCATCTGACTCAAGTGTAAGCCCGAGGTCGTTCATCGCCTGGGTTGTGACGTTGCCCGTTCCTCCTCCTGCGGTGAAACAAATGGTCGCCAAGTCCTCTTCGCCGCAAATGTTGTCAGCGGTCAATGTTGCTTCCAGCTCGATTTCTGCTGGGGATGTAAAGGCGAACACCGCTGTGGTGTCTCGGCATGTGTTCGATGAAAACGCCACAGTCTGGGCGGTATCCACGAGGGCGACGAAATAATTGCCGTCCGCAATGCCATTGAAAACCGGGTCGCCCACTTGGGTTTGAAGCAAAGTGGTGTCCGTGCCTGTGAACTCAAACAGGCTGTACTCGATGGTTGGAGTGAAAGCAAGGCCTGGATTGCCCGGTAGAACTTCCATAGAAGCGGTTTCTCCGAAGCAGTCAATCGTCTCCAGAACAGAGAACTCAGGATTGGCCATGGGCAGGCAAAGGTCTTCTACGGTCACAAGGCCATCGGTGCACTTTGTGATCACATCTCCACCAACTCCCCCATCCTGCATGGTGACACATACTTGAAACGAAAATGTCTCGCATGTGGTGATTTGCCCAATCAGAGCACGGTTGTTTGTGACCGTGCTGTGGATGGGGTCTGCACCTGTCACCAACAGTCCACCTTGGTTTACAATGTCCGAGCAACTGTTGTAGCCCGGGGAAAATGTGGGCAGCGGTATGGGCGTGGTGCTTGACGTTTGCTGATCAAGGTGCGTGGTCCACCAGGTGTCATATTCCAGGGATGGAAAAGTCGTGAGGTAGGCTGGGATGATGTTGTAGCCTGCGTGGTAGCTCTCGCTTCCAGGAAGCAATGGGTTTACCCAATTGTAGCAACCGCAGCCCGCCGAATATCCGAAGCCCGGTATGATTGGAACGGAAGCATCGTCCGCAGAAATCCCCAGCATTAAGGCATCGTCAGGCAGAACGGCGTAGAGCCGGTATTTACGCGAACCTGCTGGCACATCTTCAAACCCGTCGTATAAGACGGTGTCCAAAACGACGTCAACCTCGAGGTCAAACGTGAGCTGGGCCTCAGCTTCCCTGCCCATAAAGCCACCCAAGAGCAGGGTTGCTAAAAGAAGTGCTCGTTGTGTAATCATGGAGAATGGTCCGGTACTTTGCGCCAAGTTGTAAATCCTAAACGCCCTCAGAGGGTCGCGCAAATTAATGCATTGATGGCTGCAGTACCTATAGGTTTATCGCGCAATGGAGAGATTCGGTTGCTTTTTGAGGATGACCGTTACCTCGCAGTCCTCAAGCCTGCTGGTCTATTGGTGCACAAAACACCCATTGACGCGCACGAAAATGAAAACTTGCGTGACATCCTTCGCGGTCACTATTCAGGGCGACTGGATCCCGTACACCGGCTCGACAAACCCACCAGCGGCGTGATCGTTTTTGGAAAAGATGCTCCTGCCATCAATGCGTGCAAGACCCAATTTGAGTTGAGACAAACCGACAAAGAATATTTGGCTTTGGTGCGCGGCCATGTGCACCACGCAGGCGGCATTGCAAAGCCCCTGCCCAAAGGGATGGAAGGGCCCACAAAGCCTGCGCAAACAGAGTTTGAACCCCTGGAGCGTTGCGAACTCCAATATGCAGTGTCGCGCTACGATTCAGCCCGCTTTAGCCTTTTGAGGTGCATCCCTCATACCGGTCGTTACCATCAAATTCGGCTGCACATGAAGCACTTCAGACACCCCATTGTCGGGGACTCCCAACACGGCGACAAGCACCAGAACAGAGCTTTTACTGGCCATACAGGCATCTCTGGGCTCATGCTTCACGCCCGCCGCTTCGCCTTCGCTCATCCCGACGGCGGGACCTTGAACATCACAGCCCCTCTGCCCGAAAGGTGGAGCCCCGTTCAGACCGCAACCGATTGGGACCTTCGACCGTATGCGGAGGATACCGTGCAACGCATCAACCTCCCCTCTCCGACGTTATGATTTTTGGAAACGACCACCGAGACAAGACAGAACATCCCGGACCGTTTGCAAACTTTCTGCCGCCGCCACCGCCGGACTACAACGACTCTAACGCCTGGGCGGCCCGCCCTTCAACAGCGCCCTTACGCCACTGGCCCTCTCGCGTTCCTTCACTGCCTGTTTCTCCGGATCAACAGGACAACCCAGTGCATACCTTTTTCATCCACCCCACGACTTTTAGGGGATTGGGAGTCGGCTGGAATGCCGCTTGGGATGACCCGGAGATCGCGGCCATTACAGACCAGTGGCCACTCCGGCATCAAGCCAGCGTTTTTCGTGCTGTGGGACGCGTAACGGCGCCGCGTTACCGCCAGGCCCACCTGCGCACTTTCTTTCTTCGGGGAACAGACAGCCAAGCCGCTTTGGAACTGGCCTATTCCGATATACGCAGGGCGTTTTTCCGCTTCTTACAGGCCATCGGCGACGAGACCCCTATCATCATTGCCGGACACAGTCAAGGCTCTCATCACGGGTGGCGCATTTTGCAAGAGTTTTTTGACGGAACGGGGCTTCAATCCCGACTGGTGGCGGCCTATTTGCCCGGATATCCCATACCGGGCAGCAGCCTTCACAACATCCCATTTGCGGACAGAGAAGCCCATGTCGGTGCCGTGCATGGATGGATGACTTTTTCTGAATCCTTCGTGCCAGAGTTTCACGCCACCCACATGCAGGACACCAAAATGGTTCACCCTGTTTTATGGACGCCGGAAGATGGCCAATGGAACCACTGGGATGCCCATCAAGGCATCGTGACACGGAGTTTTAAACTCCGGCACAAAGGCGCACTTTCAGGTGCGCTGCAGGACGGCATGCTTTGGATCAAGCCCCTTCGGGTTTTGGGCTCCGGGATGTTCGCCATGAAGAATTGGCATGTGGCTGATTACAACCTGTTTTGGGACAACATCAGACTCAATCTGCAGAAACAAGTCGAGCTTTTTCGCTTTGCGACCAACAGGCAAAAAGAATTGCCACGAAATCCTTAAATTCCATTACATGAATTGGATGCCCCGTCGTTTGCGCACTGCAGTTGTATCTCTAGGCACTTTGGCCAGTGTGTTTCTGGCCGGTGACGCTTTTGGACAAGACACCCTGAGCACCACTTGGGCAGGAAGCCTGGGAGGAGGAGCATCCGAAGGGTTTCAGGTGACGGCAGGTTGCGACCTACAAGGCTTTGACATCGTCCTAGACATCACAGCCCCAGGCAGCAACTGGGCAGGCGACATGGCCATGGCGGTCACTGCACCCAATGGCAACCGCATCGAAATTGGGGGGTACAACACCGGTTTTGGTTACGTAGAAGCAGGGGCTTGGCCCTCAGATTGGAACACCTCTGCAGACGGAATCTTCACAGCATCCATCGTTGATTTGGCGCAATATGACCTCGCCGGATCAGGGTGTTGGCTCATCGAATTCATGAATGCCTGGACCACAGGAGCGGTGAGTGAATACGTCCTTTCCCTCGACCTGATTGGACTGTGTGACGAAGGCGACGCCCTCGGCTGTATTGACCCTGGTGCATTGAACTATGATGCCTGCGCCATGACAGACGATGGCAGTTGTGTTTACCCCCCTCTTGCAGCAGGCTTCAGCTGGACATCGGCGTGTGGCCTGCCTGAGATTGCCACGTTTGAGGACATCAGCCTGGGCAACGTCGTAACCTATGATTGGTCATTTGAGTCTGGAGATCCGGCCACGAGCAATGAGGCAGCGCCTGTTGTGAGCTGGTCAGAACCTGGCGACCACGAAGTCACCCTTACTGTGGGGGACGGAACCGGATCCACCTCGACTTTTATCGATGTCATCACAGTGGGTGAGAACCTGCACCGATTGGAAATTGACATTACACCGGACGCCTTCCCCCAAGAAACATCCTTTGCTGTATTAGATGCCAACGGCGACACCCTCTTTGAAGGAGGCTCTGAAGGCCTTGATGCATGTGTGCCTGATGGCTGTTTGTCGGTGTGGCTGATGGACAGCGGAGCAGATGGGTTTTCGGTAGGCGGCACCTATCAAATCATTTACGATGACAACCTGCTTCGCGACGGCGAGCACTTCGATGCTGCGCAATTGACCCTGACAGGATGCCCTGTTGGCAGCAGTTGCGATGACCCACTGGCCTTGGTTCTGGATACAGAACAAACCGGACCACAGGACTTTCTCTCCCCGTTCTCAGACAGTTGGTATGCCTTTGATGTAGACACGACTGGACAGTACCGGTTTGCCACTTGCGGCGTGACGGGATGCGACACCCGCATTCACCTGTACGATTACTGTGACATGGCCATTTTTGAGACTTCTTCGGAAGCCTTCATCACCATGTCGGACGATGACTGCGAACTGCAGAGCATTGTCACCCCTGTCCTGATGGCGGGTGAAACCATTTACATGAGGTTGGAAGGTGACGGGGACTGCAATGCTGGCAGCGAAGGCGTCCCCTTTCAGGCAGAATTCCTCGGAGGCATACCGGGCTGCATGAACATCGAAGCCTGCAACTACTTGCCCATTGCCACTTCTCCCGACACCTGTTTTTTGGCAGGTGACCCCGAATGCCCAAACATCGGTCCGGACCTCATCATCAATGGCCTAAGGGCATACAGCACATTGGAGATGACAACCGAAAACAACACCGATGCCTGCATGATCGAAGAGGGCTGTATTCAAGGCTATGGAACCCGAGAGATTGTCCGCTTTGATACTGAAATCGCCAACATCGGAACCGAAGACTACTTCATAGGCGCCCCCTCTGCTCAACCGGACCAATTCGAATGGGACGCTTGTCACAACCATTACCACTATGAAGGCTATGCGGATTACGCCCTGTATTCCTCGGGAGGATCTCCCTTGCCCACAGTTGGTTTCAAAAACGGCTTTTGCATTCTGGACCTGGGCAGCTGCAATTATGGAGGAGGCCCTCAGAAATACACCTGTTCCAACATGGGCATTACTGCCGGATGTCAAGACATTTATTCCCGCTACCTGGATTGTCAATGGATCGACATCACCGACTTGACTGCTGGCGATTACACCCTCGTCATTCGGGTGAATTGGGACTACAGCCCCGACGCCAACGGCAGCTATGAACTGAACTACGCCAACAATGCCGTTGCCGTGTGTTTCTCCTTTGAGCGCGATGCCGAAGGAAACGCTGTCAATTTTGCGAAATACGAAGACTGCGACGTCCCTGTAGACTGCTTGGGTCACCCCTTTGGCGTTGAGGAACCCGACTGCGCTGGCAATTGCCCTGGATTTTTGGTCAAAGGGGACTTGGACCAAGATGGCGAAGTCGAGGCCGACGACCCCCTGATGTACGCAGAATTGCTGGCAGACGGCGTCACAACTTCAGCCCCTTGCGTGGACCTCAACAGCGATGGTGCACTCAGCATCACAGACGTGGCTTTGGCTGCTGACTGCGCCCACTTGGGACACAACCACCTCGGCGACAATGGAGTGGAAGACCACTGCGATTGGAATGGCAGCCTCTTGGTGCCGGACCAAGAAGTCTTCTTCTCTCTGGTCTACCCCCACGAAGACTCCAGCTTTGTCGACGTCTACCTGCACAACCCCCAATCCTGGTTAAGCGGATGGTCCATTCAACTCGATGGTGCAACGTTCACATCTATGGCCCCCTTGTTTGACACCACCGGATACGCCCATTTATTCCACATGAATGCCGCCGGCATGGCTTTTGGAGTGGCGTTGGAAGACAGCCTCATCCACAAGAGCACCTTGCCGCAACCCTTGGTTCGCCTCCATTTCGAGGACGCGGTTGGAGACATCTGCCTGATCGATGTGGCAGAGGTCACCAACGAGGACCGACACAATGTGACCGCGTATGCATCGGGGTGTGTGACCCCGGGCACATTCTGTCTGGGCGATGTCAATGACAATGGCATACGAGATGTAGGTGACTTGCTCGAAGCCCTTGGCGTCTTTGGTTGCATGCAAGAATGTGGCCCAGCAGACGTGGACAATGACGGCATTGTCGGAGTGAACGACTTGCTGATCATGCTCGGTCTCTTCGGCGACCCCTGTCAATAAGCGTTGCACATCGCATTTGTCGTTTCCGGCGTGACCTCATGGGTCGGGCTTAAGTTTGCAATGCTCCATTGAAACGCGCATGGAATCCTCGAAGCCTCAAGACGCCCCCCCCCCTGCTGCCACTCAATCCGGTCACCCGATCCGGATTGTTACCGCAGCATCCCTTTTCGACGGCCACGACGCCGCCATCAACATCATGCGCCGCATCCTGCAGAGGTCAGGCTGCGAAATCATCCATTTGGGCCATGACCGTTCTGTTGATGAAGTGGTGAATTGCGCCATTGAAGAGGACGTTCAAGCCATTGCCATGACGTCTTACCAAGGGGGACACATGGAGTATTTCAAATACATGAAGGACCTCCTCGAAGAGCGGGGCGCTGGTCACATTCGAATTTTCGGCGGTGGCGGCGGCACCATCCTTCCAGAGGAAATTAAAGCGTTGCACGCCTACGGCATTGAGCGCATTTACCACCCCGATGATGGTCGCGAAATGGGCCTTCAAGGCATGATCGACGACCTCATTCGACGTTGTGATTTCCCGGTAGTGGGTGAACCCTCCGGAGAGGCCGACCGCCTTTCGGACAAGCAACCGGGAGATTTGGCCCGGCTCATTACTGCTGCAGAAGTGGGCGCTGCCCCATACTCCGACATCATAGATGGCATCCGCGGGGGCGCCGCCAATGCCAAAGTCCCTGTACTCGGCATCACCGGAACAGGCGGTGCTGGAAAAAGCTCCATGGTGGACGAGCTGGTGCGCCGGTTTTTGCTCGATTTCTCGGACAAGCGCATGGCCATCGTCTCTGTGGACCCTTCAAAGCGCAAAACAGGAGGCGCTTTGTTGGGTGACCGCATTCGCATGAATGCCATCGCATCGGGGCGTGTATACATGCGCTCTTTGGCCACGCGCCAGTCCAATTTGGCCTTGAGCCGCCATGTAGGAGATGCCCTCAACATCCTGAAAGTCGCGGGGTTTGACCTCATCGTTTTGGAAACGTCCGGCATCGGTCAGAGCGACACCGAAATCATGGACCACAGCGACGTGGCCCTCTACGTCATGACCCCCGAATTCGGTGCTGCCACGCAGCTGGAGAAGATCGACATGCTCGACTTCGCCGACGTAGTGGCCATCAACAAATTTGACAAGCGTGGAGGAGCAGACGCCTTGCGCGATGTTCGCAAACAATACAAGCGCAACCATGAATTGTGGGAGGCTCAAGACGACGCCTTGCCCATCTTCGGGACCATCGCATCCCAATTCAATGACCCTGGTACACACCGACTGTACCGCACATTGATGAACACGCTTGCCCAGGAAACTGGAGCCAACCTCGCCAGCTCATTTGGTGATACAGCGGGTGACAGCGAAAAGGTCCACGTGATCCCGCCCAAACGGACGCGCTACCTCAGCGAAATCGCAGACACGGTCCGGGGATACAACGATTGGTCCGACGCTCAATCGGTTGTTGCAGGTCGATTGCAAGCTGTCAACACGGCCGCAGAAGAATTGAAAGACGCTCCTGAGGCACGCATGGCCTTGGAAAAGAAGGCTGCCGCCTTGACCCGCGAATTGGACCCCAAGAACCTTCACTGGCTCGAATCTTGGGCCTCCGAATCCGACAGGTACAAGCAAGAGGAATACGTCTTTGAAGTTCGGGGCCGAGAAATCCGCATCCCGACGACCACCTCTAGCCTCAGCAACCAACCCATTCCCAAGGTCAGTGTTCCCCGGCTTCAGGGCTGGCAAGATTTGCTGCGTTGGGGTTTGCAGGAAAATGTCCCTGGCTCCTTCCCTTTCACTGCAGGCATCTACCCCTTCAAGCGCGAAGGAGAAGACCCGACGCGCATGTTTGCCGGAGAAGGCGGCCCTGAGCGCACGAACCGCCGCTTCCACTATGTGAGCTCGGACATGCCTGCAAAAAGGCTGTCTACGGCATTTGATTCGGTGACACTCTATGGCCGGGATCCTGATCTGCGCCCCGACATCCACGGCAAAGTGGGCAACTCAGGGGTCAGTGTTTCCTGCCTTGATGACGCCAAGCGGCTTTACAGCGGATTCGACCTTTGCGACCCGTCCACCAGCGTCTCCATGACCATCAACGGGCCTGCCCCCATGGTGCTGGCCTTCTTCCTCAACGCTGCCATCGACCAGCGCTGCGAAAAGCACATCCGTGAGCATGGACTCGAAGACACCGTGGAAAAAGTGCTCAAGGCCCGATGGGACGATCGCGGACTGTCCCGTCCAGTATACCGGGAAACCTTACCCGACGGGAACGACGGCCTCGGCCTGATGCTCCTCGGCTGCACCGGAGACGAGGTCTTGGACAGCACCACCTACAACAGGTTGGCTGCAGAAGCACTCTCCCAAGTTAGGGGGACGGTTCAGGCGGACATCCTCAAAGAGGACCAGGCCCAAAACACGTGCATCTTTTCTACCGAATTCGCCCTTCGTTTGATGGGCGATGTGCAGGCGTATTTCATAGACCACAAAGTCAGAAACTTCTATTCGGTTTCCATCAGTGGCTACCACATCGCAGAAGCCGGAGCCAACCCGATCACACAGCTCGCCTTTACACTCGCCAACGGCTTTACTTACGTCGAGTACTACCTCAGCAGAGGGATGGACATCAACGCCTTCGGTCCCAACCTGAGCTTTTTCTTTAGCAACGGCATCGACCCAGAATACGCCGTCATCGGCAGGGTGGCCCGGCGCATCTGGGCCAAGTCGCTGGACCGCAAATACGGCGCCGATGAACGGGCTCAAAAGCTCAAGTACCACATCCAGACCAGTGGACGCTCGTTGCATGCCCAGGAAATCGACTTCAATGACATTCGGACCACACTACAGGCATTGTATGCGATCTATGACAACTGCAACTCCCTGCACACCAACGCCTTTGACGAAGCCATTACCACCCCAACCGAGGGCAGCGTGCGCAGGGCCATCGCCATTCAGCTGATCATCAACCGAGAGCTTGGCCTGGCCAAAAATGAGAACCCGTTGCAAGGCTCCTTTATCATTGAGGAACTCACAGACCTCGTGGAAGAAGCGGTCATGGAAGAGTTTGACCGGCTCACCGAGCGAGGTGGGGTGCTGGGGGCCATGGAGACGATGTACCAACGGAGTCGCATTCAAGAGGAATCCCTGCATTACGAGACGCTCAAGCACACTGGCGAGTACCCCATCATCGGTGTCAACACCTTCCTTTCCAAGGAAGGATCACCGACCCTCGTGCCCGGCGAAGTCATCCGTGCGACGCCAGAAGAAAAGCAGGCCCAAATCGACGGCTTGCAGGACTTACATGGTGCTTTTGACGGCACTTCTACCGAGGCCATTGACCGCGTCAAAGAGACTGCAGTGGCGCATGGCAACCTCTTTGTGGAGTTGATGGAAGCTGTGAAGTGTTCCTCTTTGGGACAACTCACTGACGCCTTGTTTGAAGTGGGCGGGGCTTACCGTCGCAACATGTAAAACGTGGTCATTCACCTGTGGTCCGGCCCCCGCTCCATGAGCACCGCGCTCATGTACAGCTTTGCGCAGCGTTCAGACACAAGGGTGCTGGATGAGCCTTTGTACGGCCACTTTTTGGCCCGCACTGGCGCAGACCGCCCAGACAGAGAAGCCACTTTGAAGGCTTGGCCCACCAGCGAAGAAAGCGCCCTTGAATCCATGGCCCCTGGCCCAGATGAGCTGCTGGGGGACCGGGTGCTGTTCTGTAAACACATCGTCAACCACTCCGAAGGACTTCCCTGGTCTCCCTTTGCTCAAGGCCGTCATGTGTTGTTGTTCCGCAATCCTGCCGCTGTGATGTCATCCTACAGCGCCCACATCGAACGTCCATCCATGCGCGATGTGGGTTATGACCTCCAATGCGCACTCTTAGAAAGGCTCACCCATGAGGGCAAGCCGCCCATTGTGTTGTGCAGCGACCACCTTCAATCGGCCCCCGAAGTGTTCCTCCGCAAGCTCTGCACCGCCTTAGGGTTGGAATGGCAACCTGCCATGATGCGCTGGACACCAGGCCCAAGACCAGAAGATGGCCCCTGGGCACCTTGGTGGTACAGCGGTGTTCATGCTTCTTCGGGATGGGAAGCCCGTCCACCGAAAACACATGCTGTCCCCCCTCATTTATCGGACCTTCACACAGCGTGCAAGGCTTCCTATGACACCTTGATTCAACACGCAATCTGATGGCCAAATTCAACCAACCTGACCCGCGCAACGAAAGCACACAGTGCTGGGTAGACGGGCTTGTAGCAAGGGCAGACGCCAAAGTCCATGTGCTCGACAGCGTTGTCCAAGGCGGAGATGCGGTATGGGAAGGATTGCGCATCACTGATGGCAAAGCCATACAACTCGAAGAACACCTCGACCGGTTGCTGGCCTCCGCACACGCCCTTGCCTTTGCCGACATTCCAGAACGCAGCGTGGTGCGGCAGGCCATATTCGAAACGCTGAGGGCCAATGGCATGCGCGATGGCGTGCATTGCCGCATTACCCTGAGCCGCGGACGCAAATCCACGAGCGGAATGGACCCGAGGCTCAACGTTCATGGGCCAACACTGATTGTGGTGCCTGAATATAAAGGGATGGTCTATGGCGATGAGGGTATACGCCTTGTGACCAGTGCGATCCGGCGCAATGGCCCCCAATTTTTGGACAGCCACATTCACCACAACAACCTGCTCAACAACATCCTCGCTAAAATCGAGGCCAATGTCTCCGGTATGGACGATGCGGTGATGCTCGATGACCGTGGCTTCTTGGCCGAAACCAATGCGACCAACCTCTTCTTGGTGCGCAGGGGTGAATTGCTGACGCCCTTTGCCCATGCCTGCCTGCCAGGACTGACCCGACAGTTCGTCATAGATGAGGCTGCAGAAGCTGGGATTCCCGTGAGGGAAGCTGACCTCACGCTGACTGAATTGTACACCGCCGATGAAGCCTTCACCACGGGCACCATGGGCGCTTTGGCCCACATTGTAGAAGTGGACGGCCGGCGCATTGCCCAAGGCAACAAAGGAGACATCACAATGAGGCTCCAACAAGCGTATACCGACCATATACTTGAGACGGCAACGGCTTTGCCATTATAATGGCCGGCCATGATGACTGTTAAACTTACCTTACCGTTATGAACCCCATCCTCCGCAACATTCTGGCCGGCATGGCCGGTTCCATTGTCAGCATGCCTGCCAATATGTTCTTGCTCGCTCCCTTGGGCAGGCTAACAGGTGCGCCTGTGGCCCCCGCATTTGACCCCACCGCTCCTCCCGCGGCTACTGAGGCCATTTGGCGCGCTTATTTCGACAGCTTAGAAGCTGTTCATATGCTCGGCCCACTGATTTCCCATTGGAACGGGGCCTTTTGCGGTGCATTGGTGGCAGGCCTTATCGCTGCAAACAGAGGCTTGCTCGTCCCCCTCATTGTGGCCGGTTTTGTGCTGATCGGCGGCATTGCCAATGCTTTCATATTGCCCGGGCAGCCAGCGGCATTTCTGGCCATTGACATACTCGGGTATCTGCCGGTTGGTTGGCTCGGTTGGAAATTGGCCTTGCGCATTCGCCCCGTAGCCTGAGCAGTCCCTCGACCAAGTTTTCCCGACCGACCTTCGCGGCCATGTCGCGCGGCTTGGTATTCATGTTGCAGTCGGTGGTGCTCTACACCTCCGCCAACCTCTTGGTCAAGGCCTTGGCCATCCTGCCGACCCCCCAACTGGTTTTTTTGAGAAGCGCCATCAGCTTTCTCTTTTGTGCTGTTTGGATCTGGCGCAAAGGCGACCCCCTCTTGGGACACAACAGAAAGTGGCTGGTGTTGCGCGGCGTTTCTGGCATGATCGCCTTGACGCTGTTCTTCCATACGATTCGGCACATCCCCTTGGCGAGCGCCACGGTCATCCAGTACCTCTCCCCCATTTTCACGGTCCTGCTGGCCATCTTGTTCGATGGTCAGCGCATTCGGCCGCACCGTTGGCTCTATTTCGCGGCGGCCTTTGGAGGCATTCTCGTGGTCAAGGGGTTCGACGCCCGTGTTTCTTGGCTCTACCTCGGTATGGGCATGGGCAGCGCACTCTTGGCTGCGGTGGCCTACCTGGCCACCATCAAGTGCCGAGAGACCGACACGCCAGTGGGGGTCGTGACGTATTTCCACATGATCGCCACACCGGTAATGGGGTCGTGGAGCGCCGCCGTTTGGCACCCCATGACGAGTGGCCAATGGGCCATGGCCGTCGGGATTGGCGTGCTTTCGCTGCTCGCCCAAGTCGCCATGACCAAGGCCTTGCACCTCGAGGATGCAGCACGGGTCATGCCGTTCAAGTATTTCGGCGCCATCCTGGCGTTGGGCATGGCGTGGCTGCTCTTCGACGAACGCATCACAGGATGGGCGCTCGTGGGCATCGGCATTGTGTTGGCAGCAGTGACCGCCAATGCCATTGCAGGCCGAAAGAAAATCAGCGCACTGTGACCCTGCGGGTGTGGAGGATGTCCCCACCTGGAGTGGCTTGGACCACCTGAATGAGGTAACTGCCGGCAGCGCGGCCATGGGTTCCAAGGACAAAGCGCGTTGCACCTGCCCAACGGGCACGGTCCAAAATGCGGCCCGTTAAATCCATCCAGCGGACCTCAGCACCCGAGAGGGATCCCCCTGAAAAATTCAGCACCAGTGCCTCGCCCGCTTGCACGGGGTTGGGATTGACCTGCAAAACAGAGCCTGCAAGCACGCCCCCGATGCCACTGGCTGTGGCGCAAGGATCGACGAGGTAGTGCATGGTGTTCTGGTACATGTCGTTGACCACCTCGGTGATGCCATTGATACAGAGCTCAGCGGTGGGCGCTTGCGTCCAGTAGATGCGACACAGCGGGGACCACTCATAATGCTTGGGCATGGAAGTGTTCTCGTAGCTCAACCCAATGACCGTTTGGCCACCCAATGCAAATTCAGGTTGGATCATATACTCGAGCGGATCCACCATGCTGACCACCTGCTGGATTCCGCAGCTCACATCGAACTGATAGCCCAAGATGCGGTTGTGGGGATTCAGAACGTGCACATCGAAGAAGCCTTGGTCCCAATTGACCTCACCGAGGGTAAACCAAACGCTGTCGTAAGGATTGATGATATGGGGTGCCGGGAATTGACACTTGTCGTGGAAGCCGGTGCTGTCCGGGTGGCTGTGTGAGATGTCCCAAAATTGGCAACGCGCCATGAGTGCTGCGTCGGATACGGTGAGCTCGCCGTCTTGGTCGAGGTCGTTGCACGGCGCGGCCGTGAGGTCGTTGCCCAGGATGCCATCCACGTATGCTTCTGCATCCGTGAGGTCTTGGTCCGCATCGGCATCGAGGTCGCCCATCAAAGCCGTTCCACCGCATTCACCGGTGCAGTCCGTTTGGGCGGTGCCGTATGCTTCTCCGTTGCAATCGACCAGTTGGTCACAATCGTCCCACAAGTCCACAGCCAACGCTCCAGAGGACCGGTCCATGTTGATGCAGACGACCCCCCAATTGTTCTCATAATCGTTCTCTTGGCGCCCCAGTGCATCGGGGCTGTAGTCCCAGTTCACCCGCACAACAAGGTGGTAAACGCCGTCCGGGATGCCCGTAACATCGATCCACTGGCAAGACAATCCCGCCCCGTAGATGTCGCCGCAATGGGCGGAGATGCCCATGTTGCTGCAGCCGTATTGGAAGGTGCCGCCATCGCTGCACTCGAGGTCCATGACGCAGAAACCGTTCTTAAAGCCGATGGGCAGCATTTGTCCGTCCATGGTGAACAGGTCATACTTCGCGTAGCCTTTGTAGTGCCAATGGTTGTGGCAATCGCCCCACTCGAATTGCTGGGTAGAATCAGACTGGGCGGTGGTTCCGATGTAGTAATCGATGTCGCCGATGTTTTTGATGTGGGTGGTGAACCGCACCAATTCGCGTTCGCCATAGCCATTCAAACACCCCTCGACGATGTAGCAGTTGTTCTCGTCCACCATCATGGTCTCAGCCTGGAGGCTGTTTTCGATGGCGCTCTCCACCACCATGAGGTCGGGTCCGGTGCACAAGGGGTCTCCCGGGTAAATGCACCCGCCGTTGTCGACTTCCGCTGCGGGATTGTAGTTGCACGCTGTTTCATCGGTGCAGCCTTCCGCGGGACCGCCATAGGCCAGGGTCCAATCAAACCCGCCGCAATCTCCAGCGAGATTGGCAAAACGCACCCAATAGGTCACCCCTTCTTCAAGCAGCACGTAAAGCTGGGCGCTCTCCTCATTGTCCTCGCAGCTCCCTTGGTTGTCATCGTAGTAAATCGACCCCTCGTTGGTGTCGTCGAAGTTGTTCATGTTGCAGTAGTCGTAGATCCACAGCCGCGTGTCGCAGCCCGAACCGCAACTCGACAACGCATACATGCCGTTGTCCGCAGGCGTGAACGTCCACCACTCGATGTTTTCTGCCGCTTCAATGGCCAAAGGATCGTCACCGAGCACCAGTTCAATGGCTTCGTTGCAGGTCCAACCTGGTGGGCAATCAATGGCATGGCTTTGTCCAAATCCATAATTGCCGCTGCCCTCCACGAGCATCTCCCCGTCCAACCAGACTTGATAGAACGCTTCGCCCACCAGTCCGTCGCCATAGCTGTCGTCCATCGTAAAGACCATACAGTCCTCCCAATCGGAAGCGTCTATGCAGAAGGTATAGAGCGTGTCGTCGGCATTCTCCACATCGGCCTCCAAAAGAACAGCGCCACTGCCATTGGCGAGGTTCCAGCTCATCTCATAAGGCCACGAGTCCGGCGATATGACAACCTCAAATGCAAGCTGACCATCATTGCAAGGCTCTTGGGCCAGACCAAAAACAGGAACAAACGAAAAGAGCAGACACAGGATGCAGAAACGGTTTAACATGTGGTCAATTTACCTCAAGAACTGTCCTGTGGGAAACATGGTTGCCCATGAAGGCCACTCCCCATGACGGCACCACAGGGTGCCCTATTTTTGTGCGAGCAAACGACGCACCATCATGTCCGAAGACCACCACGACCACTCAGAAGCCGAGCAGAACGAAATTGGAGGCCCAGTTGTATTGGCCCTCTTTCTGTTCGCCATCTTGATCACCTCGATTTACTTTCTGAGCTGATCGGTCCCAAAAGGGTTACTGCCCCCCTGCCTCCATCTTTTGGCGGCGCTCTTCCATGCGTTCCAATGAGCGCTTGCGGAAATTCTCTTTGACCTCTTCCTCACTCTGACGGTATCCCCTTCCGATGCCTGTGCCGGTGCCAAATGGGCGCCAATTGGGACTCAGGTTGTCCGGATCGCGCTCCGTCAATGTCATTTCCTGAACGAGGTGTGTCGCCCCTGCATACACATCGGTCACCCACAGCACGTATCGGATGTCCACCATGATGTTTCGGCAGCGGTCGGCATCAAAGCGCACATCGCTCATTGTGCTTTCCCAGGTGCGGTCAAAGTTCAATCCTACAAGGTCTCCTGTGCCATTGATGGCGGGTGACCCTGAATTCCCGCCCGTGGTGTGGTTGGAACCCAAAAAGCACACCCTCAGGTTGCCGTCGCTGTCGGCGTAGGGTCCGTACTCTTTTGCCCTCAATTGGGCCACCAGGTCTTTTGGCAGGTCAAACTCCGCATCTCCGGGAACGTATTTGTCGAGCACACCTCGGGCAGTAGAAAACGGCTTATAGCTCACGGCATCCCTGGGCTCACTGCCCTCCATAAGTCCATAGGTCAAGCGCAATGTGCTGTTGGCATCTGGCCAAAAAGTACTGTCGGGATACACCTGCCCCAGCGCCATCAAATAGCGGCCCATGTCTTGCTCCATGGCGGCTTGTAAGCGGCCGTATTCGCTCCTCACCTTGACCCAATAGCTGTCATTGGTTTGCTGTGCCCACTCCAAAATCAGGTCTTTTGAATGCTTCTTTAGGGCTTTTCTGTCCCGGTCTTCGAGCAAGGCCATGAATGCGGCGCCGTCATCCAGAATACTGCCATCGAAAAGGTCATCGGCAATGGCATTGGCATTCTGGTCCTTGGACATCGCCCATGTCGCAGCCGCCACCTCTGGTGCAAAACCTTCGGGCAAAGCCTGCATGTACAGAGGGAATACAGCCCCAAACACCTTGCGGTCTACCTCGGCCCTGTAGTCAGGGTAAAAGCCAGCCGCCGCAATCAGAACTTCTGCCGCACGCGCATCAAATGCACTGTCCGAGACCGTTTTATCAGCGGCCATGGCAAGCACATCTCCCACCTCGGATGCCCAACGCAGGATTTCAGGACCATAGTAGAACCATTCGATAAAGAGTGACCGGGCTTCCATAAATGGCCTGAGTGCCTCAAAATCCTTGGACAGGTCGCCAACCACCGTTCCAAACTCGTCCAAGCCTTGTGAACGGATCTCCTTGGCCACTTCGATTTGTGCCCGGCGCTTCTCAGTTACCACCCCGAAATCAATCAATCCTTCATTCTGGCCAATCCACTTCTTCCATGCATTGGCGATGCGGCTCTGCTTTGCCGCATAGGCGATGCGCGTGCCATCGTCTGCACGCATGGCGGTATTGATCACCTCCAAACTTGCTGTACGCATGGCAATCCGAGTGGGGTTCAGGGTGTTGATCAAGTGCTCGACCTGAACAGAGGGGATGTAACGCTCTGTGCGCCCAGGGAAACCAAAGACCATGGTGAAGTCCCCTTCTTCAATGCCGTGCATAGAAATGGGGAGATGGTGGGCAGGATCCAATGGAATGTTCTCTTCACTGGGTTCTGCAGGTGCTCCATCTGGACCGCTGTAAATCCGAAAGAGCGAAAAATCTCCGGTATGTCGGGGCCAAACCCAATTGTCTGTATCTCCGCCGAATTTGCCAATCGAGCTAGGTGGTGCACCTACCAAACGCACATCCTTGAAGGTGCGTGTAACGATGAGGAAGTTCTGGTTGCCGTATAAGAAATCGCGCACAACAGCTTCATGGTCTGTTCCGTCCGTCGCCGCTGACGCTAGGGAATCTCGGACGGCTTTTTCGGCATCACCTCCCGCTGCCCTCGCAGCCTGAACCGCTGCGGTCACGTCTTCAATGCGGACGATGAACATCGCAGTCAGGCCGGGATTGGTGAGCTCTTCTTCCAAGGACATCGCCCAAAAACCATCCTTGAGAATGTCGCGCTCCAGGCTGCTGTGGGATTGAATCTGGCCATAACCACAGTGGTGGTTGGTCAAGAGCAACCCCTGATCGGAGATCACACTTGCGGTGCACCCACCGCCGAATTGGACAATGGCATCCTTCAATGAGCTGCGGTTGATGCTGTAAATGTCTTCAGCAGTCAACTTGAGTCCCATGTCTTGCATGTCCCCTTCTACGGCCTTGAGCAAGGCCGGAATCCACATGCCCTCAGTCGCTTGGGCAGAAAAGGTGAGGCTCAATGCCAGTGCCATCCATGTCCCTTTGCGCCATGCGCGGGAGGCGGTCTTCCAAATTGCAATCATGCCGGCAAATTAATGCCCGGTGCTCAGCCCATCATGGGAGACTGCATTTAACCGTTCAACTCCACCCTTCAAGCGCGTTCAACACCTGCTGAAGATCTTCATCTCCAAAGTCGAGGTGGGTCACCCAGCGCACCTGATCCGGACCGAATGCCGAACATAAAATGCCCTGCTCATGCTGGGCTTCTACGAGCTCCGAGGCTGGCCGACTGTTTTTTAGTTGGGCAATCACGATGTTGGTCTCCACAGGAGCGACGTTAGCTACCGAATGGTGCTCGGAGAGCAGTGACCCAATGCGGGCTGCCCGGTCGTGATCTTCTTGCAGGCGGTCGAAATGATGCTCGATGGCATGCAACCCAGCCGCGGCCAAAATGCCCACCTGTCGCATGCCTCCCCCCATGACTTTCCTGCTGCGGTGGGCTTCGGCGATAAAATCCCGAGAACCCAGCAGTACGGAACCTGCGGGTGTTCCCAACCCCTTGGAAAGACACAGCGAGATGCTGTCAAACATGTCGCCGTAGCGCTTCCAGTCTTGTCCGGTTTTTCGCAAGGCATTCCAAGCACGCGCTCCATCAAGGTGGAAAGGCAACCCCGCCGCTCGGCTGGCTGCACTGCCTTCTGCCAATGTTGCGACAGACTGTACGGCGCCCCCGCCCTTGTTGACGGTGTCCTCAACGCACACCAGGCGGGTCCGTGCGAAATGACTGTCCGCAGGATTGATTTCAGCCCGGATGACCGACGCTGGCATAGCCCCATGGGGTTCATCTACAAGCCTGACACTTGCCCCACTGTTGCGCGCTATGCCGCCACCTTCATAGTTGTAAACGTGGCTCAAGCGGTGACACAGCACCTCATCTCCTGGAGATACGTGCACGTTGATGGCGATTTGGTTGGCCATGGTGCCAGAAGGACAAAACAGCCCTGCTTCATGCCCAAATCTGGCGGCCAGCTCCTCTTGGAGGCGGTTGACCGTCGGGTCTTCGGCATAAACGTCATCACCTGTGGGCGCCGACATCATGGCCTTCAACATGGCTTCCGTCGGCCTGGTGACCGTGTCACTCCTCAAATCAATCATAAGTTCTGCAATGAAGCTAAATCAGTGGAGCTGGAGGCGAACTGACACATCCGTTCCGGAAGCATGCCAGAGGTATTGGCCAGCGGCCAAACCAGCCGAGGGAACATCAACTTTGATGGCCCCAGACCAACCTGGTGCTTGGCCTTTCTTGACCATTCTTCCTGCTGCATCCCTCAATTCCCAACCTCCCAACCAGATGTAATCTGGGACGTCCCATGCAATGGTCCAAGATCCGCCGCCCGCCAAAGGGTTCGGAAATACGCGAACATCCGAAGACAAAGCCGCTCCTTCTTCGACACTGCTGGTGCAATCATACACAGTGATGAAAATCGCATCTGCATGAGAACAGCCGAAAGCGTTGCTCGCTTCTACCACAATAGGATATGTGCCTGTTCCAAGCTCAGCGCCATCGATAATGATGAACTGATCTACGCTGCCGGTGCTCCAGAGGTACTCCAATCCAGGAGGGGCCGACAGAATCAACTGCTCATCGTCACACAAACTGGTGTCCGCTCCCAAAGTGAAAGCAAAGGCATCGTCTGAAGCCTCCAAATTGAAACTAAGCTCTTCAGTGCATCCGTTGTCGTCCTCCATGATCACCGCGTATTGGCCCTCACCCAAATCCATGATGGACTCACCCGTTCCCAACTCACCAAGCTCACCGGACCACGTAATGGCATAAGGTGCTGTGCCTCCTTGAACCTCGATGCTCGCACTTCCGTTGGGTTGTTCTGGGCACCCCGGAGGCACCACATCCAGATCGATGGAGATGGGATCGGGTTGGGTTAAAGTGACCGAATGCGTCAATGTGGTGCCGCAACTGGAGACAATCACCGCTGAATAAGTGCCTTCTGAAAGGCCTGTGATTTGCTGTCCCTCACCAGAAAAACCATCAGGGCCAATCCATGCTGCTGTGAAGTCCGCCCCCATTCCTTGGGGGTTTAAGACAATGGTGCCGTTGGGCGACTCCTCTTTGTCCAAAGGACAAGCCAAGCCGCCTGTCGCACTGGTGATGTCCTCGCCTTGCGCATCCGTCTCAATGGTCACACCAACCGTTCCTGTAGCACTGTACCACCCATCTATCTGAATCAAATAAGTAGCGCCACTGTCCAAGCAACCTGTGGCCATGGTGCTCGCATAGCCATTGCCTCCACTGCAACCCCCAGCCATATCGTCATTGGCATTGATGAGGGTGTAGGTGTCGAAATCGCCGCAATCTTCGGCCTTCCACAAGGCCAATTGCGTATCGAAATCTGTGGTGTCGTTGCAGGCCGTTACCCTGCAGTTCCCGGAGGTCGCCACAAACGAAAGCCACGCTGACCCTATGAGCCCCCCTTCACACCAACCGCCATTGAGTTGGCAGGAATAAACGCCTGCAAAATTTGGGGGAGCTGGCTCATCAAATGCAGCAGTGCAACTGTCCGTAGACACGACCACCATGGGACCATCGACTTCAATAGACTCTGCAGCACAGGGAGAATCATAAGCTGGTCCTGACATCGAAAATGGATCGAAACTCCAGACGTTTCCATTGCCTGTTCCATTCAAACTTTGGTTCAGCACTCCATCGGCAAACACTTCAAAAAAAGTTCCTCCATCCCCGTAGCTGTCCACATAATGCAGGGTCAATGAATCGCCAGGGACGCCGCACAACGTGTCTAATATGAAGCTCGTGTTTGAAGCATAGTTGCCCTCCGGCGCTCCCGGAATGCCATCACCATCGCACCCCACCTCTGCAGCATTGCCACCCCAATAGAGTGCTGCTGCTCCGCAAGCCTCGCCTTCTGGGCTCAGTTCCCAGTACAACTCATACCCCCAGGCATCAGTGTGGATGCGCATTTCAAACGGGCTTTGGCCATCCGGACATTCCTGAGCAAGCAAGCAAAAGGGTGCGATTAAGAGAATGGCACCCCATAAATTGTGAATGGCTGACGTTTTCATGGGAGCAAATTAAGGTAGACGCTGAATGGCATGCCTTAGATTTGCGGCCCCATGCGCATTTTGCTGTCCCCCGCGAAAACTTTTAGGAATGGCGACATTCCAGTAGATGCTGGGGCGAGCCAGCCTCTTTTTGCGGGAAATGCATCGGAGCTGATGTCTTCGCTCTCACTTGAATCTGAAGACAGTCTGATGACCACCATGGACATCAGTCCTGATTTGGCTAATGAGACTTCCAAACGTCACCAGCAGTGGGGCGCCCCTTTTCATCCCGGCAATGCGCGCACTGCCATTCATGCATTCCATGGAGAAGTTTTCCGGGCATTGGGTGCGGAGCGGTGGAATGCGAGTGACCTCGATCATGCCCAAAACAGATTGAGGATCATCTCTGGTCTCTACGGCTTGCTGCGCCCCTTAGACTTGATCCAACAGTACAGGCTCGAGATGGGCGGAAAGTGGCGGCCAAAAGGCCACCAAAACCTCTATGAATATTGGGGAACATCATTGGCCAGCAGCCTGAATGAGGAAAATGAAGGCGATGAAATCATCAACCTCGCCAGCCAAGAGTATTTCAAAGCCATAGACCAACCCCTCCTTGCTGGCCGTTTCATACACATCCAGTTCAAGGAGGAGCGGAACGGAGCGTACAAAATGATTGGCACCTACGCCAAAACAGCGCGTGGGCGCATGGCCAAATATTTGCTGCAAGAGAAAATCGACACGCGCGATGGGATTCAGGCATTCAATGAAGACGGCTACAGCTTCAATTCTGCCCTGAGTGGGAGTCATACTTTCATCTTCACACGAAACATCAATACAACCTCATGAAATTCAACCCGATTCACACGATGGCCCTCGCGGCGGGTCTGGTCTTAGCCCCAATGGCTTGGACAGGCTGCTCCGTCAACGGTCAGAATACCCCAACCCCCAACATGGAAAACAACAACGACTCTTTGAGCTATGCACTGGGCGTGCTTTTTGCCACCAACGTTCAAAGTCAAGGCATCACTGACTACGTCCCAGCACAAATTGCGCAGGCTTTTTCAGACGTTCAAGCTGGAAATGCTGCCATGACAGCAGAACAGGCCAATGAACTCGTGCGCAGCACCATGCA
>DDCX01000104.1:2209-12392 GCA_002336475.1 Flavobacteriales bacterium UBA1995 | reverse complement strand
GTAGACCGCGAAGGCGATGGCCCAAGCCCAAGCGCCACAGACAAGGTGACCGTCCACTACCACGGCACTTTGATCGACGGCACTACGTTTGACAGCAGCTATGACCGCGGACAACCTGCCACTTTCGGCTTGAATCAGGTCATCTCTGGTTGGACAGAAGGCCTTCAAACCATGAAAAAAGGAGGACAGACCACGTTCTTCATCCCATCAGAGCTTGCATACGGCTCACGCGCTACAGGCGATGTGATCGGTGCCAACTCCACTTTGGTCTTCAAAGTTGAGCTTCTCGAAGTCGAGCAAGCCGACTGATTCTTCAGAAAAAAACCATGAGAAGGCGGAGCCCCTGGCATTCAGGGGTTCCGCCTTTTTTATTTCCCTCTTAAACCAGCATTATACACCAGTGACACCAACGGTGTAACTGTTTGAAAAACAACAACAAGACATATTTCACATTCAAAATGAAACCTGAACTTGCAGAAAGGAGTACGGGAGAAAGAACCACCCTCCATTATGCGATTCTACGTCACTCTTCTGTCCCTTTTCATCTCCCTCTTTGCCAACACAGCTCTGGCACAGGATGACCGCTGTTCTTCCGATCAAGTTCAGGCGGCCCTGTTGGAAGACAGCACTTACGCTCGAAGCTATTTTGCCTTTGAGGCGGCATTGTCAGAAATGTCCAACACCACCATGCGATCGAGCGATACCCATGTGTTGCCCGTGGTCGTGCACATCATGCACGCTGGCGCCCCAGCTGGCACTGGATCCAATGTCTCAGATAGCCAGGTTTTAAGTGCGATTGACGCACTCAATGCGGACTTCCGCGGTGAGTTTGGCGGTTCGGACATCGACATTGAATTCGTCCTTGCGGTAAGAGACCCAGAAGGAAACCCGACGACGGGCATTCTGCGAACAGATGTGTCCGAGACCATCCCTAGCTTTTCTAGCACGGGCATGGTGACAACGAGCAACCTCGACCCCGCTGCGGAAATGAACATCAAGAACCTCAGTCATTGGCCGGGTTCGGACTATGTCAACGTTTGGGTCCTGCACAAGCTCAATGGCGGCACCTCTCCTTTGGGTTTCGCCTACTTACCTCCCACTTCTGGCACGCATGATGGCGTCGTGCTTCACCACCAAGTGTTCGGTGTGGGCGCAGAATTCGATTTGCTCAACAACTTCGACCTGAACAGGACTTTGACCCATGAAGTCGGGCACTATTTGAGTTTGTTGCACACTTTCAACAATACCAACAGCTGTGCAGACGAAAGCAATTGCCTGTCGCAGGGTGACCGGGTTTGTGACACCCCTCCTACGACCGGGTCCATTGGCTGCTCTGCCATGAGCTGTCCGGAAACCATGGTGGAGAATTTCATGGACTACTCCAATGACGATTGCATGGACGCCTTTACCGAAGGACAGCGCACACGAATGCGCAATGCTTTGGTGAGCCACCGAAACTCCCTGTTGAACAGCGATGGCGCTGTCCCAGTGATGGCAGCCGACATTGGACTCGCTTCCATTCAAGGCATCGCCTCAGCAGGATGCGCTTCCTCTATCGCCCCAGAGGTGATGCTCCAGAACTTCGGTTCTGACCCCATGAATTCGGCGACTTTGTACTTTTCATTGGACGGTGGTTCCGTCAACGAATTGGCCTGGACCGGCAATCTGGTCTCTGGCGCAACTGAGTTTGTTTCCCTGCCAACTTTGGCCGCCTCAGGAGGTGCACACGACCTGAGCGTCTGGATCAGCGCGCCCGAAGATGGTTATGCACTCAATGACACATTGAACAGCTCCTTCGAGATCCTCTCTGGCACGTTTGTCAACATGGAAATCCAATTGGATGTGCTGCCCTTTGGATTCAGTTGGAGCGTCGAAAGCACAGACGACGGCACAGTTGTAATGTCGGGCACGAATTACGACAACGGCACTTATGCAGGCGACTTCATCGCCGAAAGCCAATGTGCCACGACCGGTTGCTACGAACTCACCGTGACCGACCTTTTTGGCAACGGCTTGCATTACCCTCCCGGAGGATGGTATGCATTGACCGATGCTGATGGGAACGTGCTGGGCTCAGGTTCCGGAAACTTCGGCTCAGGTCAAACCCATGCCTTCTGTGTCGATGGCGCTGCAGTTGCTCCTTGTGCAGATGTGAACTCCAATGACATTTGTGACGGGGATGAAGACTTGACTGTTACCGACGTTCCGGGTTGCACGGATGCTTCCAGCTGCACATTCGATGCCACTGCCAATGTCGACGATGGCAGTTGCCAATACCTCGACGCATTGGGCGATTGTGGTGGTGACTGTCCAGGTGATGCCGATGGAGACAATGTCTGCGACAATGCTGAGATCCCAGGTTGTGTAGACTCCGAAGCGTGCAATTACAACGACAATGCCACCGACGATGCTGGCAACTGCTCTTACCCCCCGGTCAACTTTGATTGTGATGGCAATGTGACCGTTGCTGTATACGGCTGCATGGATTCCGCGAGCTGCACCTTTGATGCAGACGCCAATACCGATGATGGCTCTTGCCAGTACCCCGATGCCTTGGGTGATTGTGGAGGCGACTGCCCCTCAGACAACGACAGCGATGGGGTTTGCGACAACGCAGAGATTCCCGGATGCACAGACTTGGTGGCCTGCAATTACGACGCCACTGCGACGGAAGAAAATGGCAACTGCGCTTATGCGACCGAGGGCTTTGATTGCGATGGAAATGTCTTGATTGTCGTCCCGGGATGCACGGATCAAGCGAGCTGCACCTATGATGCCACAGCCAACACCGATGACGGCAGTTGCGAATACTTGGATGCCCTGGGCATGTGTGGTGGAGACTGTCCAGGCGATGCCGATGGAGACAATGTCTGCGACGATGAAGAGGTCCCGGGTTGCACAGACCCCTCCGCATGCAACTTCGATGGCGATGCCACCGACGAAGCCGGGAATTGCACCTACCCGCCCGTCAACTTTGACTGTGACGGCAACGTCACACTTGCGGTCTTGGGCTGCACGGATGCAGAGAGCTGTACTTATGATGCCGCGGCAAATACCGATGACGGCAGCTGTGAATACCTCGATGCACTCAGCGAATGTGGAGGAGATTGCCCCTCTGACAACGATGGCGATGGGGTCTGCGACAATGCAGAAATTCCTGGATGCACAGACCTCGTGGCCTGCAATTATGAGGAGGATGCCACAGAAGAGGACGGAAACTGCGAGTACGCCACCGAAGGATTTGATTGCGCTGGCAACCCTCTCATTGTGGTCGAGGGCTGCACAGATGAAGCCAGCTGCACCTATAATGCTGCAGCAAACAGTGACGATGGAAGCTGCGAGTATCTCGATGCTTTGGGCGAATGCGGCGGTGACTGCGAAGCAGACATCGATGAAGATGGAATCTGCGACAGTGCTGAAGTTTTAGGCTGCACCGATACCCAGGCTTGCAATTATGACAACGAAGCCACCGAAGAAAGCGGGGAATGTGAATACGCCGCAGAGGGATTCGATTGCGAGGGGAACCCGCTGACCAGCAGTATCGCTGAATTCGCAGGTGTATTGTCGTCTTTGACACCCTTTCCCAATCCCTCTTTCGCAGGGCAAGAAGTGCAGATATCAGGCCTCTCAAATGCTGGTCCATGGACGGCCTCTGTGTGGTCCTCTGGCGGCAAACTGGTGCACACCCAGACCAGCTCAGCAGCAGCAGCAATGGACGCATGGAGCCTGAATGTTCCTGCTCCCGAATTGCCAGGCATGTATCTGATCCGGGTGACATCGCCCCACCAAGCGGCGCCAATGCCCCGAATCGGCAGGCTTATTGTCCGCTGATTTTTAATCCATCGAATTGGAACAGCGTCGCGGTCTCTGACTTCGGCGCTGTTCTGCTTTCAGCATTTGGCCGAAGGGCATTCACCTGGATGACCCAAATCGGCTCCAATGTATCTCTAGGCTCAATGCTCCTTTTCACATGGTGCAGAATGGCCAATGCACTGGCCGCATTCGGTAAAGCCTCCCACAGCGCCAGCGTATCCGCACTTAAAGCCCAGCCTTTGCCACCATTCGCAAGGGCAGAGTCCAAAGTGCCTGCACTTGTCTCCTCTGCCCATTGCCAATACCGGGGACCATCTGATGGGAAAGAGAAACACCACAGTCGAGCAGTCTCATCGCCGTTGCCCACAGGAGCTTGAAAGCCAGCAGTATCCGCCTTAAAAGGCAAGGAAACAGGTACAAATGCACCTCCGTCCCAAGGCGCCCTTGCCGTCGGAAATGCCGACTGCGCTTTTATGTGGGCGATCAATGACCGACCAATCGGCGCAACCGCGCCCTTGTTGCCCCTTAGCTTTTCCCAACCACGCAGATAAAACGGCACACTCCTTGTCACGCGCTCCTGGAGCTTGTTGCCCTCGGCAGACTGTGTGAGCCTTAGTTTTCTTGTCCCCGTGCCATACGCTATGCCCTCCAATGGGCATTCTATGGAACCCGCAGCGACTTGGACGTCATCCCAAACCGATTTGGAGAGGACCTCAGAAGGCCACAACTGCTTAGACGACCACGATGATGTGGCCCAATTCAAAATGAGGGCTTCCTCCTCAGACAGCCACTCGATGTGATGTGCTTCGTCCTTCAGAGGCGCAGAGAGGCAAAGTGCAGTGTATGCCAAAGCCGCTACAGCGACCATCAGTCCCAACCAACCCATCGCCCTCATTTCGCCTTGGTGTTCTGAGGCATCAACGGTACCTCCCGCACGTCACCAATCAAAGCATCCCGCTTTTTGAATACAACCACGGCCAGGTATTCAGAAAGCAGGCCCCAACCATAGGAGGTCAATTGAATCCTTGCTGCACGAGGAGCGAGGATGGCCACCCTCCATTCACCGGTTTTGATGAGCGCTTCCAATCCAATGGACACATGCCACACCACATAGGGCAGCAAGGCGCCGAACGCGCCGATTGCCCCCCATCCCTCCTTCCACAATAGGACCAAGGCCAGCAGAGGAACGAGCGCTGCAACATAGCCGAGAAACAAGGTGGGCATCCAATGCAGTGGCTTTAAGCTGCCGGGAAAAAAACGCCGGATGTTGACCCTCGCCCTTCCGAAGAACTCGACCTGCTTGCGGAATTGACCGAAGTCTGTTCGCCGTTTGTGGAACACCACAGCATCAGGGATCAGCGCCGACTTTAAGCCGTGTGCAAGCAGCCGCATCGAAAATTCGATGTCTTCTCCTTTTACGGTAATTCGATAACCTCCGCTGACCTCCCAAGCCCGTCGAGAGATCCCCATGTTGAATGACCTCGGCTGGTAGGTTCCCAGTTGCTGCTGTCCCCCGCGAATTCCCCCTGTTGTCAGAAAGGAAGTCATCGAGTGGCTGATCGCCTTTTGGATGGGTGTAAAAGAAGAATGTGCCGCATCTGGCCCCCCAAATACATCCACATCGGGATGGCGGTCCAAAAAGTCGGCGACATGTTCAAAATAGCGGCTTGGGATCAGACAGTCCGAATCAAAAACCACCATCCAATCCCCTTTCGCACGCTCAAAACCATAGTTGCGGGTAAAACCTTGGCGCTCGTTTTCCTTCCAGAAATAATGAACGTCCAGCCTGTCGGAAAAGGATGCCACAATCTCTCTGGCGTCCCGGTCACTGCCGTCTTCGACCACCAAGACTTCGAAATCTTTTACCGTCTGGAGGGTGAGGCTCTCCAAGAGTTCCCGGATTTCTTCCGGACGGTTGTACAAGGGGACGACTACGCTAAAACGCACACCCGAAAGTAGCACCTGGCAACGGGCCAAGCACAGGCCATGACTGCCATCGGTTATCTTGCCCCTGTGATTACCCAAGACGCCCCTATTCTCGGCCTACTTCTGGCTTGCCTCGCACTGGTTTTCCACACGTCTCGGCTTCCCCGTTTTGCCAAGTTTTATGGCGTTGTGCCCGCCTTGCTGATGGCCTATTTCTTGCCGGCCATCTTGAATTCAACTGGCATTATCGAGGCCGGGGAAGGAAGCAGCCTGTACTACGTCGCCAGCCGATACCTGCTGCCCGCCAGCTTGATCATGTTCTGCCTGTCCATCGATGTCAAAGGCATCATCAACCTGGGCCCCAAAGCGCTGATCATGTTTTTTGCTGCCACTTTCGGTATTGTCATTGGAGGCCCTGCTGCATTGTTGTTGGTCGGTCAAATCCGCCCTGATGTTTTTGGAGGGGACGCACCCGATGCACTCTGGCGCGGACTTTCCACCATTGCGGGCAGTTGGATTGGCGGCGGCGCCAACCAAACCGCACTCAAAGAAATTGCGCAAGCACAGGACGATCAATTCAGCGTCATGATCATTGTCGACGTCTTCGTAGCCAACCTTTGGATGCCTTTCCTGCTGATTGGTGCTGGAATGAGTGCGGTGATCGACAAACGGCTCAAGGCAGACTCCACAGCGGTTGACGAACTAAAAGCCAAGGTAGAAGCCTATCAAAGCAGCATTGCCCGAATTCCCACTTTCAATGACCTGATGGTCTTGTTGGGTGTCATTTTTGCGATGGTCGGGGTGGCCCACTTCATGGGAGGAGCCATGAGCGATGGCATGGGCAGTTGGTATGCTGCCGCCATGGCAGACAACCCCGATTCCCCGGCACGCTTTTTAAGCTCTCTGAAAAGTCCCTTTTTCTGGTTGGTCTTCTTGTCTACGGTCTTCGGAGTGGCCCTCAGCTTCACACCCATGCGCACTTACGAAGGCGCTGGTGCGAGCAAGTTGGCCAGTGTCTTCTTGTACGTCTTGGTGGCCACCATTGGCGCCAAAATGGACATCGGAGAACTCGTGGCATCATGGAACCAGTACTGGCCCGTTTTGGTCATCGGATTGCTGTGGATGCTCGTCCACGTTTCCATCCTCTTGATCGTCGCCAAATTGATCCGAGCCCCTTTCTTCTTTGTGGCAGTAGGAAGCCAAGCCAACGTCGGTGGAGCTGCCAGTGCCCCCATTGTCGCCAGTGCTTTTAGCCCGGCCCTCGCTCCCGTAGGTGTTCTATTGGCGGTCCTCGGTTATGCTGTGGGCACGGTCGGTGCGGTAGTGTGCATGGAACTCATGCGTTATCTGAGTGCCGTTGGATAACGTAAATCGTCCTTCTCCGGTCCAATGTGTCTTTGGTCCGAATGATAAGTGGCTGGTTGTACCACAGCTCATATTCTTGGTTCACTTTCCGCACGGCTTGTGCCCTGCGGGCCCGCCTGGTTTCCTCTGAGAGGTCGTCAGTGAAAGCCAACATTGTGTTGAGTTGAGCTGTATCAAACGACGGTGATTCCAGCTGCAAAAACTGTTGTGTCAAGTCCGACATCTTTTCAGGAATCGGGCTTCTGCCGGGCTCAACAGAGGTCTTCGAAGGCCCCGCTTCGGGATCCGGCATCTGCACGGGGAACTTGCTCCAATATTGCCCCCCAAAGAACCCTGCAACTCCAACAAGCATAAGCAGGATTAAGCCTCCCCATAAATTGGCAGAATCTTCTTTAACAGGTTCAGTATCATCCAAGAAATCAACCGGAACGACAAAGGGCTGTGCTTCTGCCCTTGATTCTTCAAAGGCCTGACGAATGTCCACTGTCCATTCTTTTGATTCGCCTTCTGCCTCGGGTATGCACCTCAGCCTCAATGCTCCTTTGGTTGTGGTCGTCTGGAACAACTTACAGGATGCATTTTTTCGGAAATAACCAATCTCCTCCAACATGCCCCCATTCAATGCTTCAGTAAAGGTGAAGAGCATATCGACCTTGCTCACAATCAATGTCTTGTGCAATCCCACCCAGATGAAATAATCTCCTAAATCAAAAGAAGCGAACGAAGAGGAACTGAAGTGTCTCGACAATGCCGGATTGACTTGACCTTCTAAAGTCCACTTCCAATCCTTGCCAAACTCCAAAGCGCGCACGGCTTTTGCCATTTCTCCTTCCGTGGTCATCAATGCCGGTTCTTCGATGGCAACCAGCTTTGAGGCGTTAGCGTCCCACCAAGAGGATACATGGTTTACGTGACTCGGCGCTTCATCTACAGACTGTAATTCCCACTCTCCAGTTGTAGGTACAAACTCCACCAATTTCGAATGAAACGTCCAAAAACCCCGTCCGCCTGCAGCATAACACCGGTCGTTCCAAAACAACAATTTGCGATTATAATTGAACCCCACGTTGTGGCTTTTGCTCAAGTTCCTGCCTGTCGAATCAAGCACAATCCGTAAATCTCCACCGCGCCCAATGATGGCGCCTTCACTTCCGGCAGCAGTGGCAATGCCCCCTTCATGAAAATTCACTTCGCTGTAAAAAGCATCAGCATCTTCTTGTAGCATCGCCAAACCCTCCTGAACCACATCAAGAGCGAGCCAATCTTCAGGCTGCATTCTTTTCCATTTATTTTGCGCTGAGCCAACCCAAACGGAGGATAAGAAGACCAGAAAAAAAGCAGCTTGTCGCATACTGCGAATCAAGTCCTTGTTTTTCTTAGGTGCAAACACATTCCCGCGAATTCCGTTTCCACGGAAAATAGCCACGTATTTACACACGATTTCACATAACACATCCATCACGCACTCGGATTGAACCGCCCCACTTGTTATGTGTTATCACACAATGCGCGTCGCACACCACCCGTCATACACACATCCATTGCCCGCAGCCCATAGATTTCCGATGGTCAAATACGAACTATTGGCAGAACAGCTGAAAATAGAAGGTATTGTGGAGGACCTGGAGTGGGTGCGGCCTGATGTCATTCATACAGAGGCCATTCATCGTGCACACAGCCCGTCCTACGTCGAGACGCTTGAAGGAGGATTGTGGACCAAGCAAGAAGAACGTCAATCAGGATTTCCTTGGTCCGCTGAGCTCATCCATCGCGAAAAAGTCATCATGGAGGGAACCAGAATGTGCGCACAATGGGCCGCACAAGGAAAAGTGGGCCTCAATATCGCTGGTGGTACTCACCACGCATATCGAGACCACGCAGAAGGATTTTGCCTACTGAATGACCTCGCCATTGCCGCATATGATTTGATTGACTCAGGTCTTGAACGCATCCTCATTGTCGACTTGGATGTTCATCACGGAAACGGCACCGCCGAAATCGTTGGACAAGATCCTCGCATCTTCACTTTTAGCATGCATGGGGCAAAGAATTATCCCATGAAGAAGCCTCCAAGCACCCTTGACATTGCACTGCCTGACCAAACGGGTGATGGTGATTACCTGGCCTTGTTGGACGATGCTTTAAACACCATTTTCACCTCTTTCCGGCCCCAAGTGGCCTTGTTTCAATGTGGGGTAGATGTTCTCGTGTCAGATAAACTAGGTCGGCTGTCCTTGAGCCTTCAGGGATGCGCCCAAAGAGACCACATGGTATTCTCTGCATGCAAAGATGCCGGTATAGGCGTAGCCTGTGCCATGGGAGGTGGATACTCCAAAGACGTCAATACCATCGTCAAGGCACACACCAACACCTTTAGAATCGCGCGTGACGTTTGGACATGATGCGGTGTGGTGATCAGAGCCAATGGCCCGTAATTTCTCTTTTGGCCCTCAAGTAACCCGCATTGTCTGACGTCTCTGTTGCGCGCAGAGGCAACCGTTCTACAACGTTGACTCCCGCATGCTTTAAAGCCTGCTCCTTCAAAGGGTTGTTGGTCAACAACCGCACATCTTGAAGGCCATAATGGTCCAAAATCCCAATGGCATCGGTGTATTCCCTTTCATCTTCACCATGGCCCATTGCGGAATTGGCTTCATAGGTGTTCATGCCCTCGTCCTGTAGGTTGTACGCCCTGAGCTTGTCGACAAGGCCGATGCCCCTTCCTTCTTGACGCAGGTATATGAGCATGCCTCCATGCTGCTTGAAATGGCCGAGTGCGTTGTGCAATTGCTCACCGCAATCGCAACGCTGGCTGGCAAATACGTCTCCGGTCATGCACTCGCTGTGTACGCGCACATCTACCGGGTCATTTGACGCCAGAGCCTCTTTGACACCTCGGTGCAAAACCACATGAGGAAACCTTTCGCCTTCCTGACCAAAAGCGCTGATCGAATAAGTACCCCACGGGCTTGGGAGTCGACTGGTGACCAACAACTTCATTTGGCAAAATTACGTCACGCCGTTGCGCCTCAGCCCATAAGGGCATGAGAATGCATACAATGAAAAAGGGCTGCTCAAT
>DDCX01000104.1:0-2189 GCA_002336475.1 Flavobacteriales bacterium UBA1995 | reverse complement strand
ACCAACAGGTCTCCTACTGCAGTTGAACCATCGCCGTCGATGTCCGTTGGACAATCGCTTGCACCTGAGAAGATGCAAGACCCGTCCTCTGAGCTCGCTGCTGCGTTGTAGTTATCTGCATCTGGGTATGTACACCCAAATACCAATGGAGTGGCACAAGAACCGTCGTCCTCTCCAGCGAAGGGACTGAATTCCGCGCTCAGTGGATCGGTACATCCAGCGCAAGCTGAGCAGCTGCCAAAGCACACCACGTCGAGCACCATGCTGGAACCGGCCACCGTAAACTCACGGTTCAAGCCGCCTTGACCATTGTCTACGCCACATTCAGCTTGGACAGTCTCTTGACCTTCCCAGCCATTGCCATTGATGTAGATGTACTGGTAAGAGCCACTGGTAAGCTGCACCGTGTACTCATAGAGGTCGAGGCCAGGTGTTGACATTGGCGTTGACCCTGGGTCCCAACCTTGGAAAGCACCAGCAACGTGCACACCGGCTTCGGCAATGCTTGACGTTGACATGTCCAAACGCAAAGTCACAGAGTAAGAACATGAACCATCGTCAGCGATGGCTGTCTCATCATAATTCAGCGCATCAGCGTCTGTGCAACCAGTGGCCACATCACATGCATAGCACGAGTTCCAGCACACCACGTCCAACGTGGCTGCTCCTGTAACGGTCAGGGTACGGTTGGTGAAACCGTCAATGGTGCTGGTGCAAGAAGTACCCACTGCGAAGATCTCCTGGTCTGACCATCCATCTACCGTGAACTTGTACTCATTGACGCCTGCAGGAATGTTGGCAGTCACTTCATACACGTTGTCGGAATTGTCATCTGTCATCTCGATGCAAGCTCCACACCAGTCGGCAAAGCCGCCGTTCAGGTTGACTGTAGTGTAGGAACCGACATACTCGTTCATGTCTACCACGAAGGTCACAGGGTATTCACAAGAGCCATCGTCGTTGTTGGCCAACTCAGAGTAATTGGAAGCGGCCTCATCGGTACAACCGTTGATTTCGCCAGAGCCTTCGCAATCTGAACAGCTGTTCCAGCAAACCAAATCTTGAGACTGGTTCTCGAACAATTGCAACACCCGGTTGGTGAATCCGAAGTTCTCAGTAACGCAACCTTCCAAGCCTGCGAGGTTCTCCTCCGCGTTCCACGCGTTGACCGTGAACTTGTACTCGTAGAAGTCATAAGCCAATGAAATGGTCGTCGTGTAAATGCCATCTTCATCCTCATCAAGCAATGGGTTGCAAGCACCACACCAGCCGTTAAAGCTTCCATTCACGTAGACGGAGTCAGCATCCACCAATGGATACTCGTTCATGTTAACACTGAAGGTCACATCGTACATGCATGAGCCATCATTGGCTGTGGCGGTCTCGTCGTAGTTCGCTGCAGTGGCATCGTTACAACCAGCAACGTCTTCAGCTCCGATACATCCCAAGCAAGACTGCCAGCACACTACATCCAAGACCATAGGGTCGCTGCCTGCAACATCCAAGTCACGGTTGGTGAAGCCACCTTCCTTGACCACGCAAGGGCCCACTTGGTCATCTCCAGGAGCGAGCTCCTCTTGGTCTGACCATGAATCCACTTGGTACTTGTAGCGGTAATCATTGCCCTGTGGCAGGTTGATCGTTGCCGTCCAAACACCGTCGAGGTCTTCATCGGTCATCTGGTTGCAGTCTGCACAGAAGTCATTCCACGTTCCAGAGACATTGATGATCCCGAAGGTGCCGCCATAGTTGTTCATGTCTACGTTGAAGGTCACAGCCAAACTGTCGGTGGGATCTCCACCACCTCCGTTGTCCTCACATGGACCGCAAACGTCAAAGCAATTCACATCTAAGACAAGGTCAGCTTCTCCCAAGGTGAATCCTCGGTTACCGAACTCGTCAGTTGGAATGAAGTCACAAGCCGTGCCTCCGATGTTTTGCTCATCTCCACCCCATGCGTTGATCATGTATTTGAACTCGTAATCTCCAGGAACGAGGTTCACCATTCCAGTGTAAACATCGTCGCCATCTTCATCGGTCAGAACGTTGTCACAAGGACCACACCAACCATCAAAAGAACCGGTCACATAAATGACTTCATCACCGACCAATCCAGCGTCAGCCATGTCCACTTGGAAAGTGACGGCGTAAGTCGTGGCAGGAGCCTCACATGAACCATCGGTCGTGCA
>DDCX01000017.1 GCA_002336475.1 Flavobacteriales bacterium UBA1995 | reverse complement strand
ACCGAAGCGCCCGAATCGTAGTTGCAGGCCGTCTGATCGGCGCAACCGACTTCGGGCACGCCCGCACCCGTCGGCAGGTCCTGCCACACCGGGGTGTTGTCGATGAGGCCGAGGAACTGCCCATTCTCACCGACGCTGACCAGGACCCACTCCTCGCCATTCCAATAGAGCATCTGACCATGCTCCGACCCTTCGACGGGCAGCGCCCCGCCATTCTCTTCCACGAGCAGCAGGTATTCGTTGATGGTCATCCCGTCGATCAGGACCTCCTCGGGGGTGAAGAAGCCGCCGAAGATGGGCAGCAGGCCGAGCAGATCCGTCGAGGTGATGGCGCTGTCGGCGTTGACGTCGGGGTTGTAGGGCAACGTGACCGACTGCGAAAGGCACAGGCTCGGCACGAAGAGCAAGAGAGCGAGTAGTTGTTTCATGGTTCAGTCTTTGATGCAGCGGACGGAGAAGCCGTAGTTCATCGATGGGTAAGTGCGGAAAATCCGGTCTTCAGCAGAATCCAATCTGCGATAAAAGAGGCCATCAATGTTGAATGTCTTAGTCCACCAATATCCAATTGCCCCATCATCCAAGAAATTACCTGAGCTGTGGTTTCTTCCGCCGTGCGGGAGTGCGCTGAATCCTACTTCATCCAATCCGTTCTGCCATGTGGTGGACTTGAGGCGTCGACCTTCATCAGATCCTCTCCAGTACAAGGATGTTGCATCTTCGGTCGACATACCAAGGTTCTCTTCAAGGTGGATGAAGTCTGAGTCGTTGGGTACAGACCAGTTAGTTGGACACAGGCCGCGCGTATCGTCGACTGCATAGCCGTTGTAAAGGCGTCCGTGGGTGCTCACCACAGCCTCATCATCATCGTAGGCGGCTTGTGCACCTGTGGTAGTAGAGGCCCACTCAGAATTGGAAAGCCCGGAGTCAATCACAGTTCCGTCGGTGTACTGAGTTGTTGCGAGATTCTCCGCGAACCAGCACTGTTCGCCGATGAGGACTGTAGCGTAGTCGTAGTCCCAGTAGGTGAGGGGGGCGCCGCAGATCCAGGTAGTGTCCGTGGGCTCGTCCGGCCATTCAGGGTAGGGGGGGCAGGTGCTGTGCACTGCAAGCAGGAGCAACAGGTCGTTGACTGTCACGCAGCCGTCGAAATTGATGTCGGCGGGTATGGCAATGATGCATTCCTCGCTAATGGGGTCCCAAATGGTTCCTTCGCCGCAAGAGGCGGCGCAAAGGGCAGAGACCGTCACGCAGTGCCCCAGTGTTGAGTCCCATAGAGTGCCTTCACCACAGCACCCAGGACCAGGGCAGCAGCTGTAGTCACAGCTGCCGTCGTTGATGGTCGCTTCGGAACTGTAGTTGCACGCGTAGTCGTCTGTACATCCTTCAAACGTGATGGTGACGTCGTAAGTCGCGCTGACACAAAATGGCTGGCAGGAATTGCTCCGCTCCTCGAATGAAATACCGGGATTGTTGATGATGCTCAGGGTGTGACCATTGCCTGTCTTGTCTGCGGTGTAGCCGCCATTGTCGAATTCGAAATCCCAAAAGGCCACGAGGCTGTCCTGATTGGCTTCGTTTGGACAAGACATAAAGGCCCCGATCTCTACTGGTGACAGCGCTTTGTGCCAGACGGACAACTCGTCCATTTTTCCATTGAAAGTGCAGTCAAAGCCCGATGCGCACCAGCCAATTCCAACTGTGTGGCTCCCAAACTCAAAACTGCTTGGTTCCACCCAACTGCCGACTTCAACGCCATCGAGGTAGTGCTTTCGTGATGCACCATCGTGGGTCACGGCGATGTGGTGAAACGCTTCTTTGGGGACGGTGCCTGCTGTTCTCACCACGTAGCCGTTTTCAGCACTGTTGAAGGCACTCTTGAGTTCGTCATTGTGGATCCATATGCGATACCCATTGCCCCACCACAGTTCCTTGCCGATGATGCTGTGATGGCTATCAGCAGAATCCAGATTTACCCACAACGCGAATGTCCATTGGTTGCTGGGAGATTCTCGCAGCAGCTCTCCATTCGTGGCGGCAGCATTGGACCAGCTGCCCTGATACGGCGTTTGTGGACTTTCATTCACCATCCAAAAGCTGGCCTGGTGTGGATTCAAAGTGTCAATCGCCACGACCGACAAAGAGCCAGACACCATTGCCCAGTAGCTGCTGTCTGTTGAGCCGTCATTCCATTCGTACAGGTCAAAGCCGGTCGGTCCTTGGATCTCCGCTTGGGAAGGGAAGTCGAATTGAAGTCCAACCGTAGCGTATGAGAGGATTGTATCGCAGTAATCTGACTGCGAAAGGCACAGGCTTGGCACGAAAAGCAGTAAAGCGAGTAGTTGTTTCATGGCTCAGTCTTTGATGCAGCGGATTGACCTGCCAAAGCGCTGGCCAAGGGTGCCGCCAATTCCATTCCAACCGTATCTGTATACCCCTCCTAAGTCGTGGAAGAGCACCCGGGCATGTGAGTCATTGCCTCCCTGTGGATCAGCATTCCAAAAATGAGTTGTCGCGTTCTGGTCGTACATGTATCCGAGGTGATTTCGGTAACCGCATGGCTCGGCGTTGAATCCGCTCGGATTAGGGGCGAGAACGTTCGGGATGTCCCAATAAGCCGAGTTGGACTTCATCCGGCCACCGACCAATTCGTTCGATCCACGGGTGCCTAGTAGGGTCAATGCCGTATCGGGCATTCCTAAATCCGCTTCAAGGTCCATCCAGTCCTGATCGAATGGGATGTGCCATCCCGAAGGGCAGATTTCAATTGGATTCTCAACCACGCCGCCCTTGTAGAGGAATTCCAGGTTGTTCGAGGTGCCCTCTACCGTGCAGTAAGCGTAGGTCCAAGCATTGGCTTCCCACGACGAGTCGGATTGTGCAAGAATCAATTCTTCTCCGTCACGGAATTTGCTGCTCTTCAAGTTCTCGGCGAACCAGCACTGTGTTCCAATGGCGACGGTCTCGTATGCATAGCCCCAATATTCTACGAGGTCGCCACAGGTCCAAAGAGCATCTTCTGGGGTGTCCGGGAAATCAGGAGCTGGAGGGCAGCTTCCGAATGCGGGGAGCAACGCGAGGAGGTCACCCGCAGTAATGCACCCACTGAGATCAACGTCTGCCGGAATGGCGACCACACATTCGTGCAGCACCGGGTTCCAAACGGTACCCTCGCCACAAGAAGGGACGCATGCATTTGGTTCGACGAAAATGGTGTCAGGGGCTTGATCAATGGCTACACACTGTTCGAGGTTGCCATCCCAGATTGTTCCCTCTCCACATAGGCTGCTGTTTCCTGGCACGACGTTCATCGGTTGGTGCAGTCCACTGCTCCCATCGAGATTGAACGATTGTTGGAATGGGACATAGGATTCTGCAATTAAACCATGCCAAAGTTCCTCACTCTGTTGGTCAATCGTCCACCAGTTGGTGCTATCCGGACAGAGTGAAATGCCGAGTTCCTCATGACAGGGATATCCCGTCGGGTTACCGTAGTTTTCCCATAAATCAGGTGTTAGCCACAAGGGAGATTGCCAGCAGTCATACACAAGGCTCACCTCAAATTCGCCTGGTGCAATTTGAACTGGTAGTCCTGTGTATCCGATACAACCGCTGTAGAAACCAAGGAAGGCAGAGTCATTCAACAGCAGCTCTCCGGTGAGGGTGGCCTCCACCTCACAGTCGTGCATGACGAGACTAACAGTGCAGAGCACATCACTAAAAGGTTCAGGTGTTTGGGCACTGCCCGTGACAAAGGCCACAACGATCAAGAGGGTCAGCAGGATCCGCATGAAGATTGGTTTGGTTCCCTGCAATTTACGAGACAAGGTGAAGCATGGTGGGGCTGCTTTTGTGTCCGTCAGGGCAATTGATAGCGGTACCCTCGGCCTCCCTGCGGAAGCCACCGTCACCATGGCCATCTCCGGCGGCCAGGGCATCCCCGAAGGCCTCTACGGCCCCCGCCTCCGCTTCCCCCTCGCCGACCACCTCCACGAGCACTGACCCGCTCAGTCCATTCATGTCAGTCTTTCACGCAACGGACGGAGAATCCCCCTTGGGGGCTCACTCCATCTGGGTATCCAAGTCGTATCAAGTTGTTGCTGCTCCAGTAAAGATCTCTGCGCCACCCACCGTCTTGGATCGGAGTTGATGTCCACCAAGCGCCGGCTATTCCAACGCTGTCGAAGATGCCCCCTCCATTGCGGACACCTCCCGGTAAGGCTGTAAACCCAAATTGATCAGGGCCATTACCTCCATTGGCCCAGCCGGACTCTGATTTTAAGCTTAGTCCCTCGGCTCCTGAGAATCCGTTGAGGCCAAGAAACTCTTCTAGTGAGAACCAATCCTCATCCGAGGAAACATGCCAATTGATGGGACATATGTTTCTGGAATCCAAAACAGAATGCCAATTGTACAGGCGGCCATATGCTGAAAGGGATTGCGTGTCATCGCAAGCCTCGAAATCAGGACTGCCTGAAAAGCATGGAGAACTGCCAGATCCATACGTAGTTACTGCCCCTTCATTCGTGGATGCCCAATTGGAATCATCTAATCCTGTTTGAATCAAACTCCCATCAGAATAGGCGAGTGTTTGAAGGTTCTCGGCGAACCAGCATTGGTCGCCGATCTGGACGGTGGTGTAGTCGTAGTCCCAGTAGGTGAGAGGGTCGCCGCAGGCCCAAGTGGTGTCGGTCGGTGTGTCGGGCCACTCGGGATAGGGCGGGCAGGTGCCGTGGACAGCGAGGAGGACAAGAAGGTCGTTGACTGAGACACACCCATCATAGTTGAGGTCGGCGGGGATGGCGATGATGCATTCCTCATTCACCGGATCCCAGACCGTGCCTTCCCCGCATGATGGAGCGCAGGCTTCGGGCTCAATGAAGACGGTGTCCGCAATGGAAATGCACTGCGCTAGTGTGCTGTCCCACACCGTGCCTTCACCGCAATACAGGCATCCGTATCCACAGAATCCGTCATCCGCGTTGGCGTCTTGGTCATAATTGCAGGCTTGAGGGTCGGTGCAGCCATACTGGATTGGCGCTCCGAGGAACAAGGCCTGAACTTCTTCTTCAGTCAGTGCTCGACTCCATATGCCAACCTCGTCAATGTTACCGGACCAAAAGCTGCCTCCCCAAGGCGCGGTGCCAATGAGGGCAACGTCGAATTGAATGTTGGGGGTAGAGCCTTGGAAGGAGAAGATTTCGATGCTATCCACGTAGAGTTTGACAGAGCCATCTCCCTCGTGCACGGCTGTGAGCATCACCCATTGATTGAGTGGAATGGCTGTTCCGGAAATGGCATCAAATTGACCTCCTGCCATGGTCGCAAAGAGTCCGCTGCCGCCGTATTCACCCATCCCAAAGACAGTCCCCAAATTGTAGGGTGCGTCCCCAACCCCAACCCCCGCTACGTATGAGACATCGGTGGAAGTCTGTTCGATGTGAACCCAGGATGAAATTGTGACGGGGACATTGCCATTCCCAACACCTTGGAGATTTGCGCTGATGCTCGATGCATCATTGAAGTGGTAGGCCCCATTTGGATTGCCAAAACGATCCACAGAGGGCATTGGCCCATTGACAATGCCATGGTGTCCAAGACCACTCAAGTCCAAGGCATTACCATCGAGCGGGTACCAAGCCACGAGGCCGTCGGCGGGGACATAGGTCGGGACCTGCGCCATGACTATAAACGGCACGAAGAGCAGGAGGGCAAGTAGATT
>DDCX01000048.1 GCA_002336475.1 Flavobacteriales bacterium UBA1995 | reverse complement strand
CGCAGGTTTTCCGCAAACCAGCACTGGTCGCCGATGAGGACGGTGGTGTAGTCGTAGTCCCAGTAGGTGAGAGGGTCGCCGCAGGCCCAGGTGGTGTCGGTGGGCTCGTCCGGCCACTCGGGATAGGGCGGGCAGGTGCCGTGGACGGCGAGTAGGACGAGAAGGTCATTGACTGAGACACACCCATCGTAGTTGAGGTCGGCGGGGATGGCGATGATGCACTCCTCATTAACCGGATCCCAGACTGTGCCTTCGCCGCATGATGGAGTACACGCAATTGGCTCAATGAAGATGGTGTCCGCGATGGATATGCACTGAGCTGACGCGCTGTCCCACACTGTGCCTGCGCCACACAAATAGGTGAGATTGTCGCAAGGCAGGATTGTGACTTGGACACTGTCAGACGCCGCACAGTATGATGAACATGATCTTGAAGGGGTGTCGCTGGTCAAGGATGCATTCATGACTTGGGCGGCGTTCCCAAATTCAGATAGATCGGAAATGGCCCCATCTTGACCATCCTCCATATTCCAGTAGCCGAGCAAATCGACTGAATTCAACTGACTCACTGGGCATGAGGCAACACTCAGTACCTCCATTGGGTCAAGAGCACGGCTAAAAAGTTGAAGATTGTCAATGTTTCCATTGAATTCGCTGAAGAATCCGGAAGCGCCCTCCAACGGTTGGCCAAGAACGATGGGGGCGCTCCCGTTTCCAATGTTGAAGCAAGACGGAGTTTCGATGGCATCTACTTCTTCGCCATTGAGGTAGGCTCTTGTCGCACTTTCATCAATTGTGAAGGCCATGTGGTGCCATTCTCCCAAGGCCATTGAGTCCTGCGGAATGGCCACGAGGTAGTTCAAATTGCTTTGTAGTCTGTCGAACAGACGGAAATGAACAATGGGTAAGCCACCGCTAATTGCGATGTCAAACCCCATGGCGTTGTTGCCTACACCAAAAGACTCATCCAGTTTAACGACGATGTAGTCTGAGATTCCGCTGTTCGCGGTCTCAAAGGAGTTCAGCTTGATGTCAAGCGCAATCGAATACCCGGAAGTCATGATGTCGTATTCAGCGATGTGCGGAATGATCACCCTGTCTTCGACCCCTTCCAGAAAGGAGATGGACTCTTCGGTTTCGATGTCGACCTCTTCGGCAACTTCTACGGTGTACACCCCGGAGTCGAAAACCTGAATGGTCTGTGAAGTGTCACCTGTGTTCCAGAGATAAGAAGACCCTTCTGTGGAAGTAAGAACGACTGAGGGGGCGCATGTATAAATGTCATCCCCGAGATGGACTGAAGGCGGGTATACGCATGAACCATCATCGCCTTCAGCCGCGGCGTCATAATTGCAGGCAATGGGGTCCGTACATCCGAAAGTCAGAGAACCCGCTTCATAGAGTTGCGCAATCTCCTGTTCTGACAATGCCCGGTTCCAGATGCCAATATCGTCGATGCTTCCTGAGAATTGGTGGGGAACCGAGTTGATCTGAGGGTGATACGACCCGATCATCCAATTGCGACTCTGACCTCCGAAGTAGTCATTGGATGCCGAGTATGCGCTGGTCAATTCTGGAACGACGTTGCCATTCAAATAGATGCGGACTTCCCCATCGGTTGGGTCGACCACCATCGCGTAGTGATTCCAGTCGGACGTTGAGAATTCATCGGTGCTGACGGGTTCGTCATTCTCATTTGGGCATCGCCAGTAGTATTTCAGGTGATGCCCAGGGCCATTGCTGATGCCATGTACGACTTCAAGGCGAATCATGGTGCTGCCGGGTCCGTAGTAGGCGGAACAGACTTGGCCCGTAGATGGACCGGAGGTAGGGAAGGCTTCACCCTGAAACCAAGTTGAAATCGTCATGCCCACATTGGGCAATCCGATGTCATTGGAGATTTCACCGAATTCGATGCGGTCTCCGATGCTAGCAAAGTGCATGGCCGCATTTTCGGAGCCCCATCGATCAGTGGTCGGCGTTGCTCCAAACACAGTTCCGTCGTTTTCTTGTGCACTTTGGTCGGTGCCGTCGCCGTCCAGTGCCCACCAAGCCACGAGGCCGTCGGCGGGGACACAGGTCGGGACCTGCGCCATGACAGCGTACGGCAGGAAGAGCAGGAGGGCAAGTAGATTCCTCATGAGATTGGTTTGGTTACCCGAAATTTACGAGATGAGGTGATACACGGTGGGACTGCTTTTGTTTCCGTCAGGGCAATTGATAGCGGTAGCTCTGGCCAACGCGGATATATCGGATGCCTCCGTTCCGGCGCATTTTTCTGAGCGTCGGTTCGCTTGTATCAAGCCGGGCACAAATCTTCTTTGTGGTCAGCCACTCGTCCTCTTCGCAAGGAGGGCAGCGGTACTCAGCAATGGTGTCCTCGATGAGGTCCTTGATGCGCTTGAATTCGTCGTCAGTCATTGGAGGGGTAGTCGGAGTCGGTAAACCAGCTCGGTGGCTTGCTTGGGACGTTGATTTCTGCCGTCGTGTGCGTGCACTTCGGGAGGAGGTATGGGAGGAGTGCGCAGAGCGTTTTGAGGTAGCCAAATGGGTTCGATTTTCTGAGTTGTGCGAGTGTGCTTTCGATGTGGTCCAACTCGCCTTCAATGACGGATTGGAGGAGTTCTTTGACCTCCTTGGTGACCTTGTTGGGTGTTCCTTTTGTCCTGGGCATACTTCCCCCTTTTCTATTAGCTGTTACTAGATTCTCTATACACACTGCCTTGGTGAGCCGGAGCAGATGGGCATAGTCTTCCCTAACCCGTAGCCGGTGCTTTTTACGGGCACTGACTACGGTTAGCTTGGCCCGATTCGAGGCCTCCTGCTGGTGTTCACACCACCCCGGAGCCGCCGTCGCTTTAGGGCAGGACGATATCACACGTTACGTCCCTCGTTGATTCAGCGCCGTGTTGCGCCCCCTGCCCCGTTCAACTTTCGCCTTGGGTGTCAGCTATGCAGAGAATCCATTCTGACTGATTGATACGAGTGAGCCGAACCGAGACCAGCCGTAAGGCCGCGACGCATAAACTCACAAGGACAACACCCCTCTTTTGAGGTCCCGTCATATGTATATATCCGGGTGTTTACGCCGAAGCCCTTTTTCGGCGGTTTTCGAAGGGTTAAACTGCCCTTACTTCGACGTAGACAAACACATGATGGGGCTGTAAGTCCAGTATTAACTGGGATTTTAGCGTGTTAATTCTATGTGGAAAACGGAATTCAGCCCACAAGGCATTATTGGTGTGTTCACCGGCTGGGAGGCGGTTCGATTACCCTCTACGGGAACCTGACTTGATGCCTGTATCTTGGGCGCATGAGACTTGCCAGAATCATTGATGGATTGAACATGTGGGAAAAGACTCCCTTTGTAAAAATCTTAGACAGCCTTGCCGAAAAGAGCGACAAGCGTCAAGAGGTGGAATCCATTATTGCTGATTCAGCCGGCAATGACTTAAAGAGCGTGGAAGGCGAGGCCGTAGCCGGCATCTATACCCTCCTTGAGAAGGAGTTTGTGGAGCACTTGGAAGAGGCGTTTGGAGAGACGTCCAATCAGTTTGACTTGTTGGCCGATGTGTTGAGCCGAGATGGAAACGCCATCATGAGCATGGAGTGGTTTGCTAAACTCTACGACGATCAGTTGGGAGAGATTGACGACGAGGTTGATGCCATGGCGGAATCCTTGAAAACGGACAAGTCCAGTCTGACTCCAGAGCGACTTAGGGAGTACAAAATCTATCAGGCTTGCCTTGAGACAGCCTACAACAATGACATCGCGAACAACTCTGATCCCAAGGTCACGGCAGATGAGATGTCCATCCTGACAACCTTGTCTAGGCAATTGCACCTGTCTTCCCACGAGGTCAACCTCGTCAACTACACGGTCATTCCTTGCAATCGGAGGGACACGATGGAGACCATTGAATACCTCAGGAAACTCGGGGTGGTCTTCCACCAAAAGAAGACGGGCAAACTCTTCGTGGCAGATGAGGTCGTACGCGCTATGCGCAAGGTTCGTGGTCGTGAGGTGGCTGATAAGTTCTTCCGTCGCATGCTCGGACTGTTGAAGGATGCTGAGGTGAACCAACTCTGCAAGTATCATGGTATCCCGCTCCGGGGAATTGAGCGTGATGTTAAGGTGACCAAACTCATCAATGATGGGGTGTCCTTCTTGGAGGCCTTCTCGGAGGGTATCTACAAAGCGGATACACCTGTGAACGACCGGAAGAAGCGGCTGAACGAAATCTGTGCCCTCGGTCTCCCCGATGCAGCCTTGACAGGTGGGACCATGGAGGCCAAGGTGGAGTCCATCATCGCCCACTTCGACGAGGTGGACCGGGATGATCGGATTGGGATTGCCATGGAGGGATACGACCAGTTGCTGCGCGATTTGGAAAGCCAAATCCCCGCTACACAGCGGCGCATCAAGGAGGTGTTTCAACTCCAGGAGGAGGGCATTATGAATGCAGACTTCCTGGTGCAGTTCAATATCAAGCCCCGCGATGTGCTCGAGATACTCGAGCCCAAAGATCTGGCGGCATTCATCAAGGAGAACGACATCAAAATGAGGGGTGTGGACGTGATCAATGTCCTCGAGGCATACAAGGACACTCAGAACCTCTTCTATGAGAACTACACGGCTCTAGCAAGCAGGGATTTGAACAGTCTCAAGGAGGTTGGCATTCGGGTCAAGGAGTCTGAGTTGGGCATCAAGTTCGAAGAGGTGACCAAGGCCATGTTTGAGGACCTGGGCTTCAAAGTGGACGAGGCCCTGCGTAAGCAGGTCAATACGAAGCGGGACAAAATTGATATTCTCGTCTCTCTCGACGATGGTCAAGTGTTGCTCGTCGAGTGCAAGACGGCCAAGGACAGTAACTACAATAAGTTCTCGGCCATCACCAGGCAACTCAATGCGTACCGCGCCCTGCTGTCCTCCCAGAACGTTCAGGTGGCCAAGTGCCTCATTGTCGCTCCCGACTTTAGCGAAGACTTTGTTGCAGATGCCGAGATGGATTACGAGTTGGCCCCATCGCTATTGACAGCCTCGGCTCTTTATGCCATTCACAGTGCATTCAAGGGCCAGTCCAAGCACAAGGCCATGCCCCAGAAGTTGTTTTCCCACGCCCGCGATGTCCTCATCGACTCCGACCGTGTTGTAAAGGCCATGAGCCGCTAAGGTGGTTCTGGACTGAATGTAGGCCCGCAGGTAGGTTCAGGGAAATGCGGGGAGGCTAGAGTGCCAGCAATGACTGCGCTTTCGGCAGTGTGGTGGTGATCCCGACGGGACTGTGTATATCTACTTCCGCATTGCAGAGGGAAGGGGAGCCGCGTCCAAGATGGCCACCGGGCATGGTGTCCTGCTATGCGAATGGGGCCGGAGGTTGCAGATGCAACTACTTCATTCCGAGCAGGGTTCATTCTATGATGATGGATTCAATTGCACTTCCCACAGCCGCTTTGGGGCTTCTTCTTTTGATCACTGGTTGCGACACCACAGACAGTGGTGTGTACACAGGTTGCACC
>DDCX01000145.1:1163-2661 GCA_002336475.1 Flavobacteriales bacterium UBA1995 | reverse complement strand
GTGGATTGGTTGCCCGACTGATCGCCCCAAGTGTGCTTGAGGTTGGCCCAGTGTCCCACCTCGTGGGTCAGGATTTTGTAGTGGGTCCAGACGGCTGTCTCCGTGCGACCCACGGCCCAATACGAAGACACTACACCGTCGTAAATGGAGGCCGACCCCTCGACGTCAGCGGGGTAGAACGCAAATGCAGATCCATTGCCCCCATCTGAAGAGTGCACCACCCAAATGTTGAGGTACATGGTGGGATCCCATTGCACCAGTTGTTTGAGGGCGATGTTGCTGCCGTTGTAAGTCAGTTCGGATTGGATCCGATTGATGCCGGTGGTGGGCTGGCCATTGGGATCGAAGTCGGCCAAGCGAAAGCCCATGCCCACGTCGGCGACGATGCCGGAGAAATTGGGGTGGACCTCGGTCAGCTCCGCGTTCGAAGCGGAGAAGTCCTCGTTCAATTGCACAATGGCCTCATGGATTTGCGCGTCAGAGATGTTCTCTGGCCCATTGTCGTGCACCACATGAAACACGATGGGGATCAAAAGGTCCTGGTCCGAGCAGGAGAGCGACTGAGCGGCAAAGTTTTGAGTGTGGTCCTCAAGAGACAACCTCCTGAGCTCTTGGCCCCCCATCCACTCGGGGTGGGCGAGGCGCATGTCGTCGCGCTGCTTCTGGTGCTCGCAACCATGCTGTGCTTGACTCACCCCGCTGAACAGCAGCAACGCAAAAAGTGGCCAAATGAAGCGGAGTGGATTCATGAACGCAAGGTGGGACAGGAAGATACGGCGATTGGAGCCGCCCCTTCTAGAGATGGAAACCGGCCCTTCATGAGGGCCTTCCGCTCAAGCGGGCTAATTTGTGGCCATGCCTTTTTTGCTCGATTCGCCCGAAGCGGTGGCCGCTGCCCGCCTGAGTGCATCCCACAACCCCGAGGCCTTTTGGGCCGACATCGCTGGCCATTACGACTGGATGAAGCCGTGGAGCAACGTGTGTTCCGCTGAGTTTGAAACGCCGTCCGTGCGCTGGTTCGAGGGCGCAGAGCTCAACATCACGGCCAACTGCCTGGACCGGCACTTGGCCGAGCATGGGGACCGAACCGCCATCCTGTGGGAGCCCAACGACCCGGCAGACAGCACCGTGGCGATCACCTACGCGGAGCTGCACGACCGCGTCTGCCGCTTTGCCAATGTGCTGAAAAGCCGTGGGGTGGGCAAGGGCGACCGCGTGGCCCTCTATTTGCCCATGGTGCCAGAGCTGGCTGTGGCGGTGCTGGCCTGCGCCCGCATCGGTGCGGTGCACAGCGTGGTCTTCGCCGGTTTCTCTGCGCGCAGCCTGGCCGACCGCATCCAAGACGCCGGAGCCGTGTGCGTGATCACCAGCGACGGCATGAAGCGCGGCGCCAAGGGGCTGGTCTTGAAAGCCGTGGTCGACGAGGCCCTCGCCGAATGCCCGACGGTCACCACCAACCTCGTCGTCCGCCACACCGGTGAAGACGTCCAATGGAACG
>DDCX01000145.1:0-1137 GCA_002336475.1 Flavobacteriales bacterium UBA1995 | reverse complement strand
TCGGGCAGCACGGGCAAGCCCAAGGGAGTGGTCCATACATGTGGCGGATACATGGTGTATGCAGGCTACAGCTTTGCCAACGTCTTTCAATACCAGCCCGGCGACGTCTACTGGTGCACCGCCGACATCGGTTGGATCACCGGACACAGCTACATCGTCTATGGCCCGCTGCTCAATGGTGCGACCACGGTGATGTTCGAAGGCGTGCCCACATACCCTTCGCCCGCCCGTTTCTGGGAGGTCTGCGAGAAGCTCAAGGTCAACCAGTTCTACACCGCGCCCACCGCCATCCGCGCCCTCATGGCCTGCGAACCAAGATTTGCCCAAGGCCACGACCTGTCGGCGCTCAAGGTCATCGGCTCAGTAGGGGAGCCCATCAACGAAGAAGCCTGGCAATGGTACCACGACGCGATTGGCGGCGGCAAGTGCGCATTGGTCGACACCTGGTGGCAAACCGAGACCGGCGGCATCCTCATCAGCGGCCTCGGATCGCACAGCCCCATGAAGCCGGCCCACGCCGGCTACCCCTTGCCAGGCATCAGCCCCGTCCTGGTGGACGGCGACGGCAACACCTTGGAAGGGGAGGCCGAAGGCTACCTCTGCATCGACCGCCCCTGGCCGTCCATGATCCGCACCACTTATGGTGACCACGAGCGGTGCCGCAACGTCTACTTCAGCGCCTTCAAAGGCAAGTACTTCACCGGCGATGGGGCCCGGCGCGACGCCGACGGCATGTTCCGCATCATCGGCCGCGTCGACGACGTGGTCAACGTGAGCGGCCACCGCTTCGGCACCGCCGAAATCGAGGACGCCATCGATTCGCACCCTGCCGTGGCCGAGTGCGCCGTCATCGGCTATCCGCATCCCATCAAGGGCCAGGCGGTCCACGCCTATGTGATCCTCAAAGACGGCGCCCTACCCGACACCGCAGAAGGCATCGCTTCACTGCGCAAGGAAATCGGCATCCAAGTCAACACCGAGATTGGCAACATCGCCCGCCCAGACCGCGTACAATTCACGCCGGGCTTGCCCAAAACGCGCTCGGGCAAGATCATGCGCCGCATCCTCCGCAAGGTGGCCAGCGGCGAGCACGACCAGCTCGGCGACACCTCCACACTCCTCGACCCCACGGTCGTC
>DDCX01000051.1:7653-21863 GCA_002336475.1 Flavobacteriales bacterium UBA1995 | reverse complement strand
CCTGCCTCAACTGAGGTCAGGTCCAACATGTGGACATACTGACCTGTGAGGTTGCCGAGGTCTTCACGGCTCACTTCACGACCGAGTCCGTCTGTCAGCACAGCAATGACAGACTCTCCTGAGAGGCCCTCCATGCTCACGGTGACGTTACCGTTGGTGGGGTTAGGGAACAGCTTGAGGTCGATCAAACGCACCATTTCTTCGATTCCACTGACCACCACGATTGTGGTGCTGGTGAATTCACATCCGTTTCCGTCTGTAATGGTCACTTCGTAATCACCGGCAGCAATGCCGCTTGGATCCTCGTCTGTCCCAGTGTATCCCGGACCTGTCCAGCTGTACCCGTATGGTGCAGTACCTCCCTCTACGGTAATGTCAAGCACGCCATCAGCTTCTGTTCCATTGGCGCCGTCATTGGCTTCAACGGTGACCACGATAGCCTCCGGTGCATCCACAGTGAATGTGGCCGAACCTGCACATTCTGCATCGTCCTGAACTGTGATGGTGTAATCTCCAGCAGCCAAGCCGTCAAAACCGGCATTGGGACCGAAGCTTCCATTGTCAATGGAATAGGTGTACCCCATTCCGCTTCCACCGGTGGCAGAAACGTCGATCACACCGTCTTCACTGTCACTGCACAATACAGCCGTGACCGCAGCAGTGGGGACAATCTCGCTTGGCCCCTCCAAGTCAACTGAAGCGTCGAAAGAACAACCATTGTCGTCTACGACTTCAATGGCGTAACTGCCGGCTCCAATCATGTCCAAAGACACCATGTCCAAAGTGTCACCTGCATAAACATATGCAATGGGTGAAGAACCGCCCTGGACTTCAACCGTCAGTGCTCCATCGGTATCTCCGAAGCAGCTTGGGCTGGTCAACTCTTCTTGGGCCACGAATTGAGGAGGTGTGGTTACTTCAACATCCATCAAAGTATCCAGGCATCCGTTGACGTCCTGAGCGTAGAACGTATACGTACCAGGACCGAGATCAAACGTCGTGTTGGCGTCAAAAGACATACCATCGGTGCTGTATGTAGTGCTGTTGCCGCTGCCTCCGAAGTAATTCAGGACTACAGTGCCGTCCTCAGAGTCTGGGCAGTTGGTCGGAACGATGGCCTGGGCATACAAGCTAAATGGCTGTGGCTGCTCAATAGAGATGCCAGGGGTATTGTCTACACATCCGTTTTCGTCGATGGCATAAACGGTGTAAAGTCCAACCCCGATGTTCTCGAACAACAAGGTCTCCACCCCATTCTCGAAGTAGGGCAACCCACCGGTATCTACTGGAGCTGTCAAGCTGTAGGTCACCATGCCTGTACCGCCTGAACTGTTTCCGCTCAAAACAGCATCGGACTGGCCGTTGCAGCTGATGGGATCTGAGAGGCTGGCCATGACATCAAGAGCTTCAGGGCTCTCGACCGTCACCATGGCTTCGGTGGTACAACCTACGTTGTCCGTTACCGTGATGGTCAATTCTCCTGCCACTACGCCACTAAACAAACCTGTCGCATTCTCAGAAATGCCGTTGGAGTAGGTCAAACTTCCTTGACCTCCTGTCACGGTGACTGAGGCAAAACCGTCGGCGTAACCACTGCAGCTGACAGTATTGGATGCAGTCTCAGTGATCATGAGTTGGGTACCGGGGTAGTCACATGCAAAAACACACGATCCGTTGTCCTCGTTGGCAGCCATGTCGTAGTTCGTAGCCTCGCTGTCGGTGCAACCAAACACAGCGTCTGGCACACTGCTAAAAGGGATGGTCACCAAAGAGTCATTGGACTGCACTCCGCCTACGAAAGTTGCGATGCTGACCACACCGTACAATACAGTATCTGTGGTGAATTGGCCGATCATTACGAGGCTGTCCTCCCCAGCGTATGCATTGCTGTTCGGAAACAATGGGAACCAACTTCCACCTGTCTGGGTGTCAATGATGATGTCTCCACCTGTAGCGCCACCACCCGGTTCGAAAACGGGGATCCAGTTGGAAGAAGGGTCTCCTACTGCATTGATGGCCGCTTCTCCGGCATTGACATCAGCAGGACCGTCCATACCGACGGTAATGAAGCTGTCATATTCAAGGTCTGGAAAGCCCCCAAAGAGCAAGGACTGGTAACCTTCGTTGTCCTTGGTGCCAAGGGCAGCATTGAAGAAGTTGTTTCCACCTTGAATTTTTGTGGGGAAATCCACATCACCATAGACCGCCGTCAAGAAATCCTGGTCAGATGCGAACTTGACGTAGACGCGGTAAGTGTTGTAGCCTGTAAGGTCTGTTGTCCCCACCATGCCAATGTTTTCGGCGTAGGTCTCAACGACAATTTCTGTGGCTTGAGAGTAAGCAAGGGTGCTGCAGCAAGCTGCCAAAACACCGAGTAGCAATCGCTTCATGCGTTTGATCGTGTTAATTGTGAATCTGGTGCAATATAGAGGCGAAGGGCGTTATCACTGCTGACTTTAGTCATGTTACAATGCAAGGGATTTCCACTATCGATGTAAGAAAAAAAGAAGGGGGCCGATTGGCCCCCTTCTACATTTCCATCAAAGCTTCAAATTCCACTCACTGCACATTCAGACGCAGCGTCGTGCGCTGTGTCGTTCCAGTCGCCTCTAGGATGTACATCCCTGCACGTAAATCCGAGACCTCATAAGTCAACACTGCGCCGGACTGGACCAACTGGCGGTCTGCCAAAACAGTTTTTCCAGTCAAATCGTAAATGCGAACCTGTAACAAGCCTTCCATGCCCTCTACACGCAAATTGACCGCGTCTTGTGCAGGGTTCGGATAGGCTTCAAGCCCCACAAAATCTTCCAGCTCTTCGATGCCGATGACCGTACCTACGGTGTCTCCATTGCAGTCCAGACAACTCGTGAAGCAGTACGCCCCGAGTATTTCCGCTTGACCAGACCGGGTGTGGGTGCGGTTGAACTCACCAAATGGATTGCCTTGTCCACAGCCGCCCTCTTCAAAGTCCCCCACTTCTGTCACGGAATTGTCGATTTCGCCGGCTGGATACGGATCTCCATTGCAGTAACGGTATTCAAAAAACGCAGCGCCACTGACTTCATAGGTCACGTCGTATACATTGTCACCGTCACTGTCACTCAATTGCAGCGCACCCGCTTGCCATTGGGGAGTGGTAATGTTGCCAATCAACCAAACGCCATCCTCTGAAACCAACTCGTTGGTCATGTCCACCTGAAACGTAATCGGCGCCGCATCGGGGTCAGGGACACAAGTCTCGCTGCACTGGTTGTAGCAATACTGAATGGTCACAGGACCATCCACTACAGAGAACACCCTGTTGCCATTGGAAACGCAATCTGCAGGGGGATTCTCATTGTCGATGTTCCCATCGCCATCGCCGCCCCAATTGTTGCCGTTGATAAACTTGAACTCATAGTCGCCAGGAACCACATCGATGGTGGCCTCATAGACCATGTCGCCATCGAGGTCGGTCAAGAAATTCACGCCGGGTGTCCAACCTTGGAAGCTGCCTGCCACGCAAACGCCATTGACTGAGACTTCTGCCTGGCTGCTCATGTCCACTTTAAATGTGACGGGTGTTGGCGCCACACAACTTCCACATGCATTGTAGCAATAAGCCTGTCCGGTTTCGCTCATTTGGTACACCTGATCACCGCCGGTGAGCACCATGGTGCGGTTGCCTTGACTGGCACACTCTCCTTCAGGGCTTTCATCGAATCCCCAAGCGTTGCCGTTGACGAACTTGAACTGCAGGGTGTCCACAGGGTCCAACATGGCTCCGTCCACCTGAGCTGTATACGTATATATTAAGTCACCATCCGAATCATCCATCATTAAGAAGTTCGTGCCGTCCCAACCATTGAAGTTGCCGTTCATGTGAACCCCCACCGGATTGATCGCCTCTTCCTGGCTCATGTCAACCTTGAACAGAACGGTAGTGATACCGCAAGCGGCGCAAGCGCCAAAACACACCACAGGTACAGTCGTATCTCCGTCAATGTTTGCATAGCGATCGGTGCTGCCCGGATAAGCGCAAGCTTCTGGACATGCTTCGTCTACTCCCCAAGCGTTGCCATTGAGAAACTTGTATTGGATGGTGGCCAAGGAGTCCGCGACATCCAAGGTCACCTCGTAGATGCCGTCCATGTCATCGTCGGTAAGCATGGTGCCGGCCGGGTCCCAACCTTGAAAGTTGCCCGCCACGTGGACGCCTTCTGCGGCGACATCCTGGCTGTTCATATCGACGCTAAGGGTAACCGAAACGGTCTGCGCCCAGATGGTCCCGGTCATTGCGAGTCCCACCATGAGGAGGTATATGTGCTTCATTTTTTGGTGTTTGTAGCTGCCAAAATAATGACCTCTCGCAATTCACAACCCCTTCGATTATGCACAGGCCAAGGTGAACTCCGCCTTTTGGATGCGCCGAATCGATTTGCTCCTCAGGCCAACAAATTCATTCTCCTGTGATGGCTTTTCGCCAATCGTCGTGAACCCGGGAGACTTTTCCAGCAGCGGTATTCCAACTCACCAAAGTGGTCGCTGCCCGAAAAGCCAACAACGTTTGTGCAGCATCTCCTCCTTTTATAACGTAGCCTTCATAGCGGATGTGGATGCTTGAATTGCCCAGTCCTGAGGCGCCAAGCCTGATGATCAACCGATCACCGGGCTCAACGGGCTTGAGGTAGTCCATCTCATTGTGTGCCACCAACACCCCGTGCTTTCGAAAGTCCCAGGGTTCAGGAACACAGGTTTCAAACCAGGCAATTCTGGCGTCCTCTAAAAAAGTGAAGTATCGGGCGTTGTTTACGTGTCCGAATAAATCCATGTCGCTGTAGCGCATCGGAACCTCAAAATCGACGGTCGGACCGAGCGCTTCAAAGGGAACATCCATCGGATTTGAGGGGTCAAAATCGGGCATTGCGTCAAATTTCTATTGAATGACAAAGGTGGACACCTTCTCGGAGCCCCTATTCACGTTGGATTTCCGGGTTTATCCAATTCTTAACCGACTTTATTCACAAACTGCATAAAAACGTGCTGCTTCCCCCGTGGGACGCGGGATTTCGCATATACATTTGGATGGTTCACAACCCAAAAACAAAACCATGAACAAATCCGAACTCCGTGATGCCATGGCCGAAGGCGCAGGCATCAGCAAGGCCGACGCAGGTCGCGCACTCGACTCATTCATCGACGCAACCTCTAACGCCCTCAAGGGTGGAGAGCGTGTAGCCCTCGTTGGCTTTGGTTCTTTCTCTGTCACCCACCGGGAGGCACGCAAAGGCCGTAACCCACAAACTGGCAAGGAAATCACCATCGCAGCTAAAAACGTGGTGAAGTTCAAGCCAGGTGCTGAGTTGAACGACAAGGTCAAGTAAGACCTGTTTCCGGCACCAGCCGAAAATTCCCCGGTTTGCCTTCGCGGTAAACCGGGGTTTTTCTTTCCTCTCTTTCCATGCAAGACGACCGGTATTCTTTGCTTTCTTCCTTTCTCACCGAGGCTAGACGCTCCCGGTTTGAAACGGTTTTAGATGAACGCATGTGCTGGGTGACTGCTGTAACAGAAGACCTCTACGACCCACACAACATTTCTGCCGTGCTGAGAAGCTGTGATGGGTTTGGGCTCCAATCGGCCCACATCATAGAGGTCAACAACCCATATCGCGTGTCTCCTGGCGTGGCAAAAGGGGCCGCCAAATGGCTGGACATCGAACGCCATCAGGACACCACTCAGGCATTGCGGGATTTGAAGTCCCGTGGATTTGCCATCTGCTGTACCACACCGCACACCAACGACACCACCCCTGAAGACCTGCCCATCGACCGGCCGGTCGCCTTGGTATTCGGTTCAGAAGGTCCGGGCATAACGGAGGCTGCCCGAGCAGAAGCCGATTATTTCGTTCGGATTCCCATGTTCGGATTCACAGAGAGCTATAACATCTCCGTGGCAGCAGCCTTGACGCTCCAAACAGTGACCCGACGGGTGAGGTCCGCCACTCAAATCCCTTGGCGCGTGCCCAAAAGAGAACACCCCCGAATTCTGGGGGATTGGGCCGAGAGAACCGTCAAAGACGCCGATGGCCTGCTGCATCGCTTGCGCAATGGTGCGGACGACAACCCTCATGGCTGCCCAAAATCGGAGCCCAAGACCCCATGAAAGAAACCCTGTCGACCAGCTATAGAGCGATACTAAAGTTGGCACTCCCGGTTTCTGCGGGCACGTTCACGCAGTTTCTGGTGGTCCTCACCGACAACTTTTTCCTAAGCCAAGTATCTGACGCCACCCTCAATGGCGCAGGCAACGCGGGTATTCTGTACATCACCCTGGCTATGGTCGGGCAAGGCCTGTCCAGCTTCGGACAAATCTTAATCGCCCGAAGGGTAGGTGAAGGACGCACTGAACGCGCCTTGGTCCTGCTGAGGACAGGTCTGTTGGGAATGTTCTTGATCGGACTCTCCCTTGTTGCAGTGGTACAACTGGGGCTGGACTTTGGCTTTGCTTCAGTGTTTAGAGATGCAGCAACCGGTGACGTTTTTACATCATTCATGACCGTCCGTAAATGGGGCTTTCTCCCGGGCTTTGCCATGCTCATGATGTATGCCTATTTCATGGGCACCGCCCGATCCAAAGTACTCATGGTCTCCATGATAGCGGTAGGTTTGGTCAACATCGTGGGAGACGCTTTGCTGATTGATGGAGTATGGACCATGGGAGCGCAGGGGGCTGCTTGGGCGAGCTTTTTTGCAGAGTGCACTGGAGCATCCATTTTGCTGTTGGCGATCATAAGGACCCATAGAGGGGCCTTTTGGGAAAAACGTTTTTTGAATCAAGAGGAAATTTGGCACTGGTTCAAATTGGCGCTTCCCTTGGTGCTTCAGTTGACCTTGACATTGGGCACTTGGAGCATGTTCTTCTTCTTGGTGGAACAAGTGGGCATCTTGGAACTCAAAGTCAGCCATGTGGCGCGGAATTATTTCATGTTGGCTTTCACTGTGAGCCAGGGCGTTCAGCAAACCACGCGCACGTTTGTAAGCACCCTGCTCGGTGAGCAGAGGGGGACGGATCTTCCTGTGGTACTCAAGCGACTGTTCACGGTCAACATCATTGGAATCGTTGCCCTATCTCATGGGCTGTTCTTCTATCCGGAATTTTTGGCAGCACCTTTTTTTGACGACCCCGAAGGCTTGCAAGCCGCGGGAAAAACCCTGCCCGTGATTTTTCTTGCCATGTTGATCTACAGTGCCAGCTCGGTGATGCTGAGTGCCATACAAGGAAGTGGCCACACCCGCACGGCCCTGGCCATTGAAGTCTCGGCCATTCTGATTTATTCCTTTTTTGCCTTTTCCCTCACCTTGTGGTGGCCTCAGCCAGTGTGGCGAATCTGGTGGGTCGAATTTTCATATTTCACCTCCATGGGCGCTGGTTGTGCTTGGTTTTTGCTCCGCAGGGATTGGCGGTCCAAACAGATCTGATTCAGCACGTTTTTTTACCCCCTGCCCCATCCTGCCCATTACCTTTGCGACCCCACATGGAGCACACCTCCCTTCGCATCGTCTTCTTTGGCACGCCAGACTTTGCCGCGGCTGCACTGCATGCCCTCGTGCACGGACAGCATGACGTTGTCGGTGTGGTCACTGCTCCTGATAAGCCAGCAGGAAGAGGCCAGCGCATCCACGTTTCTGCGGTTAAAACTGAAGCTTTGGCGCACGGATTGCCCCTGGCGCAACCCGATAAACTGAGGGCAGCTGAGTTCCAAGAGCAGTTGAAACAGTGGAATGCTGATGTCTTTGCTGTGGTGGCCTTCCGAATGCTTCCTGAAACCGTTTGGAGCCTGCCAAAACGGGGGACGGTCAATGTGCATGGCAGCTTGCTCCCTGACTTTCGTGGTGCGGCACCCATTCAGCACGCGGTTGTCTCTGGCGCTTCCCATACCGGAGTCACCTCCTTTTTTATCACCCGAGAAATCGATACTGGATCTGTTCTCCTCCAAAGGGGCTGCCCCATTGGTCCAACCGACACTTCTGGTGATGTTTATGCCAGATTGATGGAGGCTGGAGCGGGCCTGTTGGAAGACACTGTTTCGGCCCTTGCGCTCGGTCACATTCAAGGCATTTCACAAGTTGCATTGGTCTCAGGCGATGAAAGGCCTGCGCCGAAACTGTACCGCCAAGATGGCCGAATTGATTGGAGAAGGCCCCGCCATGAAGTGGTGAATTTTATTCGCGGAATGAACCCCTTCCCGGGCGCTTGGAGCACCCTGAACGGCGCCACTTTCAAAGTGCACGAGGCCACAAATGAAGAGGCCCCAGCAGAGATTGGTCCTCTGCAGCCCGGTCAATGCGACACAGCATCGGGCCTCTGGTGGGTGGGAACTTCAGACCTTCCTGTGCAGATCAAACAAGCCCAATTGGCCGGCAAGCCCGCCATGCCTGCAGAAGACATTTTGCGGGGATACCGCTATCCTGCCACAGAGCTTGGCAGCCAAGGTCATTGACCTCGAAAGCCCCCTCTGCTGGGACCACACCTTGCCCCAAAAGGCAGACACGGGAGCATCAGGAGTAGGCCTCGTTCAGCAGGTCCAAAATGCGCGTAGCAGAAGTGACTACCGGAGTTCCTGGCCCAAAAATAGCAGTCACTCCAGCGGAATAGAGTGTGTCGTAGTCCTCCCGAGGAATCACCCCCCCCACAACCACCAGCATGTCCTCGCGCCCTGCTTTTGTGAGGGCTTCAACCAAGGCTGGTACCAACGCCAGATGCCCTGCTGCCAGCGTAGACACACCGACCACATGAACGTCACTTTCGACCGCTTGGCGGGCCACTTCCTCTGGCGTTTGGAACAAGGAGCCTAAGTCCACATCAAACCCCAAATCAGCAAAGGCGCTGGCTATGACTTTGGCACCACGATCGTGCCCGTCTTGGCCCATTTTGGCGACCAAAATGCGCGGCTGGCGGCCAGCAAGAGTTGCGAAACGGGTGGCTTTTTCCACGGCTCTTTTGAATTCTTCTCGGGCACCGAGGTGTTTCCTAAAAATACCACGCACAGGACGGTTCACCGGAACATGACGGTCAAAAACACGCTCGACCGCGTCGGAAATCTCACCCAATGTGCACCTCACCTTCGCAGCAGCCACTGCCAATTCAAGCAGGTTTGCCGTCCCTGAAGCTCCGGACTCAAGCGCAGCCAGCGCCTCATGAACTGCCGCATCATCGCGGCTTGAACGCAGTTGAGTCAGCCTTTCTTTTTGGCCCGTCAACACCTCAAGGTGGTCCACTTTCAACACTTCCATAGACTCAGGAGCACGCCCTGGAAATAGATTCAGGCCTATGATCTTGTCGTTGCCCGCATCGATTCTCGATTGCTTTTCTGCCGCAGCAGTTTCAATCCCACGCATGGGCAGCCCTTGTTCAATCGCTTTGGGCATGCCGCCCGCCTCTTGCATTTCCCTGATGATGGCGTCCGCAGCATCGACCAATTCAGCGGTTCGTTGTGCCACCGCCATGTCTCCCCCCAACGGGTCTACCCAGCGTGTGGTTCCCGCTTCCTTCTGCAAGATCAGCTGGGTGTTTCGTGCCACTTTTGCTGTGTCGTCGGTGGGAAGGGCAATGGCTTCGTCCATTGAGTTGGTGTGCAGGCTCTGTGTGCCTCCCCAGACCGCAGCCAGTGCTTCAATGGCCGTGCGGCCCACGTTGTTCAAAGGGTCCTGCTCAGTCAATGTCCATCCGCTGGTTTGGCAATGGGTTCGCAGCATAGATGAGCGGGGATTTACCGGATTGAACCTCGCCATCCAACGCGCCCACAACAGCCTGCCAGCCCTGAGTTTGGCCACCTCAGAAATGACATCCATTCCGATGCCCCAGAAAAAGCTGAGTCGGGGTGCAAAATCATCCACATCCAAGCCCGCATCTACCCCTGCCTGGACATACGCAAGGCCATTGGCGATGGTGTAAGCCAGTTCCAATTCCGGTGTCGCCCCTGCTTCCTGCATGTGGTAGCCAGAGATGCTGATAGAATTGAACTTGGGCATGTGCTGCGCCGTGTAGGCGAAGATGTCGCTGATGATACGCATGCTCGGCCCAGGAGGGTATATGAACGTATTGCGCACCATGAACTCCTTCAAGATGTCGTTCTGAATCGTACCTGCAAGTGTCCGTGAATCCACGCCCTGCTCTTCAGCTGCCGCGATGTAAAACGCCATGATGGGCAAGACAGCGCCATTCATGGTCATGGAGACCGACATGGTATCCAAAGGAATTCCATCAAACAGGAGCATCATGTCGTCCACGCTGTCGATGGCCACACCCGCTTTTCCAACATCCCCGGAAACACGCGGATGATCGCTGTCGTACCCGCGATGGGTGGCCAAATCAAAGGCCACACTCAGGCCTTTTTGGCCAGCCGCGAGGTTGCGCCGATAAAATGCATTCGACGCTGCTGCGGTGCTGAAGCCCGCATATTGACGAATGGTCCATGGGCGGCTTGTGTACATGCTCGCATAGGGACCGCGCAAATAGGGTGGCACACCAGCACCATGCCCTTCCCACAGGGGGGCAGCTTCCCCGATGGCGTCCTTGGGAGGCAACGTCACTTTTTGGATGGTCCAGGCCTCTGAACCTGCCTGAAGCACTTCTAACGCAGACCGTGAGCCCCACACACTGTTGTAGGCGTCTGCCCCTTCTAGGAATGCCGTGCTGAGGGCCTCGACCATGGGGGACACTAGAGCATCGCCATCAGCCAGGCCGCATTCCTCGCGCAACAAATGCAGAATATTTCGGGCCCATTTGTCTCCCTTTCCTGAGAGGTCGGCAGGGACATCACCGGGCAATGCTGAGCTGCCGGCATCCACGGCATCAGGGGCTGACATGGCTGCAGCTGTACTCCGGATGGCCTGTCGGACCAGGTTTTCCCTGCCTTCTCCTGATCCAAATCCTTGATGGCCCACTGTCATCGTGATGCGCGGCCATTGCGATGTTGGCCAATGGCGCAACAGGAGGCGCTTCAGCGCCTCCGCAGACGCCAAGGCCACTATGGGGTCCTCATTGACCAAGAAGTCCAAAGACACACCCTCTAAACTTCCGCTGAATGCTGGCGCCAATTCTTGAGCACGGCGCAACAACAATGCGAGTGAAGCAGCCGTGCTCCACCCTGCTTCCGAAAGCCTAGGGTCAGGCAACGCCACCGTTCGCAGCAACCCGTCACCCGTGCAATGCTCGTCTACCACCGCGACATGTGAAGCCACATCGTCGGATCCTGCCTTCGACAGGTTCCAAGCATTGATCAGCACGCCACCTTGGATGGGCATCTGGCCGGCCTTTGCGATTTCCTCGGCCGTTGCACCACCTTCGAATTCGATTTCCACGTAAGCCATCTCCACCCCTTCAAGCCACTCCGAGGGTTGGGTACAACCTACCAAACGCAGCACCTCTGCCCCACCTTCCAAAGCCGGCATGACGCCCTTTTTATCGGCGATTGTACTTCTGATTTTCCAGGGGGTTTCGGGGCGTTTTCTCACCGAGGACACAGGCATAGCAGGTTGGTAGACCGGCACTTCCAATTCGTCCTCGATTGCCGTGTTCAACGCTGGATTTGTCCCACGGGCCTGTGCTTCTACAGCCGTTGTCCAATCCCGCCACTTCCCTTTCGGTGGAAAAGCATCTTCCATGGGGGCAAGTTAAACGGCCCGCGCCCCTAATTTCCCGCTCCGAAGCGTGATTTTGAGTGAACCATGGAACCCAAAGCCCCCATCAGCCCCGCCGACTTTGCCGCATGCGACCTCCGGGTGGGGACCATAGTGGGTGCCAGCCCCTTGGAAAACGCCCGCCAACCGGCCTACGTTTTGCAGCTTGACTTTGGCCCTCTGGGCATGCTCAAATCGACCGCACAACTCGCCGCCGACTATACTGCGACAGAACTGATCGGCAAACAAATCGTGGCCGTTGTGAACTTTCCGCCCAAACAAGTGGGACAGCATCAAAGCCGCTGCCTCGTCCTCGGTGCTGTTCAACAGGGCAGCGTGAGCCTGTTAGAATTGCCCCGCAGTGTTCCAGCCGGAACTCCAATTTCATGAGCCATGACACAGCCTGATACAGCCCCGCCAAACTTCACAGGAGCCGCCATTTTATTGGACCGTGATGGTGTGATCAACCACGACCCCGGCGACTACACCAAAAGCCGCGCGGAATTTCACATTTTGCCCACCGCTTTAGAAGCCATGAAAGCATGGTACGAGGCGGGTTTCAAGTTGATTGTCATCACAAATCAGGGCGGAATTGCCAAAGGCAAATACACCCATGAGGCCGTGGCCGAAATCCACGATTACCTCAAGTCTGAAGCCCTGTCCAAGGGAGCCCCCATCTGCGACATCTTCTACAGCCCCCACCATCCTGACTTCGGTAAGAGCTTGAGCCGAAAGCCGGGATCGCTCATGGTGGAACGCGCCATCGCCCGTCACAACCTCGATCCGCAGCGCTGTTGGATGTTTGGAGACAAGGCCAGGGACATCGATTGTGCCCTCAGCGCAGGTGTGCCGAACGGCGTCCTCATGGCCCCGAATGCATCTCTTTTGAATTGGAGGTCGGTCCCGCTGCTCAGTCGGCCTTAATTTTGCCCCGTGCAAAACCTCCTTTACAACGGTGAATTCAGGTCTTTCGACGGGCAAGGCGCACCGGTAATTTCGCTGGAAAACCGCGCCTTTCTTTATGCAGATGGGATCTTTGAGACCATCCGCGTGATGAACGGACTGCCCCTGTTTCTGGAAAGTCACTTCGAGCGCATGCGCGAAGGCCTGAAAGCACACCGCATCCACCCCCCGCTTGGGTTTACGCCGGTTCAAATTAAAAAGGACATCATCCGGCTCCTTGAAAAGGAAGGCCTCACAGGGAGTGCCCGAATCCGCATGACCCTGAGCCGGCGAGGTACAGGTTATTACTCACCAGTGGGCAGTGACCTGGATGTGGTCATGACTGCTGAGCCGATTTCCGTTGCCGATTACAGCCTCAACGAGAAGGGGCTCTCGGTGGACATCTACCCTGAGATGAAGTGCACGCCCAACCACTTGACGCGCTTTAAGAACCTCGCGGCAAACATCTACATCCAAAGTGGGCTCTGGGCGCAGGAGCAAAACCTGGACACCGCTTTGATCCAGAACGACCGTATGGGTCTGATCGAGAGCACCTCCTCTAACCTATTCTTGGTTTCGAATGGGGTACTGTACACCCCGGGATTGGAGGGTGGCGCCACGGCGGGCATCATGCGCGCAGAGATCATCAACATCGCCTTAGAGTTTGGCATGAAGGTGTATGAATGCAACCTGACGCCTCAAAACATGCTCATCGCCGATGAAGTGTTTTTGACCAATGCCATTCAAGGGTTGCAATGGGTGGGCAGCTACAGGACCAAACGGTACTTCAACGCTTCCATCCAGGAACTGGTGAGGGCTTTGAATGTGCGGGCCACTGCACAGCTTCAGTCCTGAGTGGCCCTCGGGTCCAAAAGCCGATAGGTCAAGTCAGCCAGAGCGTTGACCGCTACGAACGTAAAGCTCACCACGAGCACGCCTCCCATGACCACTGGCAAATCCTGTTGTTCTAACGCCTCGAACAGCAGGAAACCCAAGCCCCGCCATCCAAAGACAAACTCCACAAAAACTGCCCCGGCGAGCAATTGAGCGAGCCATCCACTGGCGGCAGTAACGACGGGGTTCAGCGCATTGCGCAGCACATGATGGCGCATCACTTCAGATTCGGAGGCCCCAAAAGCACGTGCTGTTTGGACATGAGGAGCTGCCAACACATCCAATGCTGCGCCGCGCATCAACTGTGAGAGCACCGCCAGTGGCCGGAGTCCCAGCGTTACCGCAGGCAATATCAGGTTGCGCATCGCCAAGGTCTTTTGGCCCTGATCGTTCAGGTCCCAGAGGCTGCCTGTCAAGGGCAGGCCGGTCCATCCCCCCCATTTCACAGCAAAGACATACCCCAGTAAAATGGCCATGAAAAACGACGGAGCGCTCATGCCCAATACGCTGCCCCCAACTGCAATTCGGTCAAACCAGCCGCCTGGGTTTCTGGCCGCAAGCAAGCCCATTGGAAGCCCCAGTACCACTGCGAAGAGGAGTGCTGACACAGCGAGAAGGGCCGTGGCGGGCAAGGCTTGCATCAACAGTGAGCCCACCGAGGCAGGCCGCACAAAACTCTCTCCCAAAGAAGGCCACCTCGCTCCCCATCC
>DDCX01000051.1:0-7642 GCA_002336475.1 Flavobacteriales bacterium UBA1995 | reverse complement strand
GGGGGGTCATCCAAGCCAAAGCGCGCCCTCAAATCTGCGATGACTTCGGGGTCTGCTTGCTGTCCAGCCAACTGCCGAGCAGGGTCCGGAACTGCCGTGAATATGAGGAAGACCAGGGTGAAGCTGCCCCAGAGTACCGCAGCGCCCCGTGCCCAATGCTTCCAAACGCCGCTGCTCCTCATCCGCAATCAGTGGGCTCCTTGGAGGTCAGAAAACGCTTCGGGAAAATCGCGCCAAGCCCACTTTTCGAGGACCACTCCATCCTTGAGCAACACCATACCCGGGTTGCTGCGGACGATGATTTTGAGTTCGGTAGGATCGGTAGAATAGAAATCATAGCCAGCCTGGTGCTGGGCTTTGTATGCCGCCGCATCTTCAGCCGTTGACGGCGTCAATGCCGCGGTGCGCCAACCTTGAGCGGCAGCGTCGGCGAACAGACCATTGATCTGGGCTTGGCCCCGGGCTTCCGAAGCTTTCAAATCTTTGGATATGTGCAACAGGGTGTAGCCATCGCCCAGCAATTCGCCGAGCAGGCTGTTTCCAGCTTCATCGGTCGCATCCAAGTCGAATATCAAGGGCTCGTAACCCTCGGACACCTTAAACTCTCGAGCGCCATCCCAATCGGCTTCTGGGTAAGCTGCTTTAAACGCCTCGTCCTGCCACAGTTTTCCCGCCATATAGGCCGATTGAAGCACGACCGTGTCCGCCCCGTTGGCCGGATCAAAGAAGCGCACTTCCTTGTCAAATACAGGCGGATCCAGCCCCAATTCGTCCGCAGAGGCCATGTTCCTGTTGAGGTCCTCCCCCACGGCATATGGCCGGTAATCCTTTGCTGGCAAATGGCGCAACGTGTAGGATTGGAATCCGATGGCCACAAGCAGCACTCCGGCCGCCATGGCCCATTCTTGCCCCTCCTTTTTCCAACGGCGGCGCACCCCTTCGGCAGCAGCAAGGCCCATGGCCAAGAAGAGCGTAGGAAAGCCCCATTCCAACATGGTCTCACCAAACATCCAAGTGATGAGCAATGCGGTCGCATACATCCAGAGCGCGCGGTTGCGTTCGTTGAGCCCGTATCCTCCGGTCCAAGCGCTGATCATGACGGGCAGCAGCAAAATCAGCAGTACCAAGTCTTTGATGAAGCTCTCATGTGGGGTGAGTGGAATCGCGTTACCGAAACATCCACAGCTCAGCACACACTGGTTGGGGATGATGACTTCAATGCCATTTTCAATGATGGTTTTACTGCCAAAAGGATCGCAGTGATCGGTGTACCACGTGAGCCATGTAAAAAAGAGCATCAACACCAAGGTCAATGCGGTGGTCAACCTCGGTAAGGCGCCCACGAGCAAGGCCACTCCGAGCAGCACCTCGCCGATGGAGGCCAGCATGCCCAACTCAAGGGCGTAAGGCGCCCATGCTTCAAGGTTCAACGCACCAGGCTCGAAATACTCTTCGAGCTTGTACATGAAGCCCAAAGCATCATTGATCTTGATGAGTCCCGAGACGACAAACAAGGCGCCCACGAGCACCCGACAAAAGTTGGCGATGGATAAAAGGATGTTGCGCATGGCGGTACTGTTCCGGAGTACAATTTCGCCCCGCTTTGCGACTGCACGAACCGCATTAACCGCCGATTAACACGAAGCGCCGTGGATTACGCAGATTCCAAGTGAATCAGGGCGAATAAGGCGTAATTGGCCATATCCATGTAGCCCGCATCTGCACCCTCGCTCACTTTGGCACCGCCTTCCAAATCCTCGAGCTGCTTGATCCGCAGCAACTTCATCAAAATCAAATCGGTCAGGCTGGAGACCCGCATGTCGCGCCATGCTTCCCCATAGTCGTGGTTCTTGCGCGTCATCAAGTCCCGGGTTTGCATAAGGGCGCGGTCAAACAAAGCCGTCGCCTCATCCGCGGGCAGTTCCATGGGACTGTCTTCCGGCAAGTCCAGTTGAATCAGGGCCATCATACAGTAATTCACAATGGCAACGAATTCGGGCTTGATGCCCTCGTCTACTTTCTGGGTTGCTCCTTCTTGGAGGGTTCGAATGCGTTGGGCCTTGATGAACAGCTGGTCGGTCAAGGACGACGGTCTGAGCACCCGCCAAGCCGTCCCATAATCGTGCATCTTGTCCAAGAATAGCGCGCGACATGCGGCCACTTGCCCATCATACTGGGTCAGCGTGAGGCCCAGGTCGCCTTCGGAATCGGGGGTCGAGTGTTGGCTGCTCATAGAAGCAGCAATTTGGAGACCAATCGGCTGCATCCTTCACATGATGTGCCTCCATCTGCCATCATTTTCCCACAGTCGAAGGTCTGTTTCCGCCGCCACCTTTCCTTTGTAGCTCTTACAACAGCCATGTTTGGACGCACAACTCCCCCAGCTTTTGAATTTGAGGGCCGGACCCTTGATTTCAAGGTGCCCCGCATCATGGGGGTGATCAACGCCACTCCGGACTCCTTTTTCGATGGAAGCCGCATAGGCCAGGCGCAACAAGCTGCTGAAACCGCCTTGAAAATGGTGGCAGATGGCGCTGATATCCTCGACATTGGCGGCCAAAGCACCCGACCCGGTGCCGAAACTGTCGGCATCCAGACCGAATGTGACCGCATACTGCCCGCCATCGAGGAAGTCCGCTCAGTGCTGCCCGACCACCCCATCAGTGTGGATACCTTCCACGCCAAAGTCGCTTCAAGGGCCCTCGATGCAGGTGCAGACCTTGTCAATGACATTGGAGCTGGGGTTTTGGACCCTGCCATGGAAGACCTCGTGGCAGAGCGCAACGTGCCCTACATTCTGATGCACATGCAAGGCAGGCCCGACACCATGCAAAACCGTCCGTCCTACGAGAATGTCACGGAAGAAGTGTTGGCATTCCTAGGGCAACGCGTGGCTGCCTTGAGGCAAAAAGGAGCAACACAGCTTGGCGTCGATCCTGGGTTCGGGTTTGGAAAAAGTGTGGAGCACAATTATCAACTGCTCGACGCCCTGCATCAATTGTCCACCCTCGGTGTTCCTGTACTGGCCGGCGTTAGCCGCAAGTCTATGATATACAAGGTTCTAGACTCCTCTCCTGCCCAAGCCCTGAATGGCACATCCGTCTTGCATGCCTGGGCATTGGACCGCGGGGCTCATATCCTGCGCGCCCACGATGTGGCAGAAGCGGCAGAATGCGTGAAATTGCACCAAGCACTCACCATGTCCAGATTGCAGCATACCGATGATTGAGCAGCCGGCACTTTACCTCGGGCCCTGGCAGGTGCTGGACATCCTCGCTGTAGCCGCGATCCTTTATCAGCTGTACCGGTTGACACGAGGAACAGCCGCAATTCGCATTTTCCTGGGCATTCTGGCCATCTATTTGGTCTATCAAATTGTGGACGCCCTGCAGATGCGCATGCTGGCCGAAGTGCTGGGACAGTTCATTGGAGTTGGTGTCATCGCGTTGCTCATCGTATTCCAGCAAGAACTGCGTCAATTTCTGTTGCTCATCGGCAACCGGCAGCTGCTCTCTGGGGCACCTCCTTGGGTCCAAAACATCTTTGGTAGGACCCATGTACAAACGGACCGCGATGCGACCTGGGAAGCCCTTCGCGATGGACTTGAAGAATGCCGAAAGCGCGGTCTTGGGGCGTTGCTCGTGTTAAAACGCGACGCCGACCCCAGCCCGGTAGCAGCCGGAATGCGCCCCCTGGACGCCAAATTGTCTTCCGGATTGATTGTGGCCCTCTTTGAAAAAGCGAGCCCCTTGCACGATGGCGCAGCTTGCCTCGACCGAGATCGGATCACTTGGGCGGGAGGCATTCTGCCAGTAACAGGTCGGATAGACCTCCCCGCTCAATATGGCACGCGGCACAGGGCGGCACTCGGCATCAGCGAGCAAACCGATGCTGTCGCCCTTGTCTTGAGCGAAGAAACGGGCACTTACTCATTGGCAAAAGAGGGCAAAATCACCTCTCGGATCGATGGCACTGTGCTGGTGGACAGGCTCAGAGAAGCCATGGCCTCGGTGTGATCCAGCCTGCTTTAGTCGAGGACAAAACGCGCTTGCACGCCGTCACGACCCCGGACCACATACACTCCAGGATCCCAATCTGAGACCACCCAGGTCATGGCCATGTCAGGCCATGTGGGCCATTCGGCACGAAGCCGGCCCATCGCATCAAACACTTGCAAGGTTTGACGCTCGGCCGAGGTATACATCGTGTGGATGACACCTTCACCCATTCGCAAGTCCAAGGCAGATGCCTCGGGCGATTCTGTCACCGCTGAAACAGTGGCCGAGGGCGCCACCACGAAGAGGTGGCTCTGCGTGCTGATGGCAATATTTCCACTCTCGAAGTAAGGATATACGTTCCAAGCTCCACCACTGGTGCCCCCCTGGTTGCTGAACGGATTGGTGTCAAAAAACGCCACCTGTTCGAACTCCAGCGCCTCTGGGTTGATGATGTCCAACACTTGCACCCCCGCATAGTAATTGGCTTCATAGACTAAACCCTCGTGGGTGTAGAGGTTGTGATCGGTGACCGAAAGTGGCCCTTCGTAAAAACCGACAATTTGAGGGTTGTCCAAGTCTTGAACATTCAGCACCCACGTTCGTGTTTGCTCTGCAATCCCAGAAACCTCGTCCATTTCATCGTTGAGCAATACAAAACGCTGGTCTTCAGTCAACCAACCTTGGTGTGTGTAGACCCAACTTTCATCGCCTAAGAAAGAGATGGTTTGACAGTCTGTTTTGTCTTCCACGTCCACAATGAAGAACCCACTAAATCCGCTAAAAGCGAATGCAATTTCCTTGCCCACGTAGTCAGGATCAGGACCGTTGTACACCACGATTTGGGCATCGTGGATGTAGGCTTCTTCCCAAGATCCTGCCAAAGTGGGAACTGAAGGGTTGGCTACATCTACGACGTGCAATCCCCCATTGAAGGTGTCCGTCCCTACCCCATAAACAAAGCCGGTTTCAGGATTGGCTGCGATGTTGTGTGCGCCCCCAAACCCTGTATACCACGATATTAAAGGCACTTCAGACATGGGCTCCATGGTCAAAACCTGGTCGAGATCAATGGCCTGAATGCCGTGTTCACCTGCTTCACTCACGATGTAGGCCACATCATCCACAACCTTGATGTCGCGCCACAAACTGGGGACAGATGCCGTGGGGACGTTCCCCAGCATGACAGGGTTGACAGGATCGGTTATTTCAACAATTGAGGTGCCATCGCTTCGCCCAAACAGGACGAATTCACGGCCATCCCTCGACCAACCCCAGCAATCATTGCCGTTGCCCGGTGGGGTTCCCCCCAGCTCTTCAAAGGAGCGCACGCTCATTAAGTCCAAACCCTCACATGGATACTGACCTGCCATGCCGTTTTCGCATGGCGTCTGGGCAGAAACCGAGAGGCAAAACACCACCAAGGCCACTGTGCCCATCCATTGACAGGCCTTCCTGAGGTTACCAATCTGCAGCGCGCTGCTCGAGTTCTGGAAGCGTGACGAATTCATCGTGTTTGATGTCTTGTAGGGTATGACGTAGTCGATCGAGAAAGCGTTGCTTGAGCACCACATTCCCATTGGGCAGATACCCAATCACCAATTGCCTGGCACGGATGCTTTCCTGCAATGCTATGACCGAGGTCTCCAGCACAGCCAGATCCTCTTCTTGCTCCAAGAGCAACACGGCCTCCATCAAAGCCAGTTTACGCTCCTCCAATGATTGGCCCTTGGGGCTGGCTTCAGTTTCCTGCATCAATTCTTGAGGGGCAAGAAGTTGTACTTATCGTCATATCCGAGCATCTGCTCAGTAAAATCATCAGGATAGGTCAAGTTGACCTCCACAATGTCACCTGCTTCATTGGTTACAGCCTCCAATTGAGGGTTGATGAAGCCGCCATAAGGTGCAATCCCCAGCGCCTCAGAGCGGGTGAGCACCTCTTGGTGGATGTTGGGGTCGACTTGGACACCATAGCCTTCGACCAAGGCCTTGGCTGCCGCGTAATCGCCTTGGGACTTGATGCGCTGTACTTCGCGGAGAAGCTCGCCAAACAAGGCGCGCACACGGTCGTAGTCCTCAATGTTATAGAACGTTTTTCCTTCCCGGCTGATCTCACGGATGCTGTTGTCTGCCGCAGCCTGTTCAACCACCCAATGGCTCACCCAAGCGCGGTTGCGCATGTGGGCTTCCTCGATGTTCTCACCCAAATCCAAACGGCGCAATTGCGTCAGCATTCCGTTCCGGATGTAGCTGTCGTATTCGCACCGGCCTGTCTCCAAGTTCTTAACGAGTTCCAACTCGATGAGCTTTTCGTCCAACATGAAATACAAAGCCACCAGGTCAGCCCGGCCCTCTTCCATTGTGCTTGCATACTCTTTGAGGGTGCTTGCTGGCTCTTCGACCTCAGACTCGAGTTTGCCGCTGGCATGACCAATGACCTCGTGAAATGCCGTGTGAATTTTGCCTGCCAAGCTGCCGTGTGCACGGGCACGGGCCTTTTCTACATCGTCAAAGGCAAACTCATCGGTGATGCCGCTGCCTCCTGCTTTGTCGTAGGCATCGATGATGTTACCCAAGCTCACGCTCTTTGAGCCGTGCATGGTGCGAATCCAGTTGGCATTCGGCAGGTTGACTCCAATCGGAGTGCTGGGAGAAGCATCTCCTGCTTCGCCCACGACGTTGACCACATTGTAGGTGATGCCGACCACTTTTTCTTTCTTGTGCTCGTCCATGAAGGGCATGTTGTCCTCAAACCACTGGGCATTGTCCATCATGACCGCCATGCGCTCTGAGGCCTCAAAGTCCTTGATCTGGACCACCGTTTCATAGCTACCGGTGAACCCAAGGGGGTCGTTGTAGACTTCAACGAATCCATTGATGTAATCAATGTCGCCTTCAGTATCACGCACCCAATTGATGTTGTAAAGGCTCCACTTTTCCAAATCGCCGGTCCGGTAGTAGTCCACCAAATGGCGGAGGGCGGCGCCCTGCTTGTCATTCTCGGCGTACTTCTGGGCTTCTTCCAACCAGAAGCAAACCTGCTCCAAGGCTTCACCATACAGTCCGCCCACTTTGTACACCTCCTCTACAACTTTGCCATCGGCATCCTTGACGAGGCGGCTGTTCAACCCCTTCTCGACGGGCTTGTTGCGGTCAACAGCGTAATTGGCAAAGAAGGCTTGCGCTTCTTCGGTACTGACGTCGGGCGCATAAAAATTGATGGCACTTGATTCCACCAGGCCCTTGGTCGCATCGAGCTCCACCTTCTTGGCTTCACGGGTTGGGTCATACAGCATGTCCAGCACCTCTGCACTTCCAGCACCACCCTCTAACCCACTGTTTTCCAGCACATACTCAAAGTAAGGCCGGCCACACTCGGGCATCAGCTTGGCATTGGAATAGTGGTGATGAATGCCATTGGAAAACCACACGCGCTTGGCAAAAGTGTGGAACCGCTGCCACCCTTTTGTGGAACGGTCTCCAGAGAAATTCCGATGTGCCTCGTCCAACATGTGGCGGACCTGCAGGTTGTACCGGTTGTTCTGATCGTACATCATGTCACGGCCGCTCAATCCTGCTTGGGTCAGGCAATATGCCAGCTTCTGCTGGTCATCAGAAAGCTTGTTCCAACCGCCCACTTGGTAACG
>DDCX01000044.1 GCA_002336475.1 Flavobacteriales bacterium UBA1995 | reverse complement strand
TCAGGAAGATTGCCTCTTCCCTCCTCTTTCTCGCGCTGACGTCTGCCTGTTTGGCCCAACAAGAATGGGCTTATCACCACCCAGAGCACATCGACCACAGCCATATCCTCGTGGATTCCAATTGGGGTACTGAACGTGTGATTGCAGCGGTGTCCCACTACGATTTGGGGCTGGGGTCTTCCGGGGCCACAACCAATACCCCGCAAGGCAGCTCCATCATCATCCGTCAAAAGGAAGATGGCACGCTCCTGTGGGAAAAGGAATACTTCTCCAACTACCTGCTCAGAATTTCAGACATGAAAGTCGTGCCGGGCACCAGTGGCCAAACCATCGCTGCAGTGGGTCACATCCGACTTTCCATGACGGGAACCTTTAGCGACCGAGCCATCATGATCATGATTGATGCGGGCACAGGAGTCCTGCTTGACTACTACATGTTGAGCAGCGCCAACCCTCAAATCCCGCTTGATTCGCGATTGTTGGGCCTGGATTTCTACATGTACGAAAACCAGATGCACATCGCCTGTGTGGGATGGACCGGCGATGTCACATCTACATCAGGAGCTCACAAAGGGTTGTACCTGCGTTCATTGATCGGACCGTCGGGATTCAGCCTCCTGGGTGCGCTCGACTTCGACTCTAACAACGGTGGTTCAGACTGCGACTTTCTCGGCAAGGTGGTCAATGACGGCTCGGGCATGCTTGTCATTGGATCGACGAATCAATACGCGGTGAATGGACAAAATGAACAAGGCGCCCTGGTGGCCAGAATCAAATACAACGGCAACTACGATTGGGGCAGAAGCTATTGGGAAGCTGTGGGAACAGGGCAGGACGACGGTGTTGTAGCCGCCGATATCCTTGCGATTCCAAACCAGCCATTGATTCTGGCACTGAATCACCTCAAGAATCAGCGGATGTCCATCTCCACCTTGGACCCGACTTCAGGATTCACACAGTCCAGCTACTCTGTCGACGTCACCCTGCCGGACAGCCAAATGGAAATCATCAAAGCCTTCGACCTCGAAGCCACGGATGGACAGAACTTCATACTTGGCGGTTACCTCCATGAGCACCCGTGGACGGACGCCTCAGGTACCGCACAACTCGGCAACATCCCATTCCGCCTCGGGGGATCCCTCCAAGACCAGGGCATGATCTTCGATGACCTCATCGCTTTTCGCGTCCCATCGAAAGGGGCTGGAGAAACCGTGAACAATTGGGCTTATGCCCCCTTTCCACAGGACCGCTGGCAGCCGTATGTCTACCACCCAGAGATGTTCACTCTGGAGGCAGGCAACGACCCCAACATTGACCTTCTCCTCACGGGATACCGTGAGCGCACCTTCTCTCCCAATCGATTTGACCTCGACATCATTCCCACCAACTACGGAGGAACTTTCGGCCCTTGTGAAGCGGTGTCCATCACAGAGGTGATCACTCCCGAGGGCATTCCGTATTTCGACATTCCTGATCCGGTTCCCACGTCTTTGTCACTGCTGGGAGACTCGCTGGGCATCTCGTCCATTGCCTTGGATGCGCTGGATTGCGGTCAACTGAGCACTCCGTTGTGTTCCTTGCCCGACTTTATTGCCACTACCATCAACTGTCTCGATGTCGACTTTGAAGCACTGAACGGAACGACCATCCCTGCTGACGTCCATTACACTTGGGATTTTGGTGACGGTTCGGCCCCATTGACGGGCACAAACCTCAATAACCCCCCTATCCACTCGTATGGGAGTCCAGGAACCTATTCGGTCGAATTGGAAACCTACTGCATTTGGGACCCCTCTACCACTGTCAACGCCAATACGACGGTGACGGTAGAAGATTGTGGAACTCCTCCGTGTGACGTGGGGGCCATCGGCATGGACATGTGGCTTTACTGCGGTGAGGGCTGCTGGGGAGGCATGACCGGGACACGTGCGGCCATTACATTCGACATGGCCCTGTTCGCTCTAAGCGAAGCCGATTACGATGCTGAAGTCTGCTTCAGCGATGGCACAACCATGCCCCTCAATCTGGACATGCCCATGTCCATCATCAAATGTTTCTCAGGGTTTACCTTCTTCAAGAAGGCCTGCCTCAAAATCTATGAAGAGGGAGAGCTGGCATCGGGAGGCGACCCCTGCTATGAAGTCTGCGACAGTGAAACATGCCTCACCCTCGAGCCCATTCCTTTTGATCTCGCAGCAGCACTGCTTCCCGACCTTTCCTTCCATCAATCCACCTGCTCCATCGAGGCGAATGAATTGCCCGAATCCATAGAATCCACAACGCAAGTGACGGTCTTCAATTCGGCTTTCCCCGGTGGCGGCGATGCTGCTGCATTTATCTCGGCTTTCCTCGACGGTGAGGACTTCGCCGATCAGGCGGCATACCTCACCAACGGCACCTCCTACGGGAGCTATTCAGCCAGTGACGAATGTGGCTACTTCCTCAATGCTGCATTGACCCATGCGGTCAATTACTGCGAAGACGACACGACAGGCCCCTTGTACTGGCAAGCAGCCGCGCTCGCCGCGGGCCCCAATGCCATCATGGTGGGGGGGCTTCCTCAAGTCCAGTTGGCTTCCGCCTATATCCCGGGCGACACCTACCTCGGACCCGACCCCGCCCCCACCGGATCGGACCTGAGCTTCACCGACCTCATCCTGCTCGATCCTGTTCTGGAGGGCGTGGGATTCAATACTTGGAACCTCAGCGGGTCCGCTGGACCCGGTGAAACATCTTTCTTCACATCCGGGCCAAACCCTTGCCTGTCTGACGATAACGGAAGCCTGGAAGACAACCAATTCTACGACAATGGCCTGTTGGGATCTGCCCGCTTCGCACTTTCAGAGAACACTTCTATTCTCATAGCAGAGACCGGCCAAGTCTGCCCCGACAACTACAACTACCTGACTCAGGTCACCCTTGAGGTCTTCAATACCGCCCCGCTTTTTGAGCAGGAAGAAGAGTTCCCCATGAGCGAATGGACGCCCTTCACTTTCTCGGGCACAGCACTGTTGACCGATGCGGTGCTCGAACCCAACAGTCCCAGCGCCAACGCGGAACCCCTTGTGATTGACTACTTCGATGGTTACGGTGACGGTTCCGGTCCATGGAGCATCAGCGATGTAGGCGGCAACGTGGTCGCCACAGGAAGTATGGCCGATGGCCCTGCAGAAGGTGTCCCCACGTCCAACAGCGGCAGCGTTGCCTTGGCGCCAGGCCACTATACTTTCTCTTGGGATGTCGACTGCTACGGGGCCTATGACAACTCTGGCATTCAACTCAGCTTGAATGGTGAGACCCTCGCGGATTTTGCACCAGGCACCCTCAGCCCAGGCATCATCACGACGGACATCTTCATTCCGGGCATCGTCATTGTGCCTCCTTTTGCAACCGTGGACACGACGTGTGATGCGGTATTCTCACATGACTTGATGGCCACGGGTGCACTTCCACCGAGCACACCCGGCACTTACATTGCAAACGAAGACAACATCCAACTCGGGTTTGAGATGTTCTTTGACGGGTTTGGCGCCACCTATGGGTCGGCCGCTGTGACTTCAGCCCTTCCCACAGTAGGATCGGGGCAAGTGTTGACCACCAGCAACATCCTCGCTGTCTATGACATGTCGGCCTTTCCGAATGTCAATGAGGTCAGCTTTGTGTTCTTTGACGGAGCTGGAATCGAGAACCTCCAGGTCAATGGACACGCCCTGCTCACCGGCGAGCTGGAAACCATGCCTACTGCTGTGGCACCCGGCGTGACCATGTCGGTCACCACCTCGGCCTATCCCGGCTACCAAACCGGCACGGTGGTGCTGACCGGAAACGTACAGAAGCTCGAAATCGGCGGACAACAGTTCTTCGTGGACCACATCTGTGTGAAGCACGACGGCACGGT